>NZ_CP034562.1:2835000-3150000 GCF_003970675.1 Flammeovirga pectinis
TTTTTCTGTGATATAGTCCAATGTTTCGTTAAAGACTACTTTACCACTATCAACTATCACTATAGGATCAATTAAGCTTTCTAAATCACGTACTTGATGTGTAGATATTAAAAATATTCTATCATCTGACATATGTTTTGCTACTAATTTTCTAAACTGACTTTTAGATGGAATATCTAAACCATTTGTCGGCTCATCCATTAATAACAACTTTGTATTACTTGCTAAACCATAAGAAATTAATGCTTTCTTCTTTTGTCCATAAGACATATTATGCAAGTTCATTGTTGGCTCTAAGCCAAACTCTGTAATCATTTCGAAAAATGCTGTTCTATCAAATTTAGGGTAGAACGGCGCTAGTACAGATAAATATTTTTCTATAGTAACATTAGGGAATGTCATTTCTTCAGGAATAAAGAAAATCTCTTTTAAGAACTCTGGAGAAGCATCGCTAGCAAAATGCCCACTTATATTAACTGTACCAGAATAAGGCTGTTTTAAACCTGCTATCAGCATCAATAATGTTGATTTACCAGCACCATTTTCACCTAATAAACCATATATATTTCCCTCTTTTAATTCAAGCTCTAAATCATTATAAAGTATTTTCCTTCTTGAATACCCAAAAGTAAGGTTATTAATATTTATCATATCTTATTATTTTAGTGTACTATTTAACTATTACACTACAATAGTAATTCAATAATGCATTAAAACCAAATTTCAAGTCTATTTTTTCAAAAAATCAATTTTACTATAAAGTAACTTCCTTATTAGGATAAAAAGATATCTATTCTACAATTGTTAATAATCAATGAATCTAACTCTACTAATCACGTTTATTTAGCTTATAAGAGATAACTTACCTAGGATTACGACTTTATGATCTATTTTTTTGGCATTAAAAAAAAAATCCAATAAATTAGCCATCTTGTAAGAAGTATTCGATTATTAATTATATATATCAATGCCTAAAGCATCAATAGTAACTCGTGATTTAACGGATTTGACTAAAGAGACACATAACATCTATGAGTCAATCGTTATTGTCGGAAAACGTTCTAGACAAATTTCTTCTCGTTTAAAAGATGAGTTGAATGCTAAATTGTCTGAATTTGCTACTACAGTGGATAACCTTGAAGAAGTTCAAGAAAACCGCGAGCAAATCGAGATTTCTCGTTTTTACGAGCGTATGCCAAAAGCAACATCTTTAGCAATAGAGGAGTTGCTTGAGGACAAGATCTTTTTTACAAAAGTAGAGGACAATTTCTAAAAGAAATTTACAATCTAATTTGATTTAAGAACTTCCATGACTACAATGTAGATCGGGAAGTTCTTTTTTTTTACATTTACTCTTCGAAATAACGAAGTACAAACAAATGGATTCAATTCTTAAGGGAAAAAAAATATTAATTGGAGTAACTGGCGGTATTGCAGCCTATAAAATTGCTTTACTTGTTAGGTTATTTAAAAAGCAAAAAGCAGAAGTTCAGGTTATTATGACCGAAGCTGCTAAGCAATTTATTACTCCTGTTACATTATCTACATTATCAGAAAACCCCGTTTTAACGCAATATGCAAACGAAGAAACAGGGGAATGGAACAGCCATGTAAAGCTTGGTTTATGGGCAGACTTAATGATTATTGCTCCAGCAACTGCTAATACAATGGCAAAAATGGCCAACGGTTTATGCGATAACCTTTTAATGGCTACCTATCTTTCTGCTCGATGTCCTGTAATGATTGCTCCTGCAATGGATTTAGACATGTTTGTGCACCCGTCTACCACTAGAAATATTGCTACACTTACTGCCTACGGACATCTAATTGTTGATGCAGAAGAAGGAGAATTAGCTAGTGGACTTGTAGGTAAAGGCCGAATGGCAGAACCAGAACATATATTAGACGCTGTAACTTCGTTTTTCTTGCCTAAAAAAGATTTACCACTTTCTGGTAAAAAAGCAATTATAACTGCTGGTCCTACCAAAGAAAAAATTGATCCTGTTCGTTTTATTACAAATGGATCTACAGGTAAAATGGGCTACGCTATTGCAGAAGAATTAGCACAACAAGGTGCAGAGGTAACTATTATTTCTGGGCCAGTTCAAGTATGTGCATCAAGTGCTATTACTGTTCTTTCTGTATCTTCTGCAGAAGATATGTACAAAGCTGTAGATCATAATTTTGATGCTGCAGACATTTGCATTTTTACCGCAGCTGTTGCAGACTATACGCCATTAAGTTATTCCGATTCTAAAATTAAGAAGAAGGAAGGTGATCTTGATATTAAAATGAAACGCACTACCGATATTGCCAAAACAATGGGTGAGCGTAAAAAAGAACATCAAATAACTGTTGGCTTTGCCTTAGAAACTGACAATGAATTAGCCAATGCTAAAGGAAAGTTGACAAAGAAAAACGTTGACTTTGTTGTATTAAACAGTTTAAGAGAGAAAGGTGCCGGTTTTGGTCACGATACAAATAAAGTAACTATTGTTTCTGCTGATAAGACAAGAGAACTTCCACTTTTATCTAAAGTAGAAGTTGCTGAACATATCGTTAAAGAAATCATCCAAAGGAAAAAATAAATGCTATTTCATTGCCGAATCAAAAGGTTGTATATTGATAGGCAATAGAAGTTTCAACTTGATTATAATGAAGCAAATACTAACACTTACATTCCTGATATTATTTGGAAATCTTGTAAATGCACAAGAATTCCAAGCAACAATTACTGTTAACGGCGAACGTGTTCAGACCAATGAAACGCAAGTTTTTACTGAAATGCAAAATGCCATGCAGCAATTTATGACCAATCAAGAATGGGCTGATGACCGTTTTGAAGATGTTGAGAAAATTAAACTTAACATTATGGTTACGCTAGGAAATGCTTCAGATGTTTCTTCGCAGAGTTATACTGCAGATGTTCAGATACAAAGTATCCGACCGATATACAACTCTTCTTTTGAAACACCAATGCTTAATTTTCTTGATTCTAAATGGCAGTTTACGTACAATAATTCTGACCGTTTAGTATTTACAAGAGGAACATATACTTCTGAAGTTGTAGCATTATTAAGCTTCTATTCTTACATTACTTTAGGAATGGATTACGATTCTTTTAGTCCTAAAGGTGGTTCTATATATTACGAGAAGGCTTTAGAAATTGCCAATATTGCAGAACAAAATGGTAGAGCTGGTTGGTCTGCCTTTGGCGATAAGAGAGACCGTTTTTACCTTGCTAAAGATTTTATGGATCCTCAGTTCGAGAATTTCAGATTGTTTCTTTATACTTACCACCGCCAAGGTTTAGATATTTTTGATGAAAGACCTGACGAAGCAAGAGATAACATAATAAAGGGATTAAATGATCTTAAAGCGGTAAAAAAGAGCATCCCAATTTCTGTTACTATGGATGTATTCTTAGCATCTAAAGGAGCCGAAATTGCCAACTTATTTTCTAGAGCAACTACAGAACAGGCAGATCAGGTAGGAAGAATACTTTTAGAACTAGACCCTGCCCATGCTGGTATTTATAAAAAACTCCTAAAAACGCAGTAAACCATCTAATGGGTTGGATAAAATATCTTTATAATCATATACAAGCGTTAAGCCTCGATGTTGCTATTGGGGCTATTTTTTGTTGTATGTTTTTAGCAAAAGTCAATAACACTTTTATTCCAACCAATGTATATTTTGCTTTAGGCATTGCCGTTTGGGTAATCTATACGCTAGATCATTTACTAGATGCCCATTCTATACAGCATATTGCACACACGTTTAGGCACGCCTTTCATCAGCGTTATAAAAAAATTTTAAGTGGTATTTGTGCTTTACTCATTCTAATTGGTTTAGCCCTCACTTTCTTTTATGTTCCTAAAATTATCTTCTATCATGGAGTAATCCTTGGTGTTTTAGTAGGTATTTATTTGCTCATTATTAATCTACAATCTCTTCCCTTTTCTACATTTAAAGAGTTTACAGTAGCCTTAATTTATAGTTGTGGAGTTGCTTTACCTGTTTTTAGTTTAAGCGAAACATTAACGCCTCAATTCTACTTATTCACTTTCCTCTTTTTTATTCTTGCAGCAATTAATTTATTAGAGTTTGCTTTATTTGATTACGAATCAGACACAAAAGATAACCTTTTATCTGCCGCTAGAAAGCTTGGCTATAAATATATTAGATGGAGAATAAACGCTTTAATCGTTCTATTTTTAAGCATGATTTCTCTCTGCTATTATCTGTTTTGGAATAGCCCTCTTCAGTTGCCTGTAAACGTTTTGCTACTTATGGGGATATGTTTAATTATAATTTATGTGAAGGCTGATTTCTTTTCAAAAGACGATTACTTTAGAATTTTTGGTGACTTTGTTTTCCTTTTTCCACTTCTTTATTTGTGTCTATGAAAAAAGATAGGTTTGATGGAATAGCATTTATTTATGATGCACTCGCCTACCTTGTTTTTGGCAAGTCAATAACGTCTATTCAAAGCATACATTTTGATAAAATAAGCAAAGGAAAGCGCATACTATTTATAGGTGGTGGCACAGGTAAGTTACTTCCTGAGATTGATAAAAAATTACAACCTTCTGAGATTGTTTACATAGAGATGTCTCCTAAAATGATGGAACTGTCAAAACAACAAACAGTTACAAACCCAATAACCTATATTACGGACAGTTATGAAGTTGCTAAAAACTATGGGCAATTTGATTTAATTATTACCAATTTCTTTTTAGATGTTCTAAAAGAAAAGGCCTTAAAAGAATTTATTTTATCGACTCCCTCTTTATTACATCAAAAAGGTTTATGGTTGGTATCAGATTTCCGTATTGATCAAAAACATCCTTTAAAATACATACATAAAGTACTTCACCTTAGTATGGTTACCTTCTTTAAAGTAACAGCAAACCTTCAGAATACAGTATTATATAATTATGTTTCTCTTATTTCTGAAAGGAATTTCACACAGAAAGCTTCTTCTTTCACTTATAAGAAAATGATCTTTTCTGTACTGTTTCAAAAAAAATAATTTTGGTGCTTTTTAGGAATTTCTTGACCTAAAAAAGGTAATCAATACCTAATTGTAGTGCGTTTAAAAAGCTATATCAAAACTTTTAAAATCAACTACAATGAGAAAAATTTTAATTACTGTTTTCACTTTAACTTCTTTATTTACAATTTCTTGTAACAACGCAAATGATACAATTGAGCCAATAATCCCTGTTCATCCTATAGAAGGTGTTCCAGACAATGAACTTCCTGATGAAGCTCCTGAAAATCCTCTTCCTGTTGATCCTGGGTATGATTATACGCCATCCGCATAAATGATAAGAATTAAAAAAACTATATAACAACTACATACTATACTTCTATGGTCTTATGATTAATTTCATAGGGCCTTTTTACATAAAAAAGACTTTATAATGCATTATATGATACATTATAAAGTCTTGTATTTTTTTTAAGTTAGTGCTTATTTACCCTAACCAATCAATTCCTTTTTTAAGAAGCGATAATGTTTCTTCTTCTTTAGAACCTTCTTTTACCTGATGGTCGTATTCCCAATTTGCTTCGGGTGGTAAACTCATCAAAATTGATTCTGTTCTACCATTACTTTCCAATCCAAACTTAGTTCCTCTATCCCATACAAGGTTAAATTCTGCATAGCGCCCTCTTCTTAAACGTTGCCATAATAACTCTTGCTTTCCAAAATCTTTATCTTTTGCTCTAAGTACTTGCTCTTTATATGCAGGAATAAAAGACTCTCCAACATCTTGAACAAAATGCCATAATTGGTCTGGGTTTAAACCTTCTTTTGCATGGTGTAATCTATCAAAGAAGATACCACCAATACCTCTAGTTTCATTTCTATGAGGGATAAAGAAATAATCATCAGCCCATTTTTTAAAACGCTCATAATAGCCAAACTTAGAGTTTTCACAGGCATCAAATAGATGGCTATGGAATAATTTTGCTGCTTCTTTATCTACATAATGTGGCGTAAGGTCTATCCCTCCACCAAACCAATATTCTCCACTAGATAATTCAAAATAACGAACGTTCATATGAATAATTGGCACCATTGGACTTTTAGGATGAAGTACAATAGATACACCTGTTGCTTTAAAGGTATCTGCAGCATTTACTTTTAATGCTTTAGCCATAGGTTCACTTAACTGTCCCTCTACTAAAGAAAAGTTTACACCACCTTTCTCTATTACTTTTCCACCTTTAATAACACGTGTTCTTCCACCACCACCACCAGGGCGTTCCCATAAATCTTCCTGGAATTTAGCTTTACCATCAATTAACTCTAAATCTCTACATATATCGTTTTGCAGGCCTTTAAACCATGCTATAATTTCGCTACTCTGAATTGTTTTCATGTTTTTTCTGTTTCTTCTTTTTCTTTTCTTCCCGTCTTTTTTGTCTGAGGTGTTTTCTATATCCTTTAGGTTTTTCTGTTAAATCTTTTGTTGTTGCAGGAGAAGTAATTTGTTTAAAACTATCAAAACTTTTGGTATGCATTACACTTGCCCCAGTTAAAGACGTGTTGTCTTGGTTGGTTGATGTGATGTAAACATCTTGTCTATATTTCTGATAAAATTTTGCTCTTAATGCTCCATCTTGTGATAAAACAACTTCAACAGTCCAATCTCCTAATACAGATGCTGCAGTAGTTTGGTTCTGACTATCGGTAAAACCTCCATCTCTAGTTACTCTTACTTTACCTTGTGCAAAGGTGTAAGACAACCTCATTTGTAAATTTTGTAATGCTTCCCTATCCAAGCCACTCATGTCTAAATCTACCTCAAAGTTTTCATTCACTTGGGAGAGTATATAACTTAATTGGTTGGTTAGTAATTCACTCACACTACTGGAGGCCGTTTGTCCAAATCCATCATAAGAGTCGTTGGCCAATAATTGTCTTAATACAATAAGCCCGAATACCTGTCTGTTTAATTCTTGTTCATCTCTATGTATTCTTTCTTCGAAACCTGCCACATAACTTTCTAAAGAAATAGGGCCAGATTCTGTAACTACCGTTGCAGGGTAATCATGAATATCTATATCAAAACCAAGTTCAGGAGCAGACAGCTGTCCTTTAATCATTAGGTCTACATCAACAGGATACCTTTTTGTTATTTCTGGAGCACTTCTTACGGTACTATCCTGAATATCAATTAGTGGCAATAAACTTACCCTTTGTTCGTATTTAGCAACAATATCCATTTGAGCAGCAAACGGATCACCATTCCATTGTAATGTTGAGCCTTTATTTATTACAAACTTTTTATCTACTAGATTAAATTCTGCTACACGCATGGTAAAATTGTAGGCTCCTTTTACGATTTCTACATTACCAAACATCTCAAAATCTCTGTTCTTATCTATTTTCATCTGAAGCTTTCCAAGTCCGTTACCTCTAATAATATCGCCAGATTTTTTATCAAAAATCATCTCACAATACGCATCTGGGGTAATATCCAAATTCATGTTTACTTGGAAATTGGCTTGTTGAGTTCCCTTAGAAATTTCTTCGTCAATATGTTCTTGTTGTGCTTCTACTTTTTTGATAGAGTCACTTTTTATATAAACAATATAGGGGTCAGTCTCATTGTAATCAATGGCATTTAGTGGTATAAATATCTTTGTTCGTTTATTGGTTGTGGCATTTACATCAATAGCAATATCATTAAATGGACCTGAAATATTTATATCTCCTGTACCAAATGCAGTTCCGTAGAAAAGATCATTGCCTTTTTCTTCTTTCTTCATTATAAAGAAATCGTCAAAATCTACACTCAAATCTACAAGTAAATCTTTAAACCCATCTTGATAATTAACACCGCCATTTATAAAAGCAAAGTGCCCGTACTCATCCATTACTTTTAACTCGTTCGTCACAATTTTATTTGGCCGTACCTGAATTTTAGCCAAAGAGCCGATATCACCAAATTTGTACTGCACATTTAGATACACCAATTGAATAATACCATCTTGAGCAAATACATTACCCCAAAGCTTTGGCTTATCTTTTGTTCCAGAAATTTTGATCCATCCTGTAACATCCCCATCTAATTTTTCTACTACCTCATCAATAAAAGGCTGAAAAATACCAATGGGTAAATCATTTACTTCTAGTTTTAAGTCTAGTTCATTGCCAATTTTTTGTGGGTAGTACCCCCCTATTAAATGGAATTTCTGTTTGGCACTATCTAAAATTTGAAGGTTAACATTAAGTGCTTCTTTGGTCCAAGAAGATTGCCCATTTACATCACCTAAGTAGTAATCATCAATATCTAAACTATCAATATCTATATGACCATAGACTCTAGGAGCATTGAAAACATCTTCTATAAAAACATCTATACTATCAACAGTTCCTTTAATATCTTGCTCGTAATATTTCTCGAAGTAGGTTAAATCTAAACTATTTGCTTTAATATGAAGAGGTTCTTCTATGTCTTTCTGAACACGACCATTTAGAAATACAAAGCCTTCAGTATCATTCGTTAAATTAAAATTTTGGAACCTTACACCATCTGGGTACACCACAACTTTTGATGGTAAATTGGATGTTGTTGTCCATGTTTCTCCTTCCCAATATATTTCAGATTGAGGGAGTCTAAAAATCATACTATCTTGCTCAATACCAATATCTCCTTTTAAATTTAATGCAGTACTTAGCTCATAAAAATTCGTTTTGGTATCAAAAATGATCTTATCATCTAAAGAAAAGGCATCAAAAGAAAAGTCTTTGGTAGCTACTCCGTTAATATTTTGATGTTTAGACATTACATTTATAGAGGTATTAAAACGCTGTTCTAAATGCTCTTTCTCTGTAAAATAATTTAATTGATTGGAATCTAACTCCACTCCATAAAAAGAGATATGATCACTTCTTAATTTTGCATCAATAGCTTGTCTTCTTCCAAAATCAGCCTCAAAAATCATCTTTGATTGGTTGGCAATATTAACACTATCTGTAAAAATTGAAAACAGGTCGTTTACATTAATAATTGTCAGTTCTGCATCTACAGAATAGTTAGATATTCCCTTCTGCTCAATTTTCTCCTTCTTCTTTGTGTAGAAGTTGTCTTTTTCCTTTTCATTACCAAGAATAGACAATTTAGATTCTGTATACAGCTCTGTAAGGTCTCTGCTTAAGTTAGCTATAGTAAAGAAACCCGCCATATTAAATTCAAGAAAATCAGATTCAATATTCAATAATCTAAGTCCATTATCCATCACTTTGGTAACAGCCATTAAACGTTCAATATTTAGCTCTTTTTCTTTATTAAATACTTTTGTACCATAAAATTTAACTCCTCCAGAGATACCTGTATTTGTCACTTTATCAAAAGATGCTTCTACGTTTGTTATTAGACCTACATCCTTTTTAGCTAGTTTTATTGTTCTAAAGTTCGGTACATTTATACCTGCTTTAAAATCGAAAGTGCTATCATTAAAATCAAATAACCCTCTATAGAAAAACTTTAAATTAGGGTCGTTAATTAATAAGCCTCCTTTAAAATATTTTTCTTTAATGTAAGTACTGTCTAATGCGATATTTCTATAGGTATATCCATTTACACCTAAACGATCTACCTTGGCATTTACTTTCAGTTTCATTTCATCGATAGTAAAACCTTTACCATCAATATCTCCTTCAAAGTCTAATTCTCCAAGCCATTTATAGCCAAAAACACCCCCTAAATCTAGGCTATCAATCTTTAAGTATCCTTTGTATTCTTCTTGTTTTATAGAAATATCCATTACCGGATTTAGCTTTCCATGTTCAGAATCTACAATAGCATCTAATTCAAAATCGTCTAAAGTACCTTGGAAATTTCCATCTAAAGATACGCTTCCGAACATACTAATATATTCTTCTAAGAATGGCGGGATAAAAGGCAAAAGGTCTTGCACATAATAATAAGAAGGTTCGAAAGCCAAGTTCATCCAAGTGCGTTCCTCAGCCATTACTTTATCGAATACAAAATCTCCTCGTATTCTACTTCCTCCACCAAACCGTAGGTTCGTATCTTTTAATTTAAAGCTATTTACTTTACCTTTTAGTTTAACATCTCCAGAAATATAATCATGTATAGAATCAAAATACACAAAGAAGTTCGACAAATCGTCGGTATGTAAAACAGACTTTTTAAGGTCAACATTCATTACTACACAATGGTAGAAATCGTTGTAATCTGTATAGTCATCGTATTGAAGGTCTATTAAACCTCTTACACTACTAGAACCAATATCCCCTTTTAAATTACTTAAGGTTAAACCTGTTGACGATATGCCTAAGTAACTGTCTAAATCTTTAATTATTAGCTTACTCCTACGTTCTACTGCTCTTAGATTTTTAATATCCATGGCTATCGTATCTCTCACTATTTTTAAATGAGACACATCTGCATTGATATCTAAAAATTCCATATCATTTACATCAAAACGACCTTTCTCTCTGTGGGGAACAGTACTGTTTAATAGAAAATAACGTGCATTACGTAAGTAGACTTTATCAAATTCTAAATGGATATCTCCTGCTTCTTTATGATCAAACCTATGAATACCCTCTGGATCTCCAGATAAATACTGAATCCATTTGGTCATGTTATTCATAGAATCTACCCCAGAATCCATGGTCATTTCTACATTTACATCTTGGAGGGTAGTCTCTTCTACATGAATGTAATTGTCTTGGTTGTAGAGTAATTTTATAAAAGAGAAATCTAATTTTACAGTCCCTACTTCAATTAGAGGAATGCTGTCTAAATCTAAGATTTGAACTTTGTTTAAAGTCCATGTATCAAACCAGTCAATATCCACACTCTGTATGGTAGTAGGGTGCTTTGTTTTTTCGGTAATTGCTGTAGTTAAGTTGTCTATTAAGACCGATTGTATTTGAGGTATCTGTGAAAAACTCATCACATTTAACCACGAAAAAATCAGTAAGGCGATGAATCTGAAAAACCAAATACGTACAAATCTAAGCCCCTTTCTTAGTAGAAAGCGGCGTTTTAGCTTTTGCCAATTTGTAAGTACTTTTTTCTGTTTTTTCTTCCCCAAACGTTTGTTGTCCTTTTTTTAAGTAATAACCTAAAAAGCGTAGTATAGTGTAAATTGTCTTTTCTTCAATTTAGCCTTGATTAATCAATTAACTTCTGCTAAAAAATCACCTTACTATTTCTGGTTTCTTACTTCATCAAGTTCATGATAAAACTACTATAATGATAGCCTTCAAAAATACGGTTTTCGTTACTGCTTTCCGTAATTTTTCATAAAAAAATAGAGATCATTATTAAAATAAAAGGATTAGCTGTTAAGATGTACCAAATAAAGTTGCTGAAAGTAGAAATGAATCTGGAATTAAGTAAAAAAATAAAGCAATAACAATCGTGGTTTCTTCGATTATCATTACTTTATTTAAAATGATTGAGGGTGTATTTAGCGTGCCTCTGTATAGATGTCTTATGTAAATCTATCACTATAAATGATATAAATTGGCTAAAATCAAATCATTAAAATAAAGTTCAAGTTTAGTTTACAGGAGCGATTATTAAGGCATTCATCTTCACATCATGTTCTTCTAGGGGTAAATTTTCATTCATTTGGAACGAATACCCAATACCCCATTTCTTTACATTTTTTTTAGTTGATAAGAAGGTATCATAATAACCACCACCATAACCCATGCGTCCTAAATTAGAAGAAAATGCCACTCCCGGAACAAGTACATGATCAAAATTACCCATATACTCTTCTTCTTGCAAAGGTATTAATGTATCAAAACGTTCTTGTTTTAAATGCTCTAAACTATGAAGCACTAAATGTTTTAACGCTCTATTAGGTAGCGTTTTAGGAACTACTACAGTCCACCCTAATTTTAAGGCTCTCTTTATAATTTTATAAGTAGATGCTTCTTTATTAATGGGTAGGTAGGTATGCAAAACAGCAGCATCTTCGGGTACTTGACCCCAAAATGCTGCTGCAATATATTCTTCCGCTAAAAGCACTTCATCAGAAGAAAGCTGATGTCTTTTAGCAATTATTTCTTTTCTTAATTTTTTCTTTAATTCAATCAAAAGTTAGGCGGTTACAGGTTTCATTTCTACATGAGCAACTGATCTTCTTTCAATCTCATGCTTTGTTCTACTTGTAAATCTAATAAACAATAAAATAGCAGACAATGTAAGCCCTATTGATAAACCTATCCATACTCCTAAAAAGCTCAAATCTGTATATGTAGTTAAGTAATATCCTAACGGAAGTGAAACTACCCAATACGATATAAAGCAAATAAATGTGGGTACTTTAACGTCTGTAATTCCTCTTAATGCACCCGTCATAATTACCTGTGCTCCATCTGACAATTGGAACAGTGCTGCAAAAACTAACATAGATGCTGCATACTGAATAACTTCTTGATCGTCTGTAAATAAAGAAGGTAAAAAGTTATTAAACACTGCAAAAGAAACGGCTGAAATAGACATGGCTGCCAACGCAAATTGAAGTCCTGTAAAACCTGCAATTCTTGCTTCTTTCCAATTGTTCTGACCAAAGTAATTACTTACCCTAACAGAAACTGCAGATGCAACACCACTTACCATCATAAATGTGAGTGATATCATGCTCATTACAATTTGGTGTGCTGCCATTGGTTGTGTACCAACTGTACCAACAATCATGGCTCCAACTGCAAAAGCACCTACTTCCATTAATGCCTGAAAACCAATTGGTAAACTAATTTTCATTTGTTCTACAAGCTTATCTTTATGGATATTAACTGCCATAAAACCGCTTATATATTTATGGAAACGCTTATTATTAACTACATAGACCATCATGCCTATACCACCAACTAAACGGGCTACAAATGTACCTATACCTGCGCCTTCTAAACCCAGTTCTGGTGCACCATATTTACCGTAAATAAGCACGTAGTTTATTACAAAGTTGATAATGTTAGACAGTAACGTAAAATACATGGCAACTTTAGTACTCTTTACACCTTCAGCAAATTGCTTAGCAGTAAAAAACACCATCATTGGAACAAGAGAAAAAGCATTGATCATAAAATAAGTACGAGATGCTTCTACTACTTCTTCTGTCTGCCCCATATATCCCATTAGCCTAGAAAGACCAAAAAGGATAATTAAAAGGATAAAAACAAAAACCCCGTTTAAGAACATACTGTGCTTAAAAAGACTTCTCATTTCTACATAATCTTTTCTACCATAAGCTTTTCCTACTAAAGGAGTAACGCCTACAGCAAAGCCAATTCCAAAAACTAGGAAAATAGCAAACAGACTATTAGCAAACCCTGCCGCTGCTAAAGAAACTGTATTGTAATGGCCCACCATTACGTTGTCTATAATATTTGTTAGGTTCTGCCCTGCCTGTGATATTACAACAGGAAGTGCCAACTTCAATGTATCTTTATAGTGATAAGAATATTTTTGTAGAATACTTTTCATTCAATATTATGCTTACTTTTAAGCCGGTCAAACAAACAATTCTTGAGGAGATAATAATTGACCGGTCTACAAAATTACGAGTGTTTTTTGGATTTGTTGTTAGTAAACACTTTAGATTAACCATTATTATCCATAAGTACCTACATTCGTAGCAATTACCCATAAAACACACAAAATGAACTAGTTAATTAAACAATTTATTCATCTATAATCAAGGTGAAGTAAACTAAAGTTCGTCTACATTTTACTAAACAACAAAGGCAGGAATACAAATGTACTCCTACCTTCTTACTCCTTTATTCTATTTCGAATGTTACGTAATCAATCTTATTCTTGTAGGTAAAAGAACTAGAATAAGCAGCAGAAATCAAACAATTCATAAATCAATAGACATTAACTTTATCATTTCAGATATTCGTATAACTTTGTATTCAACCCCTTAAAAATTTATATGAATAATTCGAATTCTATAGACTTTTCGTCCCCTTTCTGGAAAGCAAAATATTTACTGATTGATAGTAGATTATTAACAGCTCCAAGTCAAACAATTTTTTTCGCTTTAAAAGGCATAAAAAGAGACGGACAGAGTTTTGTAGAAGAATTATACAATAAAGGAGTTCGGAAATTTGTGGTTACTAGTGATTTTGATGAAGGTTATAAGTACAAAAATGCTGAATTTATATATTGCCTAAATACACTAGATACACTACAGAAACTTACACAATACCACCGTTTACAATATCCCAATTTACCCGTAATAAGTATTACTGGTTCTAATGCCAAAACGATTGTAAAAGAATGGTTGTATTCTATTTTAGAAATAGATAGAAATGTAGTTAAAAGTCCAAAAAGTTATAATTCTCAAATTGGCGTCCCTTTATCTGTTTGGCAAATAAACGAAAAACATGATCTAGGAATTTTTGAAGCAGGAATCTCAAAACCAAACGAGATGCAACATCTTGCTTCTATTATTCAGCCAACTATTGGGCTTTTTACTAATATTGGTTCTGCACACGATAAACATTTTACATCCTTAGAACAAAAGGTAAAAGAGAAAGGCTCGCTTTTTAATCACTGCGATTATGTGATTTACTGTAAAGACCACCAACTAATTGATGCAGAAATGCAAACTAAATCTTGTACATGCGTTACTTGGGGTTACGATCAGACTGCATCAATCAGCATAAAAAAAATAGACAATTATGCCGTTAATGTAATATATAAAAACACCGATTATACGTTACATATTCCTTTTACAGATGCCGCATCTTTTGAAAACGCAATGCACTGTGCAACCATGATGGTACATTTGGGCTATAACTTTAGCGAAATCAATAACCGTATTGGTAAGCTAAAAAGTATCCCTATGCGTCTTGAGAAAAAAGAAGGAATACAACAAACTACGTTAATAAACGATTTTTATAACAATGATTTGGGAGGGCTTCAGATTGCTTTAAGTTTCCTTGCTCAAAATCAAGAACACAAAACTAGAACCCTTATATTATCGGATTTACTACAAGGTGATACCGACAAAAGTGCTCTTTACCAAAAGGTATATGAGTTGTGTAATGAACATGAAATTACTCGTTTTATAGGTGTAGGAAAGCAATTACAAGCACATCAAGAATTATTTAAAGGATTAAAAACAACCTTTTTTAAAGATACCAAAGCATTAAGAAAAGCGATAAAAAATAAGTCTATCACTTTTTCTAAAGAACTAATTTTACTAAAAGGTGCCAGACAATTTGAATTTGAAAAAGTAGCCGCACTTCTTCAGAAAAAAATACACAGTACGCAATTAGAAATTAACTTAGATGCGGTTACTCATAACTTAATGTTTTACCGTTCTTTATTGCACAGTTCTACCAAAACAATGGTTATGGTAAAAGCATTGGGGTACGGAAGTGGAAAAACAGAACTTGCCAATACATTACAATATAACCTTGTAGATTATTTAGGAGTAGCATTTGCAGACGAAGGGGTGGAACTTAGAGAAAATGGAATTCGAACACCAATTATGGTACTTACACCATCTCCAGATTCTTTCGAAACAATGCGAATGCACCAATTAGAACCTGAAATTTATAGTATTGAAATGCTTAATGCGCTCGAACAATACTTGGAGGAAGAGGATACGGAGACTGCATTTAAAATTCAGCTAAATTTTGATACTGGAATGCATAGGTTAGGATTTACAGAAGAGGAACTTCCGTACTTATTCCAAGCATTAGACAGGTTAAAAAATAAAGTAAAAGTGACAGGTGTTTTTACACATTTGGCAGGGGCAGACGAAGATATTCATGATCTATACAGCAAAGAGCAGATTAAATCGTTCAGAAAAACAACAGCACTTCTAGAAAAAAATATTGGTTATACAGTAATTAAGCATTGTCTAAATTCTGCAGGTATTGTAAGGTACCCAGATGCACAAATGGATATGGTACGTTTAGGCATTGGTTTACACGGTATAGAGGTAAATGGAATGAAACAAGAAGATTTACATACTGTAGCTACTTTAAAAACCGTTATTGCTCAAATTAAGGTAATGAATACTGGCGATACTGTAGGTTACAGTAGAAAAGGTGTAGTGAATGGAGAAAGGAAAATTGCTACTATTGGTATTGGCTATGCAGATGGCTTTGACAGGCGTTTAAGTAATGGTGTTGGCAAAGTGGTAATTAATGGATACTTAGCACCTATAATTGGGAATGTTTGTATGGATATGTCAATGGTAGACATTACGGATATCCCTGCCGAAGTTGGTGATGAAGTTATCATCTTCGGAAGAAGCCGTTCTATATCTACCATTGCTAAAGAAATTAATACAATTCCTTATGAAATTCTTACCTCAATTAGTCAAAGAGTTAAGAGAGTATATTATATGGAGGGTTAAAACTCCTCTCCTTTTACATTTGCAGTTGTATAATTTACAGGACTTGCATTATCCAATAAATACGATCTGTATTTTACAAAGATAGAGTCCTGTGTTTTTAACAGATGGTATTCTTGTCCGTTACTAGAAAACACATCTAAGCCTTCTAAAGTAAAATCTTCTCCTCCAAGAGAAACTATCTGATTATCAATTTGCCATGCTACAGAATCTGCACCTATTTGTAAACCATTCTGAATAGTAATTTGCCAATCAGTCCCATCAAAAGGTTTAAAAGCTAAACTCTTTTTGTTACCATCATAGACCATATAACCTTGAAATGAATCTTGATGTACTTCATCTCCACCTGGCTTATCATAATATAATACATCAGAATTATAAATAAAATTACCCTTTTCAGGTAATCCATTATCTCCCGAATCTCCATCAATTTCAGACCCACAACTTGCTAGTACAAGAAGAAAACCTATGAATATATATAAATGTCTTGTTTTCATTATCCCTTAAATTTAAAACCAACTAACAATTGAAAGTTTTGATTGTAAAACTTATCATCTTCAAAAGTCACATCAACAAACCCTCTAGAATATCTCCATTCTAAAAAGAAATGATTCATTGCTGCACCAATACCTGCAGTAAAACCAAAATCACCACCTCTGTATAAATGGTCTGCATCTTGGTAATCTCCTGTAATACTTCCTTCTCTTCTGTGTGCACTTGCCAACGCAGCACCATAAAGACCTCCTTTAAGGTAAATGTTATCGTTTAAATAATAATTAACGAGTACGGGGAAGGTGAAGTAATTTAGAACATCAGTATAATTTACTGTTTCATCAGAATAACCTAACTCATGATAATAGCCCGAAAATTGCGTTTTCTGACCAAGAGCATTGTACATTACATCAAATTCTAACGATAGATCTTGCGAAATAAAGAAGTTAAATTTAAAACCAAGGTTTACACCAGTTCTAGCTTTAACTCTTGTATTTGCATAGCTTATATCTGTATTTAATTGCGGAGCATTACCACTCGGAATAGACCAGATTGGTCCTCCAAAAAAGCCCCATTCCATTGCTTTCTTTGTAGTCCCTGTAACTACCTCTTGTTGAGGCTGATTTTGTTGATATTCCGTAGAAGGCTGACTTGAACTTCCTTGATCATTTTGGGTTGGTGAATTTTCCTGTGCGTAAGTAGTAGTAAATGTCATAAAGAACAACATCACAGAAACACCTAACTTTAAATATCGCATTAGTATAATTTTAAGTATAGATTTTTTAACTTGGTTGTAGTTAGATTTAAATTGTCTAATACACCATATAAACAACAATAAACATATTTAGAAAATTGATTAATTCGTTGATCAGACTATAACACAACACTATGTTAAATATCACAATAAATAACAATCAACATTCTGTTATTAAAGACAAACAATCTTTAATAATAGACAACAAAACTATTGATTTAAAATTAAAACCCACACATAATAATGTATACACTGCTATTTATAATGACAAAAGGTTTGATATTGAAATAATTGAAGCCGATAATAATTATAAAAATGCTTGTATTAAGATCAATGGTAAGAAAATTGAAATTGAAGCAACTACTAAGCTAGATGATTTACTAAAACAGCTTGGTATGGGTACAGCTGCTGTTAGTCATGAAAACATAGTAAAAGCACCAATGCCGGGTAAGGTATTAGAGTTGTTGTGCTCGGTAGGAATTGAAGTAGAAAAAGGTGATAACTTAATAATACTTGAAGCAATGAAAATGGAAAACATCCTTAAAGCACCAATTGCTGGTAAAATTAAAAGTATAGAAGTATCAGAAGGAAATTCAGTAGAAAAAGGACAAGTTCTTATTGAGATAGAAGAATAAGAACTCTTTTAAATTATTAATCGATTCTTTTTTGAGAAGATGTACATAAAAAAAAGAGTAAGCACATTTTAAATATGCTTACTCTTTTTCATAAAAATTATATTGAAATACTGCGTGTTACTTTTTAAAGAAACGCTCCGTTTTATTGTCGTAATTTACAAAGTAGTACTTGCCTCCGTTTAAAGTTGCACAATCTACTTCTATAGAGTTTCCATTAAGTACTACTTTACCATATTGGTCTAATATCTCATACTTTACTGGTCTTGTAAAAGAAAGAACTTTAGTAACTCTATTAGGATAGAACTTTACTTGTTCGCTAGAAGAAGTATGCATCAACTCACTAGAGTTATAAATCTTTCCAGTTACTTCAAGGTACTTTAACTTGTACTTGTTTTCACCAGAATGATGTAAAACTTTATAATTGTACTTATTAAGTTTATTAGTTCCTAAACCTTGAACAATCACTTCTTCAACCCAAGAGTTGTGTTCAAATCTCATAATCACAAAGTTCCCTTCTTCTGCTTCACCACTGGTTTCCCATTCAAGACCGTCTTCGGTAATGTCTAGTTCAACAAATTGAAAGTGACCTTTATCGCGAATTGCATTTGGATTTAAAATTCTAGGAACACAATCGTTAGAGTGAAAGATTATAACGCTAATCTCTTGCCCTTTTTTTAAATGTTCCATATCAATTTCAAATGCACTTGCCTTAGGCAATTTTTGCATTTCGCTATGGTTAATAATTACTTTATTTACGCAGAAAGACCCATCAGTCAACATAGGGTTTTCTACATAAAGATTAGCACCTTTATAAATTCCGGAGATAACCATCTCCCCATCTTGAGCTAATGCTTTTGTGGCAGATACAGACAACAATAAAAAAATGATTTGAAGCAATCTGTAGTAATTTCTAGTAATAAACATCTCCATGTATTGAGACTATTTAATATTTAGTTAGTATTTAGTTAAAACTATGCATCGGCAAAATTGACGAAACACATTTAAATATCAAAGGTCAATATTAACTATTATTTACCTTTTTATTAAAATAGTAGATTCTAAATGCACCAAAATCCCTAGTTCACACCAATAATACTCAAAATTATACAATTTAATGTCTCTTAATGATAAATTTTAAACGTAATAATCTAAAACTGATTATGTACCTTTGCATTTTGGTGTGTTCCAAAAGAAATGGAAATCAGAAAATTATGGGTTTAAAATTCGAAATAAAGCACAAAGATCCTCAAACAAAGGCGCGTGCTGGAAAAATAACAACCGATCATGGTGAAATTCAAACACCAATATTTATGCCTGTGGGAACTGCAGGTACGGTTAAAGCAGTTCATCAACGTGAATTAAAAGAAGATATCAACGCTGATATAATTCTTGGAAATACGTACCACCTTTACCTTAGACCAGGAACAGAAATACTGGAAAAAGCAGGTGGTCTACATAAATTTAATGGTTGGGACCGTCCTATCTTAACAGATAGCGGTGGATACCAAGTATTCTCTTTAGCTCAAACTAGAAAGATTAAAGAAGAAGGTGTAACATTTAGATCTCATATAGATGGTTCTAAGCACCTATTTACTCCAGAAAGAGTAATGGATATCCAACGTTCTATTGGCGCAGATATCATTATGGCTTTTGATGAGTGCCCTCCTTATCCATCGGATTATACTTACGCTAAAAATTCTATGCAATTAACGCACCGTTGGTTGCAAAGATGTGTAGATCGTTTAGACGAAACAGTTCCTTTATACGGACATCACCAAGCATTATTTCCAATTGTACAAGGTAGTACTTACAAAGATTTGCGTACTCAATCTGCAGAAAAAATTGCAAGTTTTGAACGTGAAGGAAATGCCATTGGAGGGTTATCTGTAGGAGAACCAGCAGAAATGATGTACGAGTTTACAGAACTTTGCTGTGATATTCTTCCAGAAGATAAACCAAGGTACTTAATGGGTGTAGGTACGCCTGCCAATATCTTAGAAAATATTGCTTTGGGAGTAGATATGTTAGATTGTGTAATGCCTACAAGACAGGCACGCCACGGTCATGTATTTACAACACAAGGAATCATGAACCTAAAAAACAAAAAATGGGAAGATGATTTCGAACCAATAGATGCCACTCTTGGAGGTTATGCAAGTACTTTTTACTCAAGAAGTTACTTACGCCATATGTTCAAAGCAAATGAGGCATTAGCAGGAATGGTTGCCAGCGTTCATAACTTAACATTCTATTTATGGTTAGTTAGAGAAGCAAGACAACACATTATTGATGGTGACTTTAGAGAATGGAAAAACGCTATAATTCCAACATTAATGCAAAGATTATAATAAAATAATCTCATTGAGATATAACATTTCAATAGCAAAAGAGTTATTTTAGTAATATCAAACAGGAAATAGTCATAAACCGCTATTTCCTGTTTATCCAAATGCTATAACTTTTTCACTAATGAAAAAAATACTTTCACTAACTCTTCTTATACTTTTTTCTTTCGCCTGTCAACCCTACAAAGATGTAGTTATTGACCCTTTTGCACCTAAGTTTGTCACTCTTGACCAAACAAGAATGTACTTTAACAACGTGCGTGCAACATACTATGATATTATTCCTCACAAAAAATCTTCGGAAACAACTACAATTTATAGATACGATAAATCTGTTCTAGATTCTACTAAAGCAATCATACAATTACATATTGTAAGTATCCCCTCAAAAGACAATGCATTTATTATGTTGGCTCCTAATCCTTTCTTTAAAGGTTATCAACATTTTACTGTGTATTGGAAAAATACAGATACCAATCAAATAGGAGAAATAAGATACAAACAAGGTGGAATGCCAGATCAATTTTTATTTGCTACAGAAGTATATAATCTTCTTAATAAGGAAGATATAGAATACGAAATAAGCTTTGGAGATACTCGAACTCCATTTCTAACTACTTTACAAGAAAGAAACGCTTTTCGTTTAACTTTAGTCGATTTTTACCGCTTAGTGACCTTACTTTAAACTGAATTACCATTCATTAACCGCAGTCTATTGATTATCAATTTAATTCATCGTTATTTGCATAAATTTTACACTTTTGTATTTTAACAGTTGAATTCAAAGATGTCTAAGACCACATACGGAAACACAATAGATAAAGATAAAGATGCAATGGGTGCAGGTATTGCAGCCTTTTTTGCAGATAATAACGATGATTATTGCGTTAAAGTTTATTCAGACTTTAGCGAGCCAGACGACATTCCCGTACCTCTTCTTTTTAGAGAAGAAAAAGATATGCCGCTTATAGAAACGTTAGCTTTAGACGCTTGTAAAGGAACTACTTTAGATGTAGGTGCTGGTGCAGGTTCTCATGCTTTAGCATTGCAAAAAAGAGGTGTTGATGTTACCGCAATGGACATTTCTACTTTTGCTACAGATACAATTGCTAAAAGAGGCGTAAAAAAAGTAATTTCTGGAGATATCTATGCATACGATGGTCCTAAATTCGATACATTATTAATGTTGATGAATGGGATTGGATTAGTAGGTACATTGAATGGTTTAGCCGAATTTCTTGTTAAAGCAAAAGACTGGTTAACTCCAGGTGGTCAATTAGTATTTGATTCATCAGATATCATTCACCTTTTTGAAGATGAAGATGGTTCTTACTTAATCGATTTAACCGCCGAGTATTACGGACAAATTCAATATTGGATGGAATTTAAAGAGCACAAAGGCGATAAATTCGATTGGCTCTATGTTAGCTACCCTGTTCTAGAAGAATATGCTGTAACAGCCGGTTACGAAATCGAAGTATTACATGTAGGTGAACTTAACCACTACCTTGTTTCTTTAACATTAAAGAACAGTTAATTCACTGCTAATCAATAGGAATTAAAAATAAATAATAAGTAGCTTGCTACAATAATAAAACACATAGTAATCATAAATTAAATACCAACTTAACACATTTATATGGGAGAATTAACAAGAGCACAGGCATCGAGAGCAGCAATTGAAAGAATGTATGTAGTAATGAGACATCTGTTTATCAGAGGTTACTACAAGCCAGGTGGAGCATCAGGAAATGCTATCATGCAAGATTTACTAATCTTACAGCCTGAAATTTATGGAACACTAGCTGATACTCAAAAGGTCGATCTCAATGGACTTGTCTATGTTTTTGACCGTTTACCGAAAGGAATTGAGGAAACTAGATTTATAAAGCTCACTTCGGAAGAAGGGTATGAAAAATCATCTTTTAAGAAAATCATACCTCATGCTAGACGTAGAAACTGCTACAGAATTGATGAAGAACAAATGTTCATCGAAATTACTAGAGGAAGAAGTGAGATCTACGATATATTAACACATCTTACTTTTATTTACATCGAAGCAAAAAAGATCAAAGATCACGCTAAAGATGATAAAGGAAGATCGTTAAGAGAATGGTTACAACTAGAAGAAATTGTAACAGGTAAAGTAGCACTTACAAAAGAAAACGAAGAGGTTGCTTTTACTTATTTAGCTACACTTCTAGGAAGAACGTACGAAGAGACTCGTTCTGCACACCATAGGTTCTTACAGAACAATGATAAAAACAACGGTCTTTTCCATATTGTTTACTGGTTAGGTAAATTAGCTATGGACGAGCAGTTTGAAGATAGTGCTAGAGTAATTAGCTTTAGCCCTACTTTAAGAGAACGTATCGGACACCACATCTATGGCGACAGATGGGCAGATAAAATTAAGCGTGTTTTAGCACACAATGGCTTAATACACCGTCCTATCCATATTATTAGCTCGAACCTACACAGTGTAATGAACTCTTTCTTTGCTTTAGATGCATTAGGGAAGAAAACTACAAAAGTAGACTTCAGTACAATAATGGAAGAAGTAAGCCAAAGCGAAAATGGACATCTTAGAGATAAGATTTCTCATAATGCGATGGAAAAAGGCATGATTCAAATAAATGAAGATTCTGGAACAAACATTTCAGTTCAGTTATTTGACATGGCTAAAATTCCTACTTCTTACTTACCAAAAGAAGTGAAGTTTGAAAAGCTAAAAAACCCAGATAATGCACCCGTTATTATTGTAATGGATTATGCATTTGGTGAACAAGCTTTCGAAACAATGGACGAACTATTGAAACCATTTACGGATGGCGACAAAAAAATAGAATTAGATGTTCGTTCTGTCTCTATTATGGGTAAAGCAGGTATTTTAAAAGGTGGTAAAGGAGATATTATGATACCTTCTGCACATATCTTTGAAGGTACAGCAGATAACTACCCTGTAAATAACGACCTTAAAGTAGAAGACTTTGCAGATGTAAAGGAAATCAAAAGTGTAGGTGGCCCAATGATTACAGTATTGGGAACATCTTTACAAAACAAAGATATTCTTAAATACTTCAAAGACTCATCTTGGGGAGTAATGGGGCTAGAAATGGAAGGAGCACATTATCAGAAAGCAATTCAAGGCGCTTCTAAAATAAGAAATAATATAAGTGCTGACGTAAAAGTTAGGTACGCATATTACGCTTCTGACAACCCTCTAATTACAGGAAGTACACTTGCAAATGGTAGCCTAGGACTTACAGGAGTTCGCCCTACTTATGCAATTACACTTAAGATTTTAGAGAAAATTTTAGGCGATCATAAATAAGGAGTTAGTGGTAACAAATTATCAATAGATAGTTAAAGGTGAATGCCTTATAACTAAATACTATTTTTAAAAGCGTTAATACACTAACTAACCTCAATAAGGTTTATATTTCTACATTTTTTTTGTAGTGTTGCACATTGTAAAATTGAATCATTTAATTTCTACAATGTGCAATTATTTTATTCTCTTTTTTGTTGATAAAGAAACTATTAATTAGAGTAAGATTTCTAACAAAAAACAATTAAAGGTAGTGCATGGAAAACACTCCAAAATTAATGGTTTATTACCTATGAAAAGGAATAATAATTGCTTCAAAATATAGCGTACAAGTAAAAGATAAATACTAAGATGAAAAAGGATCAAGAAAACCAAAATCAAGAAATTGATTGGAATGCTTTAGAAGCAGCAGATAGAGCAGGTGAATTAGCTAGCGACGAAGACGTTGATATTGAAAAAATCAACGAAGAAAAAAAGAAACTGTCAAGAGAAGAGAAGTTTAGCCCTTACCCTGATGATTTTCTTGCTGAGATTAATATTATTCGAAAAAATTACGATAATGAAGTGAAAAACGAAGAAATTGATCAAAACAACTTGGAAGAATAATATTTATCATCTTTCTTGTACAATAGAAGTTAATAACCTACGTTATTTTTTTGAAGTGCTTGATAAGTAGTACCCTCTACAAAAGATCAAGACTATTTTTATTTAGAACTCATTTAGTTTATTTGATATGCCGTTGATGTTCGATCCATCAAAATCCAGAGCTATACTAATAGGTATAGGTACATTCCTTAAAGACGATGATCTTTATAGACGTGAGCATGTTTATAAAGACATTAGTTTACTAAGAGATACACTTACTGACGCTCAAATTCTTGGGCTGCATGAAAAGGATATTATTTCCTTGGTGGACTCCGAAGGGAATACTATGATTAAAGAACGTATTGCTGAGGTTGCAAATACCACAGAAGATACTTTAATCTTATTTTACTCAGGATATTTGATAGAAAGAAGAGGGAAACTAATTCTTTCATCACCGCATACCACAGTAAAGCAATGTCATATTAATGGTATTCCGTTAACAGAAGTGGTTGATATTATCAATGAATCTTCTGCTAAAAATGCCTTTTTAGTTTTAGATGCAGAATACCGTTCTGCGCCTACCTTTGGCGATTTTGACAAACTAAGTATCAAAACAATAGAAGAACTTGTTCCTTTTGGACCTGTGAAAACATATATTGTTTCTGAACTTGGACAATCAGATTCTCAAAAAACAATTGCATCTGGCTTAACTTCTTTATTACAAACAGGTATTGAAGAAGAAAAAGAAGTACTTACAATTGCAGACATAAAGAACAACTTTTCTAATGATGCTTCTTTACAACATGTCTCTTTTGTAACGAACGATGTACCAGATGCTCCTATCTGTTTCAATAAGCGTTTTTCTATTGCACAGAAACTTAGAGCTTCTATTAAGAAAAGCTTTGAGGATAAAAATTACGCAGAAGCATTACCTTTCTTAAAAGAAGGTATTGAGTTATTTGAACACGACGAAGAATTTAATAACATGGCTGCTTTTGTAGAAACACTACAACAAGCAGAACAAATGTTTAATAATCAGCATTTTGAAGCCGCAAGAAATAGATATCAAGCTGCTTACGAAATTCTTGAAGAAAACACTGCTCATAAAGGCATTGTAAATTCTCTAGAGAAAATTGCTGAAGAACAATACACCAATAAAAATTTCGAATCTTCTAAAGATACTTATACCCAATTATTGGAGTTTGATTCTACAAATAAAGGGTACCAAGATAAAGTCGATTTCTGTAACAGTGAATTAAAATTCACTTCATTAATTGATTTAGGAGACAAAGCTTACTTCGATAATAATTTTATTGAAGCTAAAGAACATTACAACAAAGCACTAGATTTTAAACAAGATGCTGTTGTTCTTAGAAGAAAAGAAGAGTGCGAAAAATTCCTTTCGAGAGAAGAAAAATTACGTGCAGAAGTACGTGATGAACTTAGAAAAGAATTTGAAGGTGAATTCTCGGATAAAGTAAACAATCAGTTAAAAACAAAAGAAGTTGAAATTGAAGAACAACTTCGTGATAAGTTAAAAACTGAGTTATCTACCGAGCTATTACCTAAAGCTAAAGAAGAAGTTACTCTTGAACTAGAAACTTCTATCTGGCAAAAAACAGCAATATGGAACAGTATTGAAGGATACCAATTCTATCAAAACATGTTCCCCGAAGGAAAGTTCTTTGAAAAATCAAAACAAAGAATTGAGCAGATCAACAAACAGACTGTAGTTAAAAAATTACAAGAAGAGTCTACTCCTGCCCCTCTTGTTGTAGAAAGAAAAGAAATTTCACAAGAAGAAATAGATATCGATCCAACGCTACTTATGGATCTTAGAATGGAACCAATTGAAGATGTTCTTACTAAGATTGAAGAAGCTAAAGGCCTTAAAGGTGAATACCTTTTATGGACTGATATGGAACGCATGCAACTAGATAAAGGTATTGATTTTGAGAACGATGAACACGAAGAAGTTCCTGCCGTTATCTCTGAAATGGATTCTGTTCTAGAAGAAGCTTTACGTGAAGTTGAAGAGGAAGAAAATGAAATATCTTTCGAAACATCATCTGAAGTAATAACATCTGAAGACTCATTCAGTTTAGAAGAAGCACAAGAAATCACTTTATCTGCACAAGAATTTACCGAAGTAACTTCTGATGTTAAAGACGAAATTGTACAAACTCCTTTTGATACAGAAATAGAAGTAACTGCTACAAATACTAATAGTGTTAGTTCTTCTGAAGAAGATCTTGAACAACTTTCTGAAGAAGATCTTTGGTTACGTGCTGAAAAGCTAAATACTAAAGACGGTTATCTTTCTTACATTAATTTCACTAAAACTGCGGAGCAAATTGCAGAAGCTTATTTTAGAATAAATAAACTTGATAAAGGAGAACCTGTTGAAGTTATTACGCACACTCCTACTATTGAGGAAGAAATACCTGTAGCTGAAGAAGAAGTGGTAAGTGTAATAGAAGAAGTAACAACTCCTGAACCTGTTATAGTTGAAGAACCAATTACAGTTACTGAAGATGTTACTACTCCAGTTGGAGACAGTGCACTTGTTTTTATTGATGGAATGAACGAAGGTGACCTTTGGAGAATTGCTAGTGGTTTAAACACTATAGATTCTTACAAAGAATACTTAAACCGTACAGAAGAAAACGAATACCTTGCCGATGCTTATTCTAGAATTAATACGATTCAGAATGCTGATGCTGGTGAAACGGTAACTTTTGAAGATAATTCTATCCCTGTAGTTGAAGATACTATAATTGAAGAAAAAATTATTGAGGAAGTAGTCATCGAAGAAGAAGCTCCTTCTGCCTTCACGGACTTAGTTGAAGAGAGTACTACTGATTATACTAATGGTCATGAAGTACAAGTAGAAACTATAGTACAAACAGATACTGAATTAAATGTTGAAGAAGAAGTTCAAACTGAAATTACTGAAGAAGTAGTGGCAGAAGAGACTATTCCTACTCCTCAACCAAAAGAAGAAATAGACTCAGCTCCATCTGTAGATGCTGATGAGGAAGCACTTTGGAAAAGTACTTGCGAAGAAAATACATTAGGTGCTTACTTCAATTACTTAAACAGTACAACAAGCAAATTGTACTGGAAGGAAGCAAAAGAAAATATTAGTGCTTTAAAAAATGACTCTCAAGCAAAAGAAGAGGGAGATTGGAAGAAAGCACAAGAGATTGATACGGTAGAAGGGTATAAAACATATATCCGTAAATATCCTCTAGGAAATTACTACGCAGCAGCAATGATGCGTTTAGGAAAATTAGAATAATAAAAACTGTATAAATACTTATTTAGAAAGGTCATTGATTAAATCAATGGCCTTTTTTAATGGTAAAAAATTAAGAAATGATAAACTCAATAATTACTGACAATGATCATTGGATATTAAATAATATTCATCAATTTTAATTGTGTAAATTAAGATAATAGATATAGAGTTATTTTAAACAAGATTATTCTTAAATTATTGCATTATTAATTTCAACAAATTTCCATGTTCCCACAAGGAACATTAAAAACATAAAAATTAAATACCATGTCACTTTTTAGAAGAACACTTGTAGCCCTTGATGGGTCAGAAAAAGATAAAAAATTATTAGAGCATGCGAGTAGACATATCGCAATGGGTAAAGTAGAAAAGCTGTACTTTATACATGTTCAAAAATCTTTAAACCTCCCAAAAGAGCTTACAGATAAATATCCTGATATGCTAAGCCCGCTAGACGAGTCGATTAGCAAAACAATGGATGCTTTAATCCATAAGTATATAAAAAATATTGGTAGTTATAATTACGAATTAATGATTGAAGAAGGTGACCCTGCCGAAACAATTATTAAGATGTCTAAAAGAAAACAAGTAGACATTGTAATTATTGGTAAAAATAGTACCGGCGAAAGAACTGGTTCTGTAGCCCGTAAAGTAGCTAGTTTTGCACCTTGCTCGGTTCTATTTGCTCCAGAATTATTACCCGAAGATAGAACTACCCCTAATATCTTATTACCGTTAAACTTTTCAGATTCATCAAAAGATGCATTAGAGCAAACAGAAGAATTAGCCAAGTTGGTAAAAGATTCTAAGGTAATTGCAATTAATTGTTTTAGAGTACCTCACGGTTATTCATCAACTGGAAAATCTTACGAAGAGGTTGCGAAAATTCTTTCAGAAATCTCCGAAAAGAAATTAGACAACTTTGTAGCACAAACCGGTAAGTCTGAACACGATATTAAAACTGAACCCGTGCTAATTGGTGAAGATGAATCTAAGTTTGATGCAATTTACAAAACTGCTAAAGAGGTAAGTGCTGATCTTATTGTAGTAGGTTCTAAAAGTAGAACATTTATGGCTTCTATGGTATTGAGTAGTACTGCAGAAAAGCTTTTATCATCAGATATTAATTTACCTATACTTATTTACAAGAGTAAAGGTAAAGCGTTAGATATCTTCAACTTCTTTGATAGAATTTAGAAAAAAATGTATACACAAAGTTGCTCATTGTAAGATGCTTACAAAGAACTACTTTAATAAAACAGAAACCGATCATAATATATATAAATATTAGATCGGTTTTTTTAATTAAATTCCAATTTTAAAGAATTTTATATTGTTATATCAACACTTTATAAAATAAAAGCAATAATTCACAGAAAAAGGATGAATAAAGTCACCTTATTTTAGAGAACATTAATAGCATCTAACTAAAAGATTTATTGCACTTTTGTAAAGTAAAATTATTAATCTCACACTTATAACATTCTTTCATTCTATGGAGATGTTTCTACAGTTGCTACAAACAGATTATGTAGCATTATTCGCAATTATAGCTTTTGGTATTTTACTTGGAAAAGTAAGTGTTAAAGGCGTTTCCTTTGGGTTATCTGCAGTTATCTTTGTGGCTATGTTTTATGGCTACCTAATGAATGCATTAGGTTATGATGACTTTGCTATTCCACCTATAATTCAAAAAATTGGTTTATTATTATTCATCTTTACTATTGGTATGCAGGCGGGTCCTTCGTTCTTCGAAGCATTCAAATCACAAGGCAGTAAATTGATAATACTTGCTACTTTATCAGTAGCATCTGGTGGTATTGTAACATTCTTACTTGGATGGGCTTTTGATATTGATTTTAAAATTGCTGTTGGTTTACTAACAGGTGCTTTAACATCTACTCCAGGTTTAGCCGCTGCAATTGAAAGTTCTCAATCTCCATTAGCATCCATTGGTTATGGTATTGCCTACCCATTCGGTGTAATTGGTGTTATCTTATTTGTTAAACTCGCTCCAAAAATATTTGGAATTAGTGTAGAAGAAGCAGAAAAAAGATACGAACAAGAAGCTACTGCAGACACTCCTGAACTTATGAATAAGAACTTCATTGTTACAAATGACAATATTCATGGTAAAACAATTGGAGAGTTAAATATTCGTTTCATGACAAAAGCGAACATCTCGCGAGTTATGGAACCAAATACAGAAAGTAAACCACCTACCAAAGAAACTATCTTACACAAAGGTGATTTAGTAAAAGCAGTAGGTACTACAGATGCTTTAAAGCGTGTAGAACTTTTATTAGGCGAAGTTACAGAAACAAAAATTCCTCGTTCTGGTTTACACGAGATCCGTTGGTTTGTTGTTTCTTCTAGAAATATTGTTGGTAAAACATTAGGAGAACTAGATTTACATAATAACTTTTTAGCTACGGTAACAAGAGTTAGAAGAGCTGGTTTAGAACTTTCTCCAAGACCATCTACTCGTTTACGTTTTGGTGATAAGCTTTTGGTATCATGTACTAAGGGTAACGTTGCTGGTATGACAGAATTATTTGGCGATAGTATCAAAATGGTAGAGACTCCTAGTTTCTTACCTGTAGCACTTGGTATTATTGTAGGTGTTCTTTTAGGTAAACTAGAAGTTCCTCTTCCTGGTGGTTCATCATTCTCACTAGGGTTAACTGGTGGTGTATTAATGGCTGCCTTAGGTTTATCTCGTTTAGGAAAAACAGGTCCTGTAATATGGCACTTACCAAGTAGTGCAAACGCATTATTACGTCAGTTTGGTTTATTATTGTTCTTAACGCCTGTAGGTGTAGGAGCAGGAACAAAACTAGTTGCTACAATTAGTGAGTATGGTTTCCAACTGTTCGGTATTGGGGCATTAATAACATTAATTCCTATGCTAATAGTTACCATTGTTGGTCACTTTGTATTTAAAGTTAATTTCCTTTCTCTAATGGGTGCTTTAACTGGTGGTATGACATCTACACCTGGTTTAAGTGCAATGGATAATATGACAGAGAGCGATGCTCCACAAGTAGCTTATGCAACGGTATACCCTTTTGCATTAGTCGCTATTATTATCTGCGCTCAGATTATAGGAGGACTATAGAAATAATATTATTCTACAACTATCTACATTTAGCACTGGGTTATTTATCCTATAGATTTTAACTCGGTGTCTTTTAAACTCCAGCAGAAACTACTTGCTGGAGTTTTTTTATTTCTACGCTATTTCTTTTTCTATAAATTGTAGCATTTCATTCAGTACATCTTCCTTAATAACTTCGTTGTGTATTTCGTGTCTTAAGTTTTCCCACTTCTTAAATGTCATCAAAACCGAAGGTGCGTTATCAGAAAATTCTTTAGATGCTTTTTCAGATGTAATATTATCTGCAGTTCCATGCATTAATAATGTTGGCACATTTAATTTATCAGCATTCTTTATATTCCATTCTCCTGCATCTTTAACACCAAAATAAAGAGCAGTACAAATTTTATTATGTACCAAAGGATCTTTAACGTATGCTTCACCAACAGATAAGTCTGATGATAAATCTGGAGGATTAAGTTTAGAGGGTATCACAAAGCCTTTGATAATACTGCCGATAAACTTGCCAATACTTTCTTGCCATGCAGGTGGGTCTGTTGCTAGGCGTAACCAAGGGCTTGTTATGATAGCTCCTTTTAGAGTAGTTGGTTGTTCTTTTAATAAAAATGAAGTAGCAATATTCCCTCCCATGCTATGTCCATATAAAAACATAGGAATATTTGGAAGTTTATCGTTTACCAAGGCTAAAAACTCAGAGACATTATACAATACATCTTCGTAGCTGGGCACAACACCCCTCTTACCTTTGGTTTGTCCGTGTCCTCTTTGGTCGTAACCTATAAAACCAATTCCATTATCGTTAAAAAATTTAGCTACATGGTTATAACGTAAAATATGTTCACCAAAACCATGTACTAAACATACAATTGCTTTAGGCTCTTCTATTTCTGGCAACCAACATTTACCATATATTTCAATGGTATCATTAGTAGTCCAATTATATTCAAATTCTTTCATTTTAATCTTCTCGTTTCAGTTAATTATAATTTACACTTTTAAATTTACTCCTCCTTCATTTCTTATTTATTCTATTGAAAAACAGCAATTTTCGTACGCTTAGAAATTCATTTTAAAAGAATTATTCCTTGAATCTAAATACAATTTCTAAGATTAAAATTTAATAATAAGTAATTCGAAAAATAATAAAGCTATATTTACGGACTAATATTTAAACTAAAAAAGTACATATCAATGATACAATCGATGACAGGCTTCGGCCAGGAAAGAATAGAAAATGATCAGTTAAGTGTATCTATTGAAATTAAGACGCTAAACTCTAAAAATGCAGATTGTAACATCAAAATGTCATCGGCATTCTCTGATAAAGAAATTGAGTTACGAAATTTATTGACGTCAAAATTACAAAGAGGTAAAATCCTTTTACTTTTAAATTATACATCAAAAAGAAATGATAATCTTAAAGCTTCTTTAAATACAGAAGTGATTAAAAGTTATTATTCTGATCTTAAATCTGTTGCAACTGACCTTGGTGAAAACACAGATAATCTTTTAAATATAGTGATGGAAATGCCTGAAGTATATACAAAAGAAAATGATGAAGATGTTATTAAAGAAGATTGGCCTGTAGTTTTAGATGCAATTAAAAAAGCTATTGATAAAACCATTGAATTCAGATCTCATGAAGGAGATGCTTTAGAAAAAGCAATTAGAGGTTCTATTACAAATATTACAGAATACTTAGCTAAAGTAATTGAGTTTGACCCTTTAAGAATTGAACGTTTACGTGAAAAATTAAATAATCAAATTGCTGAGTTCGAAAATAATGAAAATTTTGACCCAAGTAGATTTGAGCAAGAGTTAATTTTTTACATCGAAAAACTTGATATTAACGAGGAAAAAGTTCGTTTAGAACAACACCTTAAATATTTTATCCAAACTATTGAGCAGCCTAAATCTAATGGTAAAAAATTAGGTTTTATCTCTCAAGAAATTGGTAGAGAAATCAATACAATTGGTTCTAAAGCAAATGATGTCAACATCCAAAAAGTTGTTGTCAACATGAAAGATGAACTTGAAAAAATTAAAGAACAGAACTTAAATATTCTGTAAATATCATTTATAGAAAAAGCCGACAAAATTAACATTTTGTCGGCTTTTTTATTTTAAAAGAGCTACTAACAATCTCCTTCTCTTACGGCTTTTTCCCAAGCCCAAGCAGAACTCATCATTTCGTCTAAACCTCTTTCAGCTTTCCACCCAAGTACCTCATTTGCTATAGTAGTATCAGCCCATATTTTTTCAATATCACCTTCTCTCCTATCTACAACTTTATATTTTACTGGTAATCCGTTTACTTTTTCAAAAGCATTTATGACTTCTAAAACAGAACTTCCTGTACCTGTACCTAAATTAAAATATTCATAATTCTCTTCATTAATCCCATCCAATAACCTTTCTGCAGCAATAATATGTGCTTTAGCAAGGTCTACAACATGAATGTAATCTCTTACAGCAGAACCATCTACTGTATCATAATTATTGCCAAATACAGACAACTGATCTCTTAATCCAAAAGCTGTTTGCGTTATAAATGGTACTAAATTTTGAGGAACACCCTTTGGTAATTCGCCAATTAAAGCTGTTTTATGTGCCCCTACAGGATTAAAATAACGTAATGCAATTGCTTTTAACTGAGGGTAAGCTTTTACAGTATCTCTAAGAATTTCTTCACAAATTTGTTTTGTATTTCCATAAGGTGACTCTGCAGGTTGCACTGGTGCATTTTCTGTTACAGGTAATTCTTCTGGCTGACCATATACTGTACAAGAAGATGAAAATACCATATTGGGTACATCATATTCTTTCATACAATTCAGTAAATTTATAAGCGATACTAAATTATTCTGATAATATTTTAGTGGTGCTTGAACAGATTCCCCTACTGCCTTGAATGCAGCAAAATGAATAACTGCAGTTAGCTTTGTATATTTTTTAAATAATTGATTTACACCCTCGGCATCAATTAAATTTAATTCTTCGAAATGAGGTCGTATACCTGAAATTTTCTCTATACGGTCTACCACTTCTCTATCAGAATTTGATAAATCGTCTACGATAACTACATCATATCCTTGATTTTGTAATTCGACAACAGTATGAGAACCGATATAACCTGTTCCGCCTGTTACTAAGATTTGTTTTTGAGACATAGGTATTTATTTAATCAACAATAAGTTATTCAACGCTAATCAGTTTACTTTCACTTTAAAAGTTTTATAATAACTAGCCGTTGATAAACGAAGCAAAATATATTGATTTGTAAAATTAGATGGAATACTGATTTTATTAGTCATTTCAGCATTTTTTAAGATCCCTTTTTGTAAAAGATTGCCACTTAAAGTGTACCAAGTAATTTCTAACTCTTCCTTTCTTAACTTATTTGGTAGTTCAATATTAATAAATTCACCATTTGTTGGATTAGGAAAAATCTTCACTTTTTTAAATAAATGATCATTTTCTTTTAAAGAAGTGACCAATAATGCCGTTTCAAAATCTGGCACACCATACCCATACAAAGTATCAGGCCTTGAGTACCTATCTGCAGAACCTTTGATACGATTTAAATATTCTTCTTGAGGTATTACATCTGGTAAGGCTTGCATTAAACCAGCTAACAAGCTAGCCATTTGAGGAGCTGAAAAAGATGTACCATTAGATGTAGAAACCATTCCACTTGTATTTACTATTACCGCTCCTTCTCCAAGAGCCATCACGTCTGGTTTCATTCTGTTATCTACAGCCGGACCAATAGAACTAGAAAATGCTTTTGTCCCTTTACTATTAACAGAACCTACAGTTAGTACTAATGGTGAATCTGAGGGAAAAGTAATTTTTTGCCAAGGATTTCCACCTTCATTCCCTGCCGAACAAACAATCATTATACCTTTTGTAAAAGCATGGTTTGCCGCCATTGATATCCAAGCAAAGTCACCTGTAAGATCATCATGAGAATAATTCTGAGAAGCATCATCAAAATCATAATAACCTAAAGAAGATTGTATAATATCTACTCCAAGAGAATCTGCTCTTTCTGCTGCTACAGCCCACATTAACTCTTCAATACGGTCTTCAAAAGATACATTCTCTGTTCTATATAAATAATAGGTAGCATTCGGAGAACCTCCTACATAATCTCCATCAATATTAGCAGCCATAGTAGACAATACATTGGCACCGTGTCTATGGTCATCACTTACGTTTGTATCTCTTGAATAAAAATCAAACGTATCGGCAACATCAAGATCTACAAAAAACTTATTTGTATCGTAATTTAAAAAACCTGCATCAAGTACAGCAATATGAATCCCTTCTCCTTTATAGCCTTGCTCATGCATTTTGTCAATGCCTAACATTTCCATTTGTTGGTTAGAAGCACCAAAAGAAGATGTATTTAATGTGGTATTACTATTCTCTGACTGAATACCACCCATAGATTTATCACTCATATTTAAAACCTCACTTACATGAGGCAAAACACTAATTGCAGCAGAATCTGCATTAGAAACAATTATTGCATTAAACCATTTAGATGGGTACCAAATAGTTGCTCCTGTCTGTTCAACAGCATCAATATATGAGGTTACCACAGGTAAATCACTCGAATCAATTGCAATATTAAAGTGCTCTCTTCTATCTACAGATGCGTCAGAAAGATAAGTACTTGGATCACTCAATGAATGAGTGGTAGCATCTTTATCAGAAAAAGTAACTAAAAAGTACTGATCTTGAGCATGGATTAAATTCGTAATCGAAAATAAAAGAAATGTAATTATCGATTTGTTCATTTTTAAAAAAATAAATTGAAAAAGTCATCACATTATACAAAAATTATTAAACAAGAACTATCCTGTTTAGTTATAATGTTATCTTATAAGTAAAGAAAAATCAATTCCCCTTTTAATCACGCTGTTTTAATTATGAAAAAAGAAGTAACCATAGTATGGCTCAGAAGAGATTTAAGATTAACTGATAATCACGCTTTGTATCAAGCATTAAAAACTTCTAAAAATGTACTCCCTCTATTTATTTTTGACCCTCAAATTGTAGATGAATTAGAAAATAGAGCAGATACACGTGTTACTTTTATACATGAACAATTGACTTTAATTAAAAATCAACTAGAAGGTTACAATAGCAGCCTCTTAACATATTACGCTACACCACAACAGGCTTGGGAACAAATTATAAAAGAATATACTATAAATGCAGTTCATACTAACCACGATTATGAACCTTATGCTATAAAAAGGGACTTAGAAATTAAGCATTTACTCTCCAAACATTCTATTGGTTTTTATACCCACAAAGATCAATGTATTTACGAGAAAGATGAGGTAGCAAAAGATGATGGATTACCTTATGTTGTTTTCACTCCTTATTCTCGAAAATGGAAAGCTAAATTTAATAATGATCAAAATGTATTGGCTCCTTTTGATTGTACTTACACATCAAATTATTACCAAACAGAGGCTCTACCATTTATTAGTTTAGAAGAGATGAATTTTAAAACATCTTCTCAAAATATACCTCCATTACAAATTGATCAATCTATAGTTAGTAAATACGATACACAAAGGGATTACCCCGCAATTTTAGGAACCACTCATTTAGGTATTCACCTACGGTTTGGTACTATTAGCGTTCGGTCTGTACTTCGACAAACAAGTAGTTTAAATGAAGTCTTTTTCAATCAAATAATTTGGAGAGATTTCTATATGCAGATTTTGTATCATTTTCCTCATGTTGTGTCTGAAAATTACAACAGAAAATATGATCGTGTTCCCTGGGAAAATAACGAACATTTATTTGAAGCATGGAAACAAGGGAAAACAGGTTACCCTATAGTTGATGCAGCCATGCATGAATTAAATACAACAGGGTACATGCACAATAGAGCAAGAATGATTGTTGCCAGTTTTTTGTGTAAACACCTACTTATTGATTGGAGATGGGGGGAAGCCTATTTTGCAGAAAAACTAAATGATTTTGACCTTGCGGCTAATAATGGTGGGTGGCAATGGGCTGCAGGAACAGGAACAGATGCTCAACCTTATTTTAGAGTATTTAATCCTACTTCTCAGATGAAGAAGTTTGATAAGGACTATACATATATAAAAAAATGGATTCCAGATTTTGATGCTGATAATTATATAGTACCTATTGTTGACCATAAAGAAGCTAGAGAAAAAGCAATTGCTACTTATAAAAAGGCTCTTTTAGTAGAAGCATAAAAAAAAAGGACGTTACTTTTTTATGAGTAACGTCCTTTTTTAAATGGATAATCAATAGTTATAACTATCAATTGATTTTTAATTAACCTCCAGCTTTTTTGGCTTTATAACCAGCTGCTTTTAGTAATTCCATTACTTTATCTCTAAAATCTCCTTGGATTATTATTTCGCCATCTTTAGCACTTCCTCCAACACCGCATTTAGATTTTAATGTTTTTGCTAGATCTTTCAAATCATCATCAGAACCCACAAAACCTGTTACTAAAGTAGCAGATTTCCCTCTTCGGTTCTTCTTGTCTAACATTACTCTTAAATCTTGCTTGTTTGTCGGTAATGTATCTTCCTCGTCTTCCTTATCGGAATCGTAATTAAAATCAGGGTCTGTACTAAACATCACGCCTAATCTATCTTTCCAATCTCCTCCGCTATCTTTTTTATTCTTTCCCATCTTTTTATTAATAAAGATCGTCTAATTTTAATTTTAAATATTTACTTATAGAGAGGTATACACTAGACACCACCACAAAAGTTCCTAAAAATACAGCTAAAATGCAGATTAACATAATATCTGAGGAATCTATAAGGTATATGAGTTCTGGCATTGATGCAATTGCAGAAAATGCAACTATAGATAAAAATATTGAAGCTATTACACCGCCTAAAGCTCCTTGAATTGCTCCACGAACTAAAAAAGGTTGCTTAATAAAAATTTGAGTTGCCCCTACTAATTGCATTGAACGAATTAGAAATCTTTGAGAAAATAAAGCTAATCGAATTGAATTGTTTATTAGGATAATGGCTGTTGTGAAAAATATCAACGCCAAAATCATCACTACAATACCAATAGTTCTAATATTACCTCGCACATTTTGAAGAATATTCTTAGTATAGATCACTTCATAAACTCCATCAAGTACTTCTAATTGTGTTTTTATAGCTTCTAAAGCTTCTTCATCATCAAGGTTTACATCAACCCTAACTGCATAGGCATCTCTTAAAGGATTATCACCAAGAAAACGAATAAAATCTTCTCCTGTATTCTCAATCATAATCTCTGCCGCAGTCTCTTTACTAATGTATTGAGGAGGCTCATTTTTAGAAACAAAAGACAAATCTATTAGCTTTTTTTCTAGTAATTCATGAGATGAGGTAGACAACCCTTTCTCTAAAATTACTTGCATTTCTATACCACTAGATAACTTACTTGCTAAACGCTTAGTACCTACAGCAAATAGACTAAATAAGGTAATCATAAATAAAGCTGCTGAGATACTAAAAAGTACATTTGCATACGGATAACTCCCTACAATTTTTTTCTTCATTTTTACTTAAATGCTTCGAAATTACTTCTTGATAAAATTCAAGTTATGTTTATCACTAACAAAGAAACGTCAAAATTATAATTGTTGGTACCTAAACTACCACTTAATTACTGATTTTCCTTTAGATTTAAGGTAATCATTTGCCGTACTAAATTGATGATTCCCAAAAAATCCTCTATGTGCGGATAATGGAGAGGGATGAACAGATTGTACTACTAAGTGTTTGTTAGTATCAATTACTTTTCCTTTTTTCTGGGCATAAGCTCCCCAAAGAAAAAATACAACACCTTCTTTCTCTTCAGCAATTTTTTTTATAACTGCATCAGTAAATTTCTCCCATCCTTTCTTTTGATGAGAACCTGCATTGTGAGCTTCTACCGTTAAAGTAGCATTTAAAAGTAAAACGCCTTGTTCAGACCACCTTTCTAAATTACCAGAAGTTGGCCTATCAATACCTAGATCTCCTTCTATCTCCTTAAAAATATTTACCAATGAAGGAGGTTGCTTAATACCATCTGCTACAGAAAAACATAATCCATTGGCCTGCCCGTCTCCATGGTAAGGATCCTGACCAATAATAACCACTTTTATATCATCAAAAGAACAGTGATTAAACGCATTAAAAATCTTCTCTTGAGGTGGAAAGATTTGTTTATTAGCATATTCTGAAGTCACAAAATCTGAGAGAGACTCAAAATATGGTTTTTTAAATTCTTCTTGGAGTTTTAATTCCCAAGATTTATCGAGTGTTGCTATCATACTAAAAAATAAAGCAGCTGATAAAATCACTTATCAACTGCTTTTTAAATTAAGATTTTACTATTTCGAAAGACAACGCCGCTGCTAGCTTTGCAGTCCTTTTATCAATATCAAAACGTGGGTTTAATTCGGCAATATCAGACGATATCACTTTTCCACTTTTATAGATCTTCTTAAATAAACGCATAAATATAGGGTTTGGCTCAATACCGTTATATGCAGAAGCACTAACCCCAGGTGCAAAGTGAGCAGCAAACACATCCATACAAGTAGTTTGATAGATATAATCTACTGAATCTAAAAATGCACTTAATTTATGTGTAGCAGCAACTTTATCCGATTCAGAAAAGCGTCTACCAGAAATATATCTTACCCCTAATTCTGTGGCTGTATTATATAATTTTTGTGTATTACTGTTTTTTTGAATACCCAATACCAAATAATTAAAAGAAGCATTAGCCGCTTTTTGATCTTGTGCCATCTGGTAAAATGGAGTACCCGAAGTTGGTAATGGATTTGGCTCTCTTAAATCAAAATGAGCGTCAAAATTTACAATACCTAATCGTTTTCCTGGATGCACTTTATCCATAAATGCTTTAACACCAAGGTAATGGCCATAAGCAATTTCATGCCCTCCACCCCAAACTAATGGACGGTAGCCTTTAAGTAATATTTTTGCAATTGCATCACCTAAATCTTTTTGTGCTTCTTCAAGATCTTCGTTGTAACATTGAATATTACCAAGATCAATCATTTTTACACTTTCTGGAAAATGTACAGGTAAATTTGCCGATGCTCTACGTAACTCATAAGGACCATCTACTGCACCTAATCTGCCACCGTTTCTTTTTACTCCTTCCTGACACATGAAACCTAAGATTGCAATGCCCGTTTCTCCTTCTTGTAAATTTGGAATATCTTCTTCGCTCCAGTCAATAACTTCAACTTTCTGATGCCATCTATATACGTCGTAAGTATCGCCATCTATGCGGCCTGTCCAAATACTAGGATCAGTGGCCAAATATGTTTTATTTATCATGGTAATATGGTACTATTTCAAGATTTAATTTAAAGATGTAAAATAGTATTTTAGGGTTGAACACAAATTAGTAAAAAGGTTGACAATGACCGAAAAAAATCGTATCTTATTATATAATTTTCATCATTAATAGCTATCTAATTGCTATTAAAACTACTTTTCTTACCTAATAATTGACCATACCTATGACCTGTTTGTCTTATACTAAATTGTCTTTACTGAATACGCTACTATAAACCTTATCTCAGTACTTAATATCACTATCCCATGAAAAAACTATCTTATACATCTACTATTAGTAACACTAAAATAAATGGACCATCTACTGCAGATGAGTTAGAAATACCTAGAGATACCCCTGAAGAAGAAGTTATTAATAGCTTTACTCATGGCCTAGCAGCCTTGGCAAGTGTTTTTGCTTTATGGTTAATCTTAGATAAAGTTGACGTTGCCGATCCTAAATATATTATCAGTGCTATGCTTTATGGAGGTAGTATGATTATACTTTTTACTTGCTCCACATTATTGCACATACATACAGACGATGCTTATACTAAAACATTCGTCATCTTGGACCATTCTGCAATTTATTGGCTAATTGCTGGTACATATACACCAATGGCACTGCTAAAAATAGCCAACCAAGGTGGTACAGAATTATTTATTGCTATATGGATTGTTGCAATACTAGGTACAATATTTAAACTTATTGTTGCAGACAAATACCAATGGATATCCGTTGCTTTATATGTAGGAACTGGGTGGGTTGGAATCTTACTTCTTCCAGAAATGATGACTGCTGTTGGCGATGGAATCTATTGGATAATTGCCGGTGGTTTATTCTATACGTTGGGTGTACCTTTTTACTTATGGAGAAGTTTAAGATACAACCATGCCATCTGGCACATTTTTGTTATGGCAGGAGCTGGCTGTATCTTCTATGGCTTTTACTATTATGTATTTTAAGCCTTAACCTACTTCTATTTTACTATTTCCACTTCCTATTGGTACTAATTGAATTTTGGCAGGAATACGGTCTTTTATAGCTGTTACATGGGATATAATAGAGATCGTTTTCCCACCTAAATCATTTAATTTTTCTAAAGCACTTATTGCTTGGTCTAGTGTATCTTCATCTAAAGTCCCAAAGCCCTCATCTATAAAAAGGCTTTCTACTTTTGTGTTGTTACTTGCCATATCTGCTAAACCTAAAGAAAGTGCCAAACTTAATAAAAATGTCTCCCCCCCACTTGCAGAAGTTACAGTTCTTTGCTGATTACCTGCATACTTATCTACTAAAAACAAGTCTTCTAACTCATTTATATTAGAAGTAGAGAACATGTATCTATCCGTAAATTTCTCTAAATGTATATTGGCAAAATGAAGTAATTTTCTGAGTACAATACTTTGGGCAAACACATTAAATTTGTCTCCTTTTTCAGAACCAATTAATGAGTTCATTGTTTTCCAAAGCAATAATTCAGCTGCTAATTCCTTACGCTCTTTCTTTACTTCTACAAGTTGTTTTTCTTTATCACCTTCTATACTTAACGTTGCTTTCTGAACATCAAGTTCTTTAGTTCTATTCTCTATTAACAACTCAACTTCTTGTAGTTTATCTAAAATCTGTTCTTTATTTTCTTCTTTAAATTGATCTTTTATCTCTGCTCTTTCCTTCTCTTCTATTGTTGCTTTTTCTTCTGTAAGAGCAATTGTAAGTTTCTTTTCAAGCGACTCAATTAATGTTTTAACCCTTGAATAAATTGATTCATCCATTTTCATAGATAAGAAATCCTCTTCTTTTAAAGATTTATCTTCCAAGGCTTTCACAAAAGAATTTCTCGTCTCTATTTGCTTCTCTTCCTGCACTAAAACTTCATCATCAGTTGTTTTTAAACTCGATGTATTTACCTGAAGCTTACTTTGTAGACTGCTAATACTATTTCTAATCTCATCTACTTCTTTATTTTTTAAATCTTTGTTATTTAAAAATAGTTGTCTTTCTTCAGCCACTTTTTTATCACCAAATACTACTTTTCTATTTTCCTTTTGAGATGTAATACTAGAAGTACTAGAAGTTAAATTCTCTTGTAAAGAGGTACTTTCTTTCTGCTTAGAAGTTATAATTGACTTTACATATTGTTGGTTTTCCAACTGTTTATCTAATAAAGAAGGTAACTGATTAAGTCTACTTACTGCGTTGCTCCAAAGCACCTGACTTTCTTCTAATAAAGAACTATTTAAAGCGTTTTCTGTAAACGATAAATATGGCGTAAAAAGAGTAGTATAGTTAGACCATTCTTGCTCGTATTCTTCTCCAATTTTCTGAATATCCAACAAGCTATTCAGTAATTGTTCTTTAGTTTGAATAGTATGTCTGTTCTTCATTTCTTCTTTTAATTGATGAAGTTGATCAGCTACTTGTTCTGTTTTGGTATCTTTCAACGATAATTCCAAAACTACTTTTTCAATTTTCAGTCTCTCTTCTTTAAGTTTTCCAATTAAACCATTTGATGTATCCTCTAAAGTTGTTTTTTTCAACTGAAACGTTAGTAATTCTTTTTCTACTTCTTCTCTCTTCTTCTGTGCATTTTCAAAAAGTAGTAAAGTATCTTCCTTTTCTTTTTTAACTTTTTCAAATTCAGAAATGGCTAACAAAGAATAATCTTCTTGTGTAGAAACAGGATGTTCCAATGCACCGCACACAACACAAGGCTCATCATCTTTTAATAAACTTCTAAGCGTAACTACATTTTCTGACACCTCAAAACTCAAACGTTCTATTTTTTTTACAAACTCACTTAATGATAAGTTTAAATAATGTTCTTGCTTTTGAGCTCTTTCAACCTCTATAACTTTTTTTTCTAACTCTTTAGTTACCAATTCTAAATCAAGGTTATATTGCGTTTGCTCAATCTTAAAGTCATCTATTTTAACCAGAGATTGATAAACACCTTCAAATTTATCAATGCGCTCAGATAACAATTCATTACTAATTTCTGCAGTAGAATTACTCTTTTTTAAATCATCAATTTGTTGTTGGCTTGCAGCTGTCCACCCTTTAATTACAGATAAACTATCTAAGAGTTTCTTACCTTTTAACTGTTCATTATCACCTACTGCATGAGCAGATAGTTGTTTAAAAAATGAAGACTCTTTATCTATTATTTTTTTTTCTGATGCCTTAATTAAAGGAAGGTGATCTTGTAAAGTATTTAATGCATTATTCTGTTCAGACCACTCTAATAAATTCTGTTGTTCCTCTTTATATTTTCTTATAAAGTCTGTTGCCTCACTTTCCTTTTTTTCCGCTTCTAATATTTCGGTATTTACACTATCAAAAGCTTTTTTTATTGACTTTAAATTTTCTTTTTCTATTTCGAGAGATTGATCAATTTTATCAACCTTTAGCCACGTTTTTTCTTCATTTTCAATTTGAAGAACCAATTTTTCTAATTCGTCTAAATTGACTGTGTACTGTCCTTCCTTAGTAGATAAAGTCACTTTATCTTTTACTATTTGATTTATTAGTTTAGCTTTTTTTGTATTTAACTCTTCTAGCTTTTCTTTAGCATAAACCCACGACTGATGGATTGGAATAATCGGCACTACAAGTTCATGCTCTTTAATTGCTTTTTTATCAATTTTTTTTGTTTTAAGCTCCTCTTCTATAGTCGTTATCCTACTTTTTTTACCTTGAATTTCAGTAGATAACCGCTCTAATTCTTTCTTTAATTCAAGTCCCTTATCAAGAGTAAGTTGCTTTTTCTGTGCTTCTGATATTACTGTTGTATGTTCTTTTACAAGCTTTTCAGCTACCGCTAATTCCTCCTCAGATAATGGCTTTAAAGTCTCTATTCTATCAAGAAGTTTTCTATCAATTGCATTTATATTTCTGTATTTTTCGAAAGCTAAAATACTGAGTTTTCTAAAATCGAAAGAGCGTGTAATCTTTTCTAATAAATCACTCCGTTCCTTTTTATTTGCTTTTAATAAGCGTGCAAACTCACCTTGAGAAAGCATGACAGATTTTACAAACTGATCGAAATTAAGTCCAATTAATTCTTCATTAATAGTAGGGCATTCTGTTTTCTTTTGATTAAGAATAGTTGATGAATTTAAATCAACTACTTCCATATCATAGTCTTTTACTTCTCCTGCATTCTTACCTTGCTTATTGGTGGAGACCATCCATTTTGCTCTATATTTCTCTATTTCACCCTTTCTAGTTATCTGATAATCTAATTCTATTATACCTTCTTTCTCTCCTCTAGTCAACATTGATCCAGATTGCAACAGAAAGTTTTTCGAAATTTTATTTTTAGGGTTTACTCTTGGTACTCTATTAAATAATGCCAAAGTGATTGCATCCATTATGGTAGATTTCCCTGCTCCCGTTTTACCAACGATTGCAATTAATCCTGCATCACGTAATTCATCATCCTGATAATTTATAGTATTCTCTCCGCGTAACGAATTGATATTTTTTATATAAAGTCTTAGTAATTTCATCTCTATTCTCCTTCTTTAGTTTCCACCTCTTCTGATAATTGTTTAAAAGCATCCATCAATTGATCTTTAAAACCTGCTTCTAAGTTTACTGTTCTTTCATCATCTAACCTCCTTGTGAAAATATCTAATGGAGTTAATTCAGAAATGTCCACTGTTTCGTCATAAAGCTCATCTGCTCCCTCCACAGATTTATCAAAAGAGAATCGAGATTTAATTATTAGGGTGTTTGTATCTTGATTACGAGCATTAAACTCTGCTTTAAATGCTTCAATTTCACCTTGTAATAATGGATTATATGTCGGTTCAACTATTTCAAGTTCTACTAAACAAGTCAATTGAGTTGACAAGACGTTTAGTAGCTCTATTTTTTCTTTCACTTCTTCTAAGGTCCCCACAATCTTCTTTAAGATTCTGAATTTAGGTATTTCCATAGCTGAAGATGACACTCCTTTTTCTATATCAATTACCCTAACTGTATGCTTGTATTTTCTTTCTGAAAAAGAAAGTGGTATTGGAGAACCAGAATAATAAATAGGTACATTACCCTTTACAGCTTGTGCCATATGAATATGCCCTAAAGCAACATAATCAAACACTTCAGAAAAAATACTCCCTTCTACCCCTGCCTGATGCCCCATTTGGATTTCACGTTCACTATCTGGGTCAGAAGATACCCCATGAGTATATAAATGTCCCATTGCAATAACAGGCTTATTTAAAGCTAAAGATGATATTCTATTTGCTACTTCATCATAATGGTTTTTTATTCCTTCTTTTAATGCTATATACCTATCGTCAATACCCGTATTATCTATTACTTTTCTAATATCTCTGTCTCTCAAAAAGGGTACCGCAGCAACAACTGCTTTTATATCGCCCTCTTCATTTTTAACATAAATAATTTCATCATCAACCGAGTTGGTTAATCCACTTACTACAGTAATGCTATCACGCTTTAAATACATTTTAGCAGCATTTAATGCCGATGTACTATCATGATTACCATCTGTAATAATAATTTGTAAAGTGGGGTTATCACTTCTAAGTTTTGCTAAGCAATCAAAGTAAACTTCTTGGCTAGAAGTAGAAGGATAGGCAGTATCAAAAATATCTCCTGCTATTAATAAAACATCAATACTTTGTGTACTTATAGTTGAATTGAGCCAATCAATGAATTGTCTAAAATCTTCATTTAAAGAAAAATCATATAGTTTTTTACCGATATGCCAATCGGCTGTGTGAAGCATTTTCATGAAAATGGGTAGTTTAATTGTTAGTTAAAAGTAGCTTTTTTTTGGATGCAGACAAAATAAAAAAACCTCTTTTGATTTCTCAAAAGAGGTTTTTTATTTATTTCTTGTCAGCCTTTTCTAAGTCCCTTAAATGGCGCTTAGTAAGGTGATACATTTTACGTTTGTGACGGTAGTCCAAATAGTATCCTACCATTGGGAATACTGCACTCAATGTTACGATGAACAGAATCTTGAAAATTAATCCTTCTCCCTGCATAATAATAAAGTTTAAGTCTACCGCAAATATATATGATTAATATTACCCTTTCACCATTATTATTACAAAATATTTAATGGTCTTGAAATATTAACTAAATTATTCATCCTCTTGTTTTCCATGTATCATTTCCGACACACTATTTGGTTTGTTTGTAAACTCTCCTATTACTATTCCAACAAAGTGCAACACCACAAAAGTAACTAAATAGTAGAGAGATAATTTATGAATATCTTCTAATAATTTATGTGGTCCAATATCATTAACAATACAAGTACCTGTAATTAAAGACCCTCCTACACATACATAGAAAATAGTATATACCCATGATTGGAACTTCTCTTTTGCTGGAATTGCAGAAGATGTTAAGTTCGAAAACTTAAAACCATGCATTTTAGCATTTAGGGCTAAACGTAATGAATACAAACCAATTAATAAGTATCCCACATAAATATGCCATTCAAACATATTTCCTCTTATTACTTTAGCAATTTTTATTGATTGCTTCTCTGTAATTGCAACTCCTACTTTTGTAAGTTGTTCCATTAAAATGTCACTCATTACATACTTGTTCATCCAATTAAGGCGTAAAAAAATTGTGAGTAGCATAAATAGCATACTAAATGCAATTAACCAGTGTAGTAACCTGTGTGCTCCTGAATATTGTTTGCTCTTACTCATTATAGATTGATAAAGTTTGTTTTATTAAAAAGTTGAGTGCTACAATTTAATAAGAAGATAAAGATTATAAAATATTATTTTACTTAGCACATAAAAAAGAAATAGCATCATTTAATAAATAATCACCGACAATTCAGTTTCAATTCTTGTTATTGTATTGTTTCTTGTACTATTAGCACTTACTCAAAAAGATTATTAACCCCCTTATGAAACATCAACTTAAAATTCTAGTAACCTTACTATTTCTCTTTACCTCATATTTAGTAATTGGGCAAAATGCAGAAGAACCTTATCCTTTACTTAATAGCTTTGTAGACCAAGGCGGTAAATTTGAAGATAAAATTCAGCTCTTTATTGTTGAATTTGGGCATACCTCTGAAGTAAAAGTACATGTAACTTATCACAAAAACTCTGGCGAGCTAATATTATCGTTTAAAGATAAAAGTGGTTCTTTCCACGAAGAAGTCTTAAAAGGTTTTTATCCTATTACAAATCAAGAAACTCCGAGTGTTGTTACATTCTATAAGAAAGGAGAGAAAACACAAAGCGTTTCTATTACAGAATATGCAGGTGGTCTTTCCGTTTTATGGAATGGAGCCGACTACCACATGAGTTCATAAATACAAAAAAGGCTACTTCGTTTCCGAAGTAGCCTTTTTTAATGAGTCCAAAATGTCCAGTTTTGCACTATTTCAATTTTGTCTCATAATATACGTTCACTTTCGATCTTTGGAATTTACGATCTCCAGCTTTACCATCTGCCCATAATATTCTACCTTTTTCAATATCATAGAATGGTCTAATATCTATTACTCTTAGTGTTAATTGTCCTGATAAAACAAAAGATGCCATTGTTTGTCCATCTTTTTCATAAGACAATATATACTTATATGCTACATCGCGCATATATTTACCTCTCAAACTAGCTAACTTAAGGTTACGATTATCTGCTTCACCAGATGCTTGTCCTCTACCCTCTAAAGAAATTCTATAGATTCTATCAGGGTTAGCTGCCAAATTCATTAAAATTCTATCACAAATAACATTTAGCTGCTCTTTTTGATCATCCGAAAACATAGACATTTTCGTTTCACCTGCTGCATATGCTTCAAAACCGTAAACAACTCCTATTGGATTATTTCTTAATTTTTCACCTACCGGTACGCTTGTTTCTTTGTAGAAATTATAACTCATTGGACTAAAAGTTTGATGTGGACATTTAATTTTGATGACCTTATAAATATAACTGATTTATAATTGCCATACACAAAAGTATATAAACTCTACCAATTTACAAGAGTAATAGCTTTTTATTTTCAAAAACTGCTAAATTTACATCAAAAAAGGACTTTTTAATCCTCGCTTAACATTCTGAGACGTTCAATTTCATTCAAATAATCAAGTTCTTTTCTGTTTAATTCTTCTTGAGTGGCTCGCATTTCTTCTAAATTCTGACGCATTTCTTCTTCTTGCGATCTCATTTGTTCTGCTTGCTCTTGAGAAGTCTGTAATAATACCTTTAATTTCTCCGAGGCTAGCTTGTTTAAAATAGTAATTGCAAGACTCTCACAAACTCTTTTTAAGAACTGAAGTTGGTATTCTGATAATACATTAAAACATGCTACTTCAATAACTCCTTCAATTTTATCGTAAGCAAGTAATGGGTAAATTGCCACAAAAGAAGCTGTAGAATCTCCTAAGCCAGAGCTAATATTTAAATAACCACTTGGAACTTCCTCTAGAATAATTGGTTTTCTTTCAATAAAGCATTGCCCTATTAATCCTTCACCTTGTTCTATCTTATTTGCGTTGAGATATTTTTTCCTATCGTATGCAAAAACAGATTGTCTTCTTAGATAATCTCCTCTTACTTTATCTTCTACTTTAGAATAAATAGCAACCTGATTTAAGTTCAATTCTCTTGCTAAAAAGCTAACAGACTGGTCTATCAAATCTTCTAAATTCTCTACTGAACGTGTTAAATCATTAAATTCTGATATTTTCTGAGTATTCCACGTTCTATTTTCATCTTGTACTTTAGTAAGTTTCACCTTATCTAAAGCATCTCTTAAACCTTTTTCTGAAGCTTCTAAAAGCTCATTTCTTTTTAAACTTTCATCTGTTAATCTTTCACTTTCTAAACGGTATCGCATACGTTCCTTTTGCATTAAATACAATAAAACTGCAAAACCAATAATACCAATTATTACTCCTCTTTTAGATTTAGGAGTATACATTTTGTCGTAATCAATGAGTGGATCTACTAAAAGGTCTGACAAATAGAACATACTTATTAACCCTGCTCCTAACAAGAAAAATAGACTCCACTGATAGTACTTTTCTTTTACATCAAAAATTAAGAAAGGAATTAGTAAATGCACTACACCAATTATATACCCAGATACTCTTGGTGCCGCATCGAATGGAGTAAGGTAAGAATTGTAAATTACCACAACTGCCATTGGCATTGTACTCATTAAAATCCTCGACAAGCTGTATAATCGAAGATGATTAAGGGCTAATACCGTAAGGTTTCCTAAGATTCCCATTAAAGGCCACTGTATTAATACAGGAACTTTTATTATGGCTAAAATCAAGTAAAAGATCTGGAATATTGTGAGATAAAATGCAAATTGATTTGTTGTAATCACCTTTTCTTTAGTGATTCCAAATACATTTTTATCTATTCCTATATTAAAAATTTGTTGAAAAATATTCATTTTACAATGCTCAATCTTTATATTCTTTGCCTTTAAAAGGGCATTTTGATACTGAATTAGTGTTGTTTATTCCCTTAAGAAATTTTATCACTCAAAAAAGAAACGTAAATGTTTTTAATATGATTCTAAGTAGCTGTAAATCAGTATTTAAAATCACAAATTATAAAAAACATTATAAAAATATTTAGTCAGTTTCTATAAAATGTAGTTCTTTTCAGTTGTTGCAAACTTAAAAAAACATTTTATAGGACTGACTTTTTTATTTAACGCAAAAAACGTACTGAAATTATGAGTTATGTAAATGTTTTAAGAAAGAAAAGACTATTAGAAAACTACTCAGACTATTTACAGAAGGAAATTGATGAGCTTAAAAAATCAGTTGGAGATACTTTAGTTGAATTAAGCAAGGTTCGTCCATCTAATTTAGAAACAGTACAACAAAATTTATTTCAAACCGAAGATTTATTGGAAGAATTTAAAGTATTGAAAGAAGCTAATAATAGAGCTCTAGAGAACATAAACATCATAATGAGTAAGAACTATGCAAATGATAATTAAACTTCTCCTAATGGTCTCTGTATTGGTGCTTTGCTCATTTGCAGATAAACAACCAACTAAAGTATTTATAACTACAACACAATACAAAGCAGATATTAAGGTATTTATATCAAATAAGGCTATTAGTAGTAATGGAACTATTAGCAATGATAGTTTTAGAAACCCTGATTATCTAATTGTAGACTCTGAATATGTAGCGGATGAAAGAATTTATTTAGTAGGACAGCGATACAGAGCTGATTTAATCCTACAGATGCTATAGGTGAAATCTATAACGATTAAAAATAGGATAAATAAAGAGTGTTAACAAGTGATTTACAAATATAATTATGCAAAACAAAAGAGTATTAAGCAATCTGACGACAGAACAATTAAGAGAGGTTTATCTCTTTTTTGTAAGCAACTCAGAGGCCAGTGTGATAACAATGTTACAACAACGATTGAAAGATGAAAAAATAATAAAATAGCAATCAAAATAAACAGCAATAACCAATAGTAATTAATCAATAGCAGAATAATCTAAAGAAAATCTTTAGGCATTATTTTAAAAAATAGAGTAGTAAAATATAAGCCATAAAAAAAAGAGGTATTAGAAGATTTCGACCCTTTCTAATACCTCTAGGGCGTATTTCGCTACCCTTTATACAAGTACAAATATAGTGAAAAATAGACTTTTATACAACTGTATCTTAGAAGAAAATTATACACTTTCTAATGGAGAGAGTACGTTTTCTTTTAACCCAAAAGGCGATTTAATTATAAATTACGCCCTTTCAGATGGCAGACCTTTACCGTATAGACCTAATGGTTATAAATGGGAGAAAAACTTTACTAGAACAAGATTTTTAAACCCAATAAATAACAAATACTCTCAAGCTAAGAACTCGGGAAGTCATTTATTTATTAATGGCTTACTTTATTATATTTCTAATAATACAGATAATGTAAACTCTTTTTCTGACTTAAAAGATATCTATATTGTAGAAGGAGAAAAGAAATCTTATTATTTGAATTTACTAGGTATTCCTTCTGTAGCCTTCGGTGGACTAGAAACAACTCAAGCCTTTTTAAATGGAAATAAAATCAAAAGAAGCAAATTAAATTCTCTAATAACTGAAGCTGAAGAAAATAGAGAAGCTCCAGTAGAAGGAATTGAAGAGCTATTACACGAAGAATTACTAGAGTTAACCTCTAAATGTACAAACCTAAAAAGAATAACTCTTTTACAAGATGCTGATTGCAGATATAAGAATGATATTTTTAGAGCTGATGACAATAAACATTTAGGATTTTTAAAAGCTATAATCAACTTTACAAAAGCAGTAAGTAGAATTAAGAACTCTAAAGGTCAACTTATAGAGCCTTTTTATATTAACCATGAACCTTTGCACGACATTGGAAAAGGTATTGATGACTGTTTAGAGAATTTAGGTAGAACTAAACAGGATAAACTTCTAAGGTGTTTAAAAAATAAGAGAAATTACTACTCTAAAATTTTTAATAAAGAAACTTTTGATTACGATTTTAACAGTAGTGATAATGGAGAACCATTAATTAATGTATTCCATTTATGGTCTACCTCTTTTAAATATATATCAGATTACTTTACTATTGAGAATCCATTAACTAAAACTGAAGCAATAGATAATGCTATTGAAAACGGCTTAAAAGAAAGTGAATTAAGAACTGTTTTTAAGAGAAATTTAGGATTTAATGATGATGTAGACCTAAATAAAATCAATTCTAACAATACTTCTAAAGATTTTGATATTGTTACTCCATATATCAGAGTAGAAGCATTTTCAACCTTCTCACACGTTCCAAAGGTTATTCATACAGTAGTAGCAAATAAATGTTTAATTAATAAATCTTCTTCAGGTCAATTTCATTCTATTTTGCATCAAACAAAAGTATCTACTTCAGAGATTGAAGAATTTATTATTGAAGCATCGAAAAAGCTGTGGAAAATAAATTTCATGCTATCTACTGAAGAAGATTTGAAGCAGAATATTTATGATATTAGCTCCTTAATATTCATTGAAGCTATTGAGCGAAATTTGATTATTAATTATACTGATGTAATTGATTTAGTTTCTATGATAGATTTTAGTAAAGTAAAAAAAGCTACTATAAAATATTATCAACTAAATAGCGAAAGAATTATTCCTTTACACATAATCGGTGGAATAGCTCAGAGAAGTAAACGTTTATATAATAACGATTTTAATACTGAAGATTACGCTGATTTTATTTTAGAAGGAATGACTGTAGAAGAAATGGCTTACAACACTGGTAAAAGCTCAAAAACCATTAAAAGTGATATTAAAACTATTTTTGGCTATGATTATACCAAAACAGATGCAACACAAATAAAAATATATAACTACTGCCAAATATATATAGAACAAGCTATGTTAAATGGCTATTCTGAAGAAGAAGCTTTTAAAAATATTGATAAGAAAAATGTAGCAGAATGTATAAATATATCTTATGCTTCAATTAAAAGAAATTGGGAAGGCTCAAAAACGGAAAAAGCTATATATAGTAATTGCTTATATATAGCTTTTTCCAAAAATGAGCCTTCTAATAAAAAAGTACTTTCTGAAGATAATATTACTAAATCACTTTCTTTACAATATTCATTTTATACAGATGAAATAAAGGATAATCCAGAATTTTATATGAATAGAGCTAAATCAGATAAAGAGCCATTTAAAGAAGTGACAATGTCAGAGATTCCTATGTACTCTAAATCTACTAACACAAAAGAAGTGCGCACTGAAGATGTCGATACTAAAAATATTCATTTTAATGACTTAGAACGAGGTAAAGGTTTTAACTTTTGTAATGGAGCTATCTAATCTCAATTTTTAATACTTCAGATATAGACTTTAAACCTTCTAATTTCAGTTTTATAGGTTCACTATTGTTACCTTTTAATTTGGTTGAATCAAATAAAACTCGATACTCTCTTTGGTAATCATGGTCTTTGGTTTTAGAGAAGTAATTTAACTTCCCATTATATGTATTTTTATCGTAAAAATTAACAGTGCCATATTCTAGGGATTTTGTTATTCCTAATTTCTTTAGTGATGATTCTATCATACTGATTAATTTGCGAGGGTCTTTTATTAATAAAGCATACTCACCAAAATCAATCATTCTGTTATCAATTTTATTGTATTCAATATGATTGCTTTTTTTATCAATTTTAACCTCGAGAAAAAATAAGCTACAAATATGCTTGTTAGCATTTTTATCATAAGCTGTATGTTGTGCCGACCCGTTTTCTGCAATCTTTAAATTAATGTAATCAATTCCATCTTTTGATAACTGAAGTGATGTTAATTGTTGGTTAATTAAATTCCCTTCTTTAGGGTCATTTCGTTTTATATTATCTCTATCACTATCCTTAAAATCAAAGATTTTTTTAAAATATAAATACTCATTTTCATACATATCCCTAATAATTTCTTCTCTCTGAAATTTCAATAAGTAGTAATCCATATAATTATTAATTTATCTCCTTTTATCTCTAGTATAAAGTTATCAAGAATAATCTATTCAGAAAGAATCATTTAATAGATTATTTTTTTTAAAAAAACAACCTAAAAAGATTGAAATAAGTTTACAATCATCCATTAGCTATACAATATATATAGAAGATAAAACTCATATAAAATGGATGACATAACTAAAAAAACTACTTCACTTCAGATACACATTAGGTTAACTAAGGAAGAAGTAAAACAATTAGAATTAGCGATGGAACTAACAAAATCGAAATCAAAAACAGATTTCACACGCAAAGCATTATTCAATCACATTATCAGAACTTTATATTAAATGAGCTTAACAAAAAACATTAAACAGCTTTTTTCTCCTACAGAGCAAAGGAGCGAAACAATAGGATTTATAGATGATACTACTTCTAATTTAGTCGATTCTGATTTAGAGCGAGAGCAATGGACTACACTAACAGATAAGTTAGGAGCAAATGGCTCTTACCTAACTTCTGAAATCGTTACAATGTTAGCCAGTACTCCAATACAACAGTTTGATAATCAAACTAATTTTGTATTCACAAAGGGCTTTAAGAATAGAGTGCCATTGCTTACACCTTCTCTCACGTCTAAGAGAGCTTTTTACCAAAGTTGTATAGCAGATATTCTGAAATATGGCGTTGCTTATGCTACATATGATAGCAACAATAGAATACAGTATTTAAAATACAATTCATGCACCTTAAAAAGTGATTGGAGTGCTCCATATACTAATTATGAATTGGAAGTAAGTAACGTAGCTCAAAGTGGGAAGAAAAGTAATTCATTTACTTTGAATCAGAAGCAGTTTTGCATGTTCATGCACCCAATTTTTAGTAGCTCTCAATATGCTAATAAACCAATGGAATTTGTAAATAACTATCAGAGTATGTTAGCAGAGATTGATAGTTTAGACGAGAGCCTTGCTAAAAACAGAGGTGTTGGAGCTACTGTAATCTCAACAGCAACCAAAGTGAGAGATGGTCAGGCTAGTAAGATACTTGAGAAATTCAGAGAGAAAATCGTTAAGACAGGAATGATAATCTTTGAAGGTGCTTTATTAGATAGTAAACCATTGACCCCAGCTTCAGCGAATGATAGAAGTTTGTTCAATGAAAGTAGAAAATACTCCAATAATCAGATAGCTAAACTATTTTTAATTGATGCTGAAGCCTACTCTAAAGCAAATTCTGAAGAAAAATTTATGTTATTACAGGCATGGCAGAATGTGTTCCTATCAGAATATGAAAATACACTTTTAGAACCTACTCAGAGCTTCAGATTTAATTTCTTAGCATCTAATTATGTAAATGTATCAGATAGAGAAACGGTAGTTCAATCGCTTTTTACTTCTAATAGTATTGATTCAAAAGGAGTGCAACGTATCTACAATTTAACTGATATGAATGTTAATAATGATTTCATATCTGTTCAAGTACAAAATAAAAATAATATAGAAAATGAAAAATAGAGAAGTCAACCCAAATCATAGATTTTCTAAAGAAGATAATTTAAGCGAATGGAGAGCTTATATAAATGAAGAAAAGCAACTACAGGAACTTCTCCTTTCAATGCCTTTGAGAGAGGCTAGGAAACTGATGAGCCAACCATTTTTCAAGCGACAAATGGAGATTAGAATGGCTGAATTTGAACAAGACAGGAAAGAACAACGATAATAATTTTAATAAAACACAGACAATAAAAATATAATAATATGGCATTTAACGACCAACAACCCAATATGGGAAAAGTAGATAAATTTGTATCATTCGATTCTGCAAAGTATGCGAATTTAGAACGTTTCAATATTTTAGAATACAATCAACTAACAGAGATTAGAGAAGTCACTACTTTTAGTCCTACAATTTTAACGCTTACAAATAGCGCAACTGATGTAGGTTTTGTAACAGATGTATTAACAGAAGACTATGTTCGCACAAATGGCGTAAATTTTGGATTTAGTTTGAAATCTGACTTTTCTATGAGATTTGCAAAGCAAGGAGGTGAAGATGTTTTAAATCCAATACATAGCAGTATTTGTGGCATGGTTGAAACAAATTTAGTTCAAGAAATTATTGCTTCAGCTTCTCAATATGGCACAGCAATACCTTATACTACTGGTAATGAATATCAGGCAATTACTATAGCTGTAGCAAAAGCAAAATCTTACTGTAATGATAATGACTCAATAAAGATAATGTGCCCTACTTTGGATGCTTATTTAATTGAGCCATTAACTAAAGATGATGGTTTATTAATGGGCGTAGAAGTTTTATACACTGATGTAGTTACTGAAATTCTAGTAACTGTAAAGGGGTACGCAATAGTGAATACAGAGCGTTCTGCCATTTATGACAAGTTCTCTAAAGGAGGTAATGCTGAAGCACAATTTCAGTACTCTATCTTGGGGAAGTACTCTTATTCTAAATCAGAAGATTTTGTTTATAAAATCTTAGAATCTTAAAGTATGGGAATGCTATTTTTTATAATTGGGTTAGGTAGTTTATTATACCTAGCCCTATTAAAATTTGAAACTAAATGAAAATTTACAAAGCTACTCGTGGGGATGATGTAAGACTCCTTATGAAGGATAAGCCATCTTCTGAAGCTATTACTTATTATAGTCAATGCAGAAGAAGGGAGAATATTTCTTCTTACGTAGAATTAACTACAGAAGTAGTGGAAGGTAGTATTTATCTAGTAATCCCTTCTGAAGTATCAAAGGGGTTAAACGGGTATTATTATTTTGATATTGAACAAACTTTAGAAGGGGGGTTAATACAAACTATCGAGCGTGGAAGTATTTTAATTATTCAGCCCGACACAACTAAGCGAAGTAATGATTAACTATAATAGAATAAAACAATGAATGACATATATTTTTTATACAACGGAATAATTAGAACAGCTAGAACTAAAGAAGAACTAAACGATTTAATAAATATCGGCTTTGTGGCTTTAGCGTCCTATAGTCCTACAAAGAAGATGGTTTATGATTTAAGCCACAAAACACCTGAGCAATTGTTTCTTTTAACTGAAGCATTGAAAAATGAAATAAAAGCTGTAGATAATTATGGTATTAACATGTATTAATATATATTTGCATAGAATCGTAAGCTATTAAAATAGCTTTTAGAATAAAATAGCAATCTTTTTAGGTTGCTTTTTTTTATATCTTTACAATAGCTACAAAAAAAACTTTTGAAAATAAGGTGAGAAGCCAGTACAATCTTCTCTCGAATGGCTGTAGATATATTTACCCTCCCCCCTTCCTTAAAATACACTTTAGGATGGTTTATACCACTTTAGAAAAAACTTTTGAAATCGACTCGCTACTTACTATAAGGATAACCACGTGGTTTGTCACTACTTTCTCTTAAAAACAGCTACATACCCCTATCTTTTTTATCTAAACCATTATTTATTTTAAAACTAAACAGAAAATAAATGTAATACAATGTAACTTTTCTGTTTCATTTACGTATAATAGCAGAGATAACGCAAACATCAGTTGTAGGTAGAAGGAGAGCCAATAACAGTAACTCTCCTTCGCAATTGATTTCAAGATACTATATAAAGAGTAGAATTAGTTCGTAATACCACATTCTAATATCACTTTATCAGAAATTGAGTCACTCGTAAAACAGTGGCTCTTTTTTTTATTTCATATTATAAATAGTTTTATCGAAGCCATTTATTATCATTATTAAAAGGTCGATATGTTGCTCATCCTGGCACACTTCCAAGAACTTCTTAACTATCAACTTCTTCTGATGCATTACATCTGACTCATCTGCTAAACCTTGTATGCTTATGCTATCATTCATACTATTAAAACCTTCAATGTAATATGAAGCGTACACATCACTTGCTTGCATCTTCTTGGTATTAGTCATTACATAGTTATGCTGTGTAACGTCTTGACTGGTAACGTGATTCCAATCATTCAAAGTTATAGCATCTACTCCTTTTTCAAACATTACAGTAACCATGAACTTCCTACAGCTATGGAGGTTAACGTTATTACCTAATATAGTTCTAACACGCTTTACTTCTCTATTGATATAAGATTTGTTTGCTAGGTTATCATATACATCTATTAGCAGTGTGTTCTTCTTTGTATTATACACATCAAAATGCTTTGATATATTAGTGTAGTGTAGCCATAGATTGATATTACAAAATACTCTCTTAATAGTTCTTGTTTTATTTTTTAGTGGTATATAATCAAGTATTACATAACCTCTATTAACTGTAAATTGTTCTTCTCTTAATTCCATTATTTCTTCAGCTCTTAACCCAAACAACAAAGCCACCTTCCATAGTAGACTATCGTGTTTAGATAATAAGAAGTCGGCAGATTTTGAATCCATATTCATAGAAGCTACTCTTTGTACTCTTACAGGTGTTATCTGTTTAGATACTATAGGAGAGTTAATATCTAATGGTAAGGGTAGTTTAAAATGGTTTACAGCAATTTTAATAGCATCTATAAAAGCTACACCTAAGTTAGATTTTGTACTATCTGATTTAGGGTAGTTGTCTATTTTAGATAGTATTGAAGAAGCCATTTCTAAATTTAACTTGTTCAGGTTAAAATCTGTTTTGATTATCTTACCTTCTAAAGTATTGTATCTACTTAGATATGATGATGAAGTTCGTTTTACTTTCTTAATTTCTGAAAATAATTCAAATATTGTTTTAATTTGAAAGTAGTCAGAATTACCTATGTACTGGTTCTTTGCTTCAATTACCTTCTTCTCAATTTCTAATAGAGCTAATTTATTATGGTCTTTTTGGTTGCTATCAATTGGAGATTTATATATAAACAACTTAGTTTTTATGTACTCTCTTTTGTTATCTTCATCATCTAAGTAGATGGCTAACGTTTGTCTACCACTTTGCGTTACTGGGTACTTATGTTTACCTACTCTTATTATCTGCTTATTCATATCTAATCTTATATATATAATTATATATTCAAATATAATTTATTATAACAAATAAATAGAATAATATATGAAGTTTACTGTTTTTATAGCATTTAATAAGGTTTTATTCTTATATTTGTAATGCAACAACAACGAGGAAAGAACGTAAATTCAATTTTCATAGTATAAAAAATCATGCTATAAATGAATATTTCACAAGACTTATATAGAACTTCTTTAACATTACTCACAGATCTTTACCAAATTACAATGGCTTATGGCTATTGGAAGAAAGGTTTTGCTGAAAAAAAGGCTGTTTTTCATGGTTATTTTAGAAAATCTCCTTTTAAAGGTGGTTTTGCTTTAAATGCTGGTTTAGCCTATGTTATAGATTTTTTAAATAACTTTTCTTTTGCAGATGATGACATTAAATACCTTAGTACAATTACAGATGCAGAAGGCCAACCATTATTTGAGGCTGATTTTTTAGAGTATCTAAGAAACTTACAATTTGATCTTACAATTCATGCAATTGAAGAAGGAACAATAATTTTCCCGAACGAACCTTTTATTAGGGTTACTGGTAGTTTACTTCAATGCCAATTAATAGAAACTGCTCTTCTAAATATTATCAATTTCCAAACCTTAATTGCTACTAAAGCTGCTCGATTAAGAATTGCTGCTAAAGACGATCAATTATTAGAATTTGGTTTAAGAAGAGCTCAAGGAATTGACGGTGGAATTTCTGCTACTAGAGCTGCATATATAGGTGGTTTTAATGCAACTTCTAATGTATTAGCTGCTAAACTATTAGACATCCCTGTTAAAGGAACACACGCACACAGTTGGATAATGTCTTACGATGATGAGTTACAAGCATTTAAAGCCTACGCTGATGTAATGCCTAGCAATTGTATTTTTCTTGTTGATACCTATAACACACTAGAAGGTGTAAAAAATGCCATTACTGTTGGCAATTCATTAAAAGAAAAAGGATATGCAATGAATGGTATCCGCTTAGATTCAGGTGATTTATCTTACCTAAGTATAGAGGCTCGTAAATTACTTGATGATGCCGGTTTTACAGAAGCTTCTATTGTAGCAAGTAATGATTTAGACGAGTACCTAATCAATAGTTTAAAGATAGAACAAAATGCCAAAATCAATGTTTGGGGTGTAGGTACTAAACTGGTTACAGCTTACGATCAACCTGCATTAGGTGGTGTTTATAAGCTAAGTGCAATTCAGGATGAAAATCAAAAATGGCAATACAAGGTCAAATTATCAGAACAGATAAATAAAATTTCTACACCAGGGATTTTACAAGTTAGACGCTTTAAAAACGCTAACGGTAAACTTAATGCTGATATGATCTTTAATGAAGAAGAAAACATTAGCAATAACCCAATACTTATTGACCCTAATAATGGAATTCGATCTAAGAAAATAGACAAATCAAAAAATTATGAGGATTTACTAATTCCTATCTTCGAAAATGGTAAATTAGTCTATAATTCTCCATCCATTCATAGTATTCAACTTAAAACAATAAAAGAATTATCGCAGCTTGATGATAGTATAAAAAGGTTTTATCACCCACATGAATATCCTGTAGGGCTAGAAAGCACTCTTTATAACTTAAAAATGAATGTAATTCACAAATTAAAGTCATAATCAAGCAAAATATAATTCCAATTGACATTAAATTATTTTAATTTTGAATTGGTTTAAGAATCCAAAATTAAATTTTTTAAACTGTCAGCCTCACGTAAAATAAAATATGGCTTCAGAACCTAAAAAGAACGTACGAAAAAATATATATAAACCCTCATCGGTACCTCAATCTTCGGCTACTCCCCACGCTGAAGAAACGGAAAGGCCCGTACGCTTAAAAGTGCCTAAGATGAGTTTTGATAATAATAAACTGAAAGATCCACGACTTCAAACTAGTATTGGTTTATCTCTAATTTTTCTTTCTGTTTATACCTGCTTAGCATTACTTTCTTTTGTATTTACAGGGAAAGCTGATCAGAGTATTATTGAAAATGTTGGTGGAATAACAAATCTTATCTCATCTGGGAAAGAGGTTCAAAACTGGTTAGGACTTTTAGGTGCGTCGTTGTCTCATCTTCTAGTTTATAATATGTTTGGTCTTGGTTCTATTCTACTTATTCCAATGCTATTTTCTGCAGGGTACGAATTATTTACCCAAGGAAATGGTAAACTCATGAAGTTTAGAAAACTGGGTTACATCTGTCTTTTCTACATGCTTTGGATAAGTGTATTACTAGGTTATTATGTTGTAATAAAAGACACTCCAAATCTTTTAGGTTTCTTGTGTGGTAAAATTGGTTTAACCGTTGCAGATGGTATGTATAGCTTAATTGGATGGGGAACTATTATTTTCCTAATCTTAGCTGTACTTATTCATGGTGTCTACATCGTTAAATTTAATGCCGTATCTAAAGTAATTGGTAAAGTAACTAAAAATAGATATTCTGATAAATCTGAGGTTAATACCACTTCTGAAACTGAAAACACTACTCTTTCTGAAAATGAAAGTGATGATGAGCTTGAAGAAGACGAAGATTTGGAGAACTATTCTGAAGAAGAAACTTCAATTGAAACTTCATCACTTACAAATGAGAATGTAATTGAGGAAGAGATTACTGAAGAGCCAAATGAAATTGAAGAAGAAGCTGCTCAAGATACTGGACTTGTACCACATAATGCACAACTTCCTTCTGTAGTAGAGCCCGAGGCTCCAATTGTTACAGAAAGTGTACCTCAACAAGCTATTAAAGTTGATCCTATTTCTGTAGATGTAAATATTCAAGTAGAACACGTTCAAGTAGGTGGTAATGGTACTAATCAAATACCTCCAACACAAAACTACTCTAAACAACAATCTAGAGATACTACTTCTGAAATGCCTCCTGTAAAAGAAGAAAAGAAAGAATCGCCAACTCCAAATCCTTCTTCTCAACAGAAAAAAGTAACTCCGAATACTCCTCCGATTATAGAGATAGAAGCAGAGCCTACAAAATCTGAAACAATAAAATTAGACCCTCCTGCTCCTCCTAAGAAAAAAGAGAAAGTAGAAAACCCACATGAATTATCTGATGTATCTACAACAGAAAACGTGGATAAAGCAGATCTAAATGTCTTAAAAAAGATTGAAGAAGAACCGGATGAAATCGTCAATATCGAAGATATGGATGAATACGACCCGAAGCTTGATCTTAGTCATTATAAATACCCTGATTTAGACCTTCTACACCCTCCCGTTGAGAGTAAAGCGAAGGTAACTAAAGAGGAATTAGAAGCCAATAAAGAAAAAATTGTAAACACATTAAGGCACTTTAAAATTGGTATCGCCTCTATTAGTGCTACAATTGGTCCTACTGTTACTCTTTATGAAATTGTTCCTGAAGTAGGTATTAAGATTTCAAAAATTCGTAACCTAGAAGATGATATTGCATTAAGTTTAGCTGCTCTTGGTATTCGTATTATTGCTCCAATTCCTGGACGTGGTACAATTGGTATTGAAGTACCAAACAACAATAGAGAAATGGTATCTATGTCTTCTGTTTTAGCGACTGAAAAGTTTGCAAAAGCAAAAATGGATTTACCTGTTGCCTTTGGTAGAACAATTTCTAACGAAGTATTTGTTGCCGATCTTGCCAAAATGCCTCACTTATTAATGGCTGGAGCAACGGGACAAGGTAAATCAGTTGGTATTAACGTACTTCTTAGCTCATTACTTTATAGAAAACATCCATCAGAATTAAAATTTGTGATGATTGACCCTAAAAAGGTTGAATTGTCACTTTTCAATAAAATAGAACGCCACTTCTTAGCAAGCTTACCTGATGCAGAAGAGGCTATTATTACAGATACTAAAAAAGCCATTCATATTCTGAACTCTCTTTGTACAGAAATGGATATGCGATACTCTTTATTGAAATCTGCGGGGGTTCGAAATATTAAAGAATACAATACTAAATTCTGCAACCGTAGATTAAACCCAAAAAAGGGGCATCGTTTCTTACCATATATTGTTCTAGTTATTGATGAACTTGCCGATTTAATGATGACAGCAGGTAAAGAAATTGAAGGACCAATTGCACGTTTAGCACAGTTAGCTCGTGCTATTGGTATCCATTTAGTTGTAGCCACTCAACGTCCTTCTGTTGATGTTATTACGGGTATGATTAAAGCCAACTTCCCTGCTCGTTTATCATTTAGAGTAACTTCTAAAATAGATTCTAGAACAATTTTAGATGCAGGTGGAGCAGATCAATTAATTGGTATGGGTGATATGTTATTATCTACGGGTAATGACCTTACGCGTATTCAGTGTGCATTTATTGATACTGATGAAGTAGAAAAACTTTGTGATTTCATTGCAGATCAGACTGGTTTTTCTGCGGCCTATATGTTACCTGAATTTGAAGAAGAACAACCAGCCTCGAAAGGCGGCGGTGGTGGTAGCGTTGACGATAGAGATGATCTATTTGAGGAAGCTGCCCGATTACTTGTTCGCCATCAACAAGGTAGTACATCTTTAATCCAACGTAAATTAAGTTTAGGATATAACCGTGCTGGTCGTATTATAGATCAGTTAGAAGCTGCAGGAATTGTAGGTCCGTTTGAAGGTAGTAAAGCAAGACAGGTTAATGTAAAAACAGAAATGGAATTAGAGGTTGTATTAAATACTTTATAGCCTTTTATGAAACATTTTACATAGTAAGTCTCGTAAAATACACTTGAACTACTATAAACTAGTTAATAGATTATGATTAAAAGCAACAAAAATATATTATCATTCCTTTTCATTTTAGTTTTATCAATAGGTAATTTATTTGCCCAACAAGATGAAAAAGCACAAAAGATACTTGACCAAATGAGTAGCTTTTATAAAGGACTAAACTCTTTTAGTGCAGATATCAACCAAGATGCTATTAGTACTTCTGATGGTAAAATTGGAGATATTCAGATGAAAGCCATTGTAAGCGGTAACAAATACCAATTGCAATTAGATGGTCAGACAATTTATAACGATACTAAAACAGTCTCTCGTTATGATCAAGAAATGGAAGAGGTAACGATAGAAGAAGCAGATTCTGACGATACGGATGTAATGAGTTCTCCTGCTAAGATTTATTCTATCTATCAAAAGAACTTTAAATATTTATATATTGAAAAGGATGCAAAGGGAAATGATGTAATTGACCTTTCTCCTGATAAAAGTTTAGAAGTCAATTTCTTTAAAATTAGAATGCATATCAATCCAAAGACACATGCTTTGGTAAAGTTTGTAATCTTTGAAAAAGGTAATTTGATGAGGTACGAAAATTCGATCACTAATTTTAAACAAAATGTTCCTGTTAGTGATAGTGAATTTGTATTCGATACTTCTAAATATCCAGATGTTGAGGTTGTTGATTTACGATAATCATCAGCAAACATTATTAAAAAACGCCTTGATTTCTATACGAGATCAAGGCGTTTTTTTATTTCGGTAAATTTAATTTTAATTCAGACGATTTATTAAACTCTTTAATTACTTCTATTAAGTAATGGCTTTTATGTCTGAAATATTCAGATAATGATAAACTCTTATCATGTAGTCTTTCCATACCTAATTCTTCAAGGTCTTCCCATGTTACTTGCTGGAACCCCATAGACCAGGTTAGAAAGTTTCTAGTTGCTATTTCTCCTGAATATATTTTTTGAATATAATCATGACGATCATCTTTTTTAATTACATCATACAGTTCGTCTAAATCATTTTGTTCTCCTTCCAAAATTTGAATAAACAGATCATCAATAAGTAAGAGTATCCCTGTGATATCTTTCTTCTCATTATTAATTCTACTTTTAACTAGAATTTCTTTCAGTTCATTTATATCAAACGAAGCAGTTTTTTTACTGGTGTAACAAAGGCAATACATAAATCTGATAATTAGGGTAAAAAACAGAAACATCATTTTATATAAGATAGAAAATCCCTACCTACAAAAAAAGCCTCTACAATTCTAAAACTGTAGAGGCTTATAAAGTATATATTTTATATAAATATTATTCTACTGGTGCAGTTGCTTTAAATAAAACAGCTGATGTAGTAGACGTGATTTTATAGTTAGCATCAACTAGTAATACAACTACTTCACCTCTTTTAATACTTACTGTAGTAGCTCCTTCTTCAACAGTTGCTTCTCCTTCAGAAACAATAATAACCTGAGCAGTTTTAGCTACTGATGTATAAACGTCTCCTTTAGAAACGGCAATTCTACTTAATTCAAAATCAGGAGCAGGGCTTTTATAAATTCTTTCTAAACCATCTTCTTGTAACTCCCCTTTCATAATATTTGGGTGAGTTTCCTCAAAAGTTACATGTTTTAATAGTTCTGGTACATCAATATGTTTTGGAGTAAGACCACCTCTAAGAACGTTGTCTGAGTTAGCCATTAATTCCATATTTTGCCCTTCCATATATGCATGTGGTAAACCAGCATCTTGGAAAATTGCATCGCCAATATCAGCACGAACAATATTAAAGAAATAGATAGAGTAAATTCCTTTATCTAAATCAGCACCGTCTTCTTGTAATGCAACAGATTTTGCCGTCCAATAATCTGGAGATGCTTTATCTAATTTACCTGCATTATAAAGAGGCATTACACGGTCTACTAATGATTGTAGCTTTGTATTTACTTCTTCTGCAGAATACTCCATCACCGTTTTATATAAACCAAAGAAACCTTCTTCTTGGAATACAGGTAATAGGTAATTAAATTCTGGAACTGATTTTAGAACCTCTTCTAATTTTGCTTTTGGTAAAAAACCATGTAATAACCAGAACTCACTTAAAGCAACCATAATTTCTGGTTTATGGTTATCATCTTTATAATTTCTATGAGATGCAATTACAGGAATACCTTCTGCATTTTCTCTAGCAAAACCTTTCTCCGCTTCAATTTTTGTTGGATGAACTTGAATTGATAAAACATCTTTTACATCCAATACTTTAAATAAAAATGGTAAACGGCCAAATTTATCATTAATGAAATTTCCGATAGTACCAGAAGGATCATTCTTAATCATTGTATTTAGCTGCTGATTTTCTCCAACTTGCGCAGGAGCATTATCATGAGCACCCATCCAATATTCAGCATAAGGTTTTTCTTCTTTTTCTATACCAATCATTTGTGGAATAAATGAATCTCCACCCCATGCATAATTTTGTACTTTTCCTTTTAATGGAAATAATTTAGTAGTTAACATCGCTTAGTTGTTGTTCGATAAAAATAGTAATTTGATTTCATCGCAAAAATAGAAATAAATAAGATGCTATACTCTAAACATTCCTATATATCTATTATTTTTAACCCATATGAATAAATACAAAACCTTTAAGTTTAAACAATTTGAAATAGGTCAAGAAAAATGTGCTATGAAAATTGGTACAGATGGTATGTTATTGGGAGCATGGGCCGATTTATCGGGTTGTAATACTATGCTTGATATTGGTACAGGATCTGGATTAATTTCTTTGATGTGTGCACAACGTTATTCTGAACTTAAAATTATTGGAATTGATATTGATTTGGGAGCAAGTGAACAAGCCGAAGAGAATTTCAAAAACTCCCCTTGGAAAGAACGTTTATCCGTTAAACATATCGATTTTTCTGAATTAACTCTTGATACAAAAGTAGATGCTGTCGTTTCTAACCCACCTTTCTTTAAAGACTCTTACAAAGCAAATACAGATGAAAGAACGAAAGCAAGACATTCAGACCACCTTACCCTAGAAAGTCTATTTCATTCCTCTGCTAAAATCTTAAATAAAGGAGGTAAACTTATATTAATTTACCCTTTCGACCAAGTGGAAGATATTTACAATGTTGCTTCAGAAAACAGTTTTTATATTGCTAAACATTGTGAGGTTGCACATAATATCAAAAAGCCTGTTAAAAGAGTACTACTAGAGTTTTGTTATCAAAACTTGAATGATGAAAATATCGTTTCTAAACTATATCTAAAGGAAAATAATAGCAATGATTTTTCCGAACAATATATAGCACTCACTAATAAATTCCATCCTTTTCTATAGATGAATAATAAAACGATAGTACTTGACGCAAGTAGTTTAAGAAAATCATATACTAAACTTCAAAAAGATATTGGAGGTCAGTTAATAGATAATAGATTAATTGGTAAAACATCTTTAGGTGATGTTAATCTAGAATATTTCAGTTTAATACCATCGGTAAATATTAGTGTAAATCAAGTATTTCTTCAAAATAATGTTCAAGTTTCTACTGGTGTAAAAGCAGAAAAATCTAGCCTTTTTATTACCATACTCAAAAAGAATTCTAGATTTTTAATTGATTCTGAAACGGAACATGAAACTGAACTTTCTAATGGTAACGCTCAATACAGCATTATGCTTTATAAGAGTAGCCATTCTATACTAATTGACTTTAAGAAAGATGAAGATATTAAATGGGTGGGAATTAGAGTAGAGCATGAAGCATTAGAAGAAATTATGGAGGCACAAAATAGCTCTTCATTTTCTGACTTCTTTAAAGAACTAAAAAATAAAGTTTACTATGAAGAAACTAATCCAGAAGTAGAAGACATTACCGAAGAATTATTTGCTGCTCAGAAGCTGACAATGGGACGCCAAGCAATTGTATTTGGAAAAGGTATGGAGCTAATGGGGAAACTTGTTTCTCAGTTAATAGAAAAGAACAAAAGAAGAAAAACTCCTGAGAAAATAATTTCTAAAGAAGCTTTCGATATCTATTTTAATATTAAGGATTACTTATTGAGCGATTATACCAACATTCCTACTATTGCTATGCTTTCTGATAAATTTAAAATTGGAGAAACGAAGCTAAAAGAAGATTTTAAACAGATTTTTGGGCAACCTATTTTTAAATTTGTGACAAACCACAGAATGCTTGATGCACATAGAGCACTGAGGTACTCAGAAAAACCTATTGGAAAGATTGCAAAAGAAGTTGGTTACAGCCACCTATCTAAATTTACCACTGCTTTTAAGAGGTTTTATGATTACACCCCTTCCGAATTAAGAAATTCTAAGAAAATTCAATCTCATTAATATTTAGTCGACTAAAATGGTAAATCATTCGACTAAATAGTAAAATCATTTCTTTTTCATTGGCGTTTCGGATAATAAGAAAACAAATTTAACGCACTGAAAAAAGAATCAAAATGAAAATTACTACTAAAGCCATCTACAACCTAATGGTTCGTTTCGCAATCATCTCAGTATCTACATTGGTTATTGCAAGCTGTAACAAAGAGAACGACACTGAAGAGCCTACTCCAGATGTAGCTTCTATTGAAATAGTAAATTTTGAAGATGGCGATGGCATCACTATCAATGAAACTACAAGCTTTGTTACGTTTGCTACTTCACCAAGCGGAAACATCGAAAATTCTAAAGTAACATTTACTAATGTTGAGGATAATCAAATCACTTATGAATTTGATTTAATTGGTAAAATGCCTAAATCAATTAACCAACCTATTAGTGCTACTTTAAGTGCTGATGTAGTTATTGATCAAATTGGAGAATATGTAGTTACCGCTACTTATGAATACACTGAAAACGGTATCGAAAGCATTACATTGATTTCTTCTGAAGAAATTACAATTGAAGCTTCTACAATGATTGGTACTGAATAAGTATAATAGATTTCAATAAAAAACAGCCATGATTTCCACAAATCATGGCTGTTTTTTTATTTCATTTCTACGAGGTAAAACCCTGCCGTAGTTACAAAGTTTCTCACCCAAGGTATATCTCCTAAAATTGGGATTTTTGTTCTTGGCTTTAAGCCGAACTTGTACTCATAAATTGGATTTATGAAATAGAGCGTTTTTTCTAATATATCAAAATGCTCTTTTTTACATATTCGTTCAAACCGTTCTAAAGAAATTCCAGTATCTTTTATTTCTAACAATTCTCTTACGTGTCCTTTGCTTACATTTCCATTTTTTAAAATCCATTTATAAATAGATTTTGGAAGTAAATGGAAATATGGAACTTTTGATAACACCTTAGAAGAGCAAATTTGCTGATGCCCTCCAAAAGGCATTTGCCAAGGTGGAAATCCAAAAAATATTTTCCCTTTTGGTTTTAAAAAGTTTCTAAAATGATGTATAATTTTTTCTTGATTAGGAATATGTTCTATAACATCTTTCAAAATAATCAGATCGAACTTCTCTCCTAATTCCTTATCTACATCAATATCGTAAACATTTTTACCTATTACTTGAGCTTTACCTTGGTTGATATATTCTTCTAAAAACTGATTAGCGAGTTCTACTCTAGGAAGGCTTAACTCTATCCCCATACCGTAGCAACCCCTCTCTAAAAAGGCTTTTAGCACACCACCTTCTCCACATCCTATTTCTAGAACACGTAAAGAAGCATCTATTTTAATTGACTTTTCTATAAAGGGAATTACATATTTGTTTGCATTCTCTTTTTGAAAGTTGAAGTATGTTTTTTTATCTTGATGGAAATCAAATGCCATATAATCACTAATACCTAGTTGTTTTTAGAGACTGTTATTTTACAGTTACTCCACTATCTTGTACCCAGCCCATATATTCTCCAAAATAATATATGGCAACGTTCATAACGATACCCCAAAATACGGCACTTATAAACATATATGATATTATTCTCTCTTTTTTTTCACCAAATGAAAGAGCTATTAACATTCCTATAGGAGGCCCAAAAAATATTGGAGTAAAAAATGCAACACCTTTCATGCCGTATTCTTGCCATAATCTCACTATCATTCTGTTCTTTTTGGTAAAAAGCTTTCGTTTCTTACCCCTATTTAACCACATCATCAATTTCTTTCTTGCAGGAGTCCCTGCATACGTAAGCACAACAACAGTAAGCATCATTCCTAAAACAGTAATAATGATGGTTTCAATTATTGATAATCCTGTTGAAAAACCTAAAATTGGTCCAAACAAGAATTTAACAGCGCTTATCGAAAGAAGAGATAAATATTTTGTAATTAAATCAAACATGTAGTGATTATGAGGTTACTCTAATAAGTAGTGCAAAAAGCAGAAAGTCTCGTCAATTTGCAAATATTTGTTTTTCAAAAATTACACAAAAAATGCTAATAATATTGATTTTCAAGGGGTTTCAATAAAATAAGTCATTCAAAGTGTTCTTAAATTACAGTATTTTTGTAAATTTGCAATGCAAATAACACGCTACAATTTACGATTTTATAAATGAACCTAATAAAATTTAAACTTTTAAAACTGCAATTTTTATTTCTATTCTTGTTTGTAAATGCTTTTGCTAGTAATCACATCCCTAAGCATAACATTGTAAACACTGAATCAGAAAATTTAATTTTGACTTTTTACACCATTGCTGATTTAGAAAGTAAAGGCTTATCTTATGATGCGTTTAAAGAAGGTGTAACGGGGTATTTAAACCTTTTAAACGAAGGGGAAATTCAGAATAAAAAAGTTTTAAGTATCATAGATTTTAGTCAGCCTTCAAATCAAAAAAGACTTTATATTATTGATATCGAAAAATCTTGTTTACTACTTAATACTTATGTAGCTCATGGTGTGAACTCGGGAATGCTATATGCAAATAAATTTAGTAACATTCTTAATTCAAGGCAAAGCAGCTTAGGTTTCTATAAAGCATCTGAGACTTATAATGGTAAATATGGTCTATCTCTTAAATTAGATGGCTTAGAAAAGAATATAAATCACAAAGCAAGAGAAAGAGCTATTGTACTCCATCCTGCTAAATATGTTTCTCAAAATTTCATTAATAATAATGGGTATACCGGAAGAAGTTTTGGCTGTCCTGCAGTGTCCTATAAAGACCATCAAAAAATTATTAATTACATAAAAGGTGGTAGTGTGATGTTTATTTATACAAATAAAGTAGATAAAGCCCCAACAGACTTATCTACTTTACCAGAAAATACTACAGCATTATTTTCTACTTATTCTTGTATTGCTCCAAAGAAAATACAACCTGTTTATACCTCAAATGAATAGAAGTTATTTCAATACTTTCTTCACCACATAATCTTGCTGAGCAGTATATCCTAAAGCCAATGCCCTACTTCTATCAACAGATGATTTTGAAGGCTTACCTAATTTATCAAAAGTCAGACTTCTATAATAAATAACGGTTTTATTATCAGGAGATTTTTTTAAAGCTGAATTAAAATATTTCAAGGCTTTTTTATAGTCCTTATTATTGTAGGCAATAATTCCTTTTACACCTATAATTTCTTTAGAATTTCTCTCTGATGCTTCAATATTCTCTACCTGACTTGATGCCAAATCATCTTTACCTAAAACGGCATAATTATACCCTAAGAGTACTTTTGCTGAAGAATATTTAGGATACAATTCTACTGCTTTTTCTAAAATAGCATTTGATTTACTCAGCTTCCCTAACTCCATAAAAGCAACAGCCTCTCCATACATGTCTACATATTTTGATTTGCCCAACTTATTTAGTTGAGAGAAATCTTCTAAGGCATCTTCATAATCATGTAATTTGATATGTGTCCATGCTCTTTGATGTAAAACATACGTAAACTGAGGGAATAATTTCAATGCTTTATCATAGTCACTTATAGCCAAATCTTCCTCATGTTTCTCAAGAAATACATCTCCTCTATAAGAAAATACTTTAGCGTTATTAGAAGATAAAGAGATAGACATATTTAAGTCTTCCAAGGCCAAATCATACGCTTTAGTCAATTTATATAAATATCCTCTTTGTTGATAAGCATAAGCATAATTTGGAGTAATCTCTATAGCCTTTGTAAATGCTACAATCGCAGAGTCATATACCGATTTCCCTAAGTAAGCATTACCAAGTAAAGCATAACTGTAAGATTTAGTTTCATCTATTTTAATTGCTATCTGTAAGGTAGCGATTGAGTTGTCTACCTTAGATAAAGCAAGTTCTGACTTCGCTTTTTCGATTAACGCCGCATAATAATTAGGGAAATGCGTAAGAGCACTATCATAATCTGTTATAGAAGCCGCATATTTTTTCTCTCTTGCACTTAATACACCTCTATTAAAAAAGGCATAACCGTAATTTGGAGCATAATTAATAGCAGTATTAAAATCTGTTCTTGCTTCGCTTATTTTATTAATTTTTGCGTAAAGTTCTCCTCTTCTACAATATGCATAAGCATAGCTAGGGTTAAATAATATAGCTCTATCGTATGCTGCCAATGCTAAATCAAATTTTAAGGTCTGCTTATAGCAATCTCCAGCTAGACTTAATAGCTTAATATTATCTTGCTCTAATTCAAAACCCTTATTTATCATTACCAATGCAGAGTCATACTGCTGCGTATGTGTGAATATTTCGGCTTGGTCAATGTAAGCATCTATTATTCTTGGGTCTAGTTCTAGTGCTTTTTTAAAATCTAGTAATGCAACATTATAATTGCGAGTTTGCTTATATATCACCCCTCGTCTGTGGTAATACATTGCAGCTGTAGGTGCTAGCTGAATAACTTTTGTATAATCTGTAATAGCTTTATCCAATTGATTAAGGTTACCTTCTGCTTCTGCTCTAAACACATAAGCAGTAACGTATTCATCATCTTGGTGAATTGCTTCTGAAAACCATTTTATAGCCTCCTCATTATCATTTTTACTTAGGTAGATATATCCTTTTAAATAATAACCTAATGGCTTAACAGCATTAATTACAAGTGCTTGATCAATATCTGTAAGTGCGGCCTCTAAATTATTTTTTTGCATATACATACGAGCCCTTTCTAAATAAGCGGCATCATTAAGTAAGTCAAAATCTATTTCTTTAGAGAATGCGTCAATAGCTTTATCAACTTCTCCTTGTTGGATAAATTCATACCCTTCTTTCATCCAATCTTGAGCAACCACAAACTGTGATAAAATGGTGAAACAAAAAGTTAAAAGGTATTTTGAATAAAAATTAGACATAAAATATAGTTAATCGTTTTAGTAAGTACAGTATACATATTACTAAACACTAGATTAGATCAATTTGATAAAAAAATTTAGAAATATTAAAGACAAAACACGTTGATTTGTAATTATTTATGATAATTCTAATGCTTAAAGATAATTGTATATCTCTGCAATTTGTGTTAACTCACCCAATTTTTCTATTTTAATTAATTTACCTTTTGTAGAGATTAATCCATCATCTTTAAATTCTTTTAATGTTCTAATATACGATTCCGAAGAAGTTCCAATCATTGCAGACAAGTCTTCTCTACTTAAAGATGTTTGAATAAAGCCATTATCGTCTTCTCCAAATTCTTGATTTATTATTAATATAGACTCCGCTACTCTACTTCTCACTGTTTTTTGAGAAAGTGAAGAAACAATTTCTGTAACCTTCTTTGTAGTCTGTAGAGCTGTTTTTATAAATTTGAAGGCAAAATCTTTATCCTCGTCAATCAGTTTAAAAATCTTATCGCGATGAATAAAGCAAATAGTAGACGACTCTAAAGTAACAGCAGAAATATCATATTCTTCTTCTAAAAACATAGGCTGATACCCCATTATCTCTCCTACTTTAGCAAAGGTTACAATTTGCTCCCTCCCCATAACACCAGTCTTTGTTATTTTAACGCTTCCGCTATGTAAAATATAAATACCTAGTGCAGGTTGCCCCTCTCTAAAAATCACTTCTCCTTTTTTAAAAGCAGAGAAACCCTTAGTTCTACTTATTTCTGAAAGATGTGCTTTATCTACACATTCAAAGATAGAAAGGGTTCTTACTGGACAAGTTTCGCAATCAGGTCTTTTTAATTTCATACGTTCCTTTACTCTATTTTCTGATAAAAATCAGTTTTTGTGTTTTCATATGACTGACTTTAAAGTACAACAATGCAATAACTTTGTGGTATCAAAAACTTTAAATACATACATTATGAATACGAATGGCAAATTAATCTTATTTTTCTTATTTTTTGTAACAATGATTGCATCTACAATCATACTAGGAATTGTATCTTTGTTTTCTCCAATAGAAACAGTTAAAGTATTTACGTGGGGAGCGTCTATTCTTGGCTTACTATTTATTGGTTTTACAGGGTTAATGGCTGAAAAAAGTACCGTTTCAAAAAAATAAAGACGCATGCAAGATTTAAAAGATAGAGAAGATGTAATTCTTTTAGTAAATACATTCTACGATAAGGTAAGACAGCACAATGAACTAGGTCCTTTTTTTGATGAATATGTCAAAATTGATTGGGATTCCCACCTTCCTCGTATGTATGACTTTTGGGAGTCTAATCTCTTCTTTGTTTCTAAATATAAAGGAAACCCCGTAACTGCTCATCAAAGTGTTGATAAGAAAGCAACAATAGAGCAAAAACATTTTGGGTTTTGGTTACAACTATGGTTTACAACCGTAGATGAATTATTTGAAGGAGAGAAAGCTAATCTTTTAAAATCACGTGCTAGAAACATGTCACACATGCTATTTATGAGAATTTTCAATGCCCGTGAAAATTAAAAAACCTTAACATCAGGTAGTTCACAAAAAATATCTTTTATTTCTAATTCATAAATATATATTTGTTGTATAAATAGATATATGTTGAAGAAGTCCACGTTATATAAAAAACTTATTTTAGTAGTTGTAGTCGTCATTACTACCTTTGTTATTCTACTTATTGGACTTAATAATCTAGTAAGTGAAAAGAGTAAACCATATTTACTTGACAAAGAAAATATTAATGTAACATGCAAAACAGGGTTAGTGTTAGGCACTAGTAGATATTTAATTTCAGGTGGAACAAATCCTTATTTTAAATATAGAATTGAAGCTGCTTCAGATTTAATAAAGAATCATAATATTGAATTTATTATTGTCAGTGGCGACAATAGAACTAAGGCTTACAACGAACCTAAAGTTATGCGCAAAGCATTAATTGAGAAGGGTGTTAGCAGCAAAAGAATTGTAATGGATTACGCAGGTTTAAGAACCCTTGATTCTGTAATTAGAACTAAAAAGGTTTTTGGACAGGAGCGTTTTATAATTATATCTCAAAAATTCCATGTAGAAAGAGCTGTATATATTGCTAGGTACCATGGAATAGAGGCATATGGTTATATTGCCGACGATGTCCCTATAAGTAAAGATTACTATACACACCTAAGAGAAGTGTTTGCTAGAGCTAAAATGTTTTTAGATTTATATATTTTAAAAACATCACCTAAACATTTAGGGAAAGAAGAAATTATCAAATAAAAAAAGAGATAACCTATTTAAAATAAGTTATCTCTTTTTTGTACTCTAAAAATATTTCCATTTCTAAAGAATATGAAATGGTTTATACTTTTTAATTATATCTAATTATGAACCAAATGCCATAGATTTCAACTCGAAGTTGAAACCTTGAGAAATAAGTTCATCATATTTACCTTCTTCAAATACATAATAGTATGCACCTTTTTTAGATACTCCTTTTTGTTTTTCATCTAGCTTTTTCAATAAACCTGTAGCAAGAATTTTCTTTCTAAAGTTACGTTTATCAAACTGCTTTTGGTGAATTGCCTCGTATAAAGATTGTAATTCAGGTAATGTGAATTTTTCTGGTAACAACTCAAAACCAATTGGTTGGTATCTAGATTTTCTTCTCAATTTACCCCATGACATTTGAATCATTGTTTCATGATCAAACATTAATTTTGGTAACGCAGTAATTGAAAACCACTGTGCCTGATTTTTTTCAAGTGTCTCTAAAGTTTGAGACTCTACTTTAATTAAAGCATAATAAACTAACGAAATAACTCGTGCTTCTGGATCCCTATCTACTTCGCCAAAAGTACTAAGTTGATCCATATAAATACGATCTAAACCAGTTTGCTTTTTAAGTACACGCTCCGCTGCATAATGTAAAGACTCTCCAAAGTGAAGAAAACCTGTCGCTAAACCCCAAGCTCCTTTGTAAGGATCTTGCTTTCTTCTTGTGAGTAATACTTTAAGCTCGCCTTGTTCGTATCCAAAAATAACACAATCTATGGCTAGTAAGGGTTTATATGCACTGTTATAATATTCGTTCATTTTCTTAATTTCTAATGGAGAATTAATAATATCTCCAATGATTTATGTTTAAAGATAACATTTAATAAATAAAATGTGCATCCTTTTGACTTCTTTCTCTAATTGAATTACAAATATAAAATATTACATCTAAAAAATAAGGTATAGAGGTTATAATCAATGCAAAAGTATTTAAACAATGACTTTCTGTTAAATTTTGTTTACATTTACCCCAATTAATGATCACCAAAAAACAAACGTTTATTGATTATCACTCAGACTTCAATAGAAACCTACTATGATTAATAAATATACACTATTCTTATTAGGCATTTCCCTACTATTATTTACATCTGTAAATGCCAATGCAGATAAAGTTAACGACAAGATAGATAATATCTTACAAGTTAGTCAGAAATATGCCGACGATGGAGAATACAAAAAGGCAATTGAGTGGAATTACAAAGCTTTACAATTAGCTAAAAAGAGAGATTCCGCACTCATTGATGTTCTTTACCAAAGAGCTAGATACCAACTAGCACTAACGCAGTTTGAAGAGTTTGAAACATCTACAAATGCATTTCTTACTATTGCTAAGAAAAGAAAAAATGCAGAATTTGGCTATGTATATACCCTACTGCTTGCTTCTGATTTATATATTCAATATTCTGATATTGTAAGTGCTTCGACATTATTTAATGAAGCATTAGAAATAATGAAATCCAATGAAAAGCTTACTGTTTTAGCAGAACGCTCTTCGGATTACGCAATGCTCAAAACTAAGGTGCAAACGCAACTTAATTTAGAAAAAGGATACTATACAGAAGCTTTAGTTCAAATTTCTGATTGGCAAAAGTTTGATTACGATTTAGCCACTAGCACAAGTGCTACACTGTACCATACAAGGTCCAATAAATTTAAAGAGAAGGACTTTTCTAACAGAGAAAAAATACGTCTTAAACGTAAATACGCATATAGTTTAACCACGGAAGGAAAACTATACCGCTTAATGGGCGACTACCAAACTGCTGACAGCATTTTAATGAAAGCAGAAATTTGGATTAAGGATAACATTCGTACTGATGATGAGAGTTACATTGTAAACTACCACGAACGTACACTTAACTTAATAGAAAGTAAGGTTGATCCGTTGGAACCTAAAAAGATGCTCGAAAAAAATATTTACAGAGCAGAACGCGTTTTAGGAATTAGTCATAAAGTATATTTTGATATTCAAGAAGACTTAGTAGATTACTACGCTTGGCAACGTTTTAATTTTAAAGGTGATAAAACACAATGGGAATTTGACACAAATACTTCTCTTTATTTTGGAAAGAACAGTTTAAAACAAGCAAAATCTGAAAGATTAGTAGCTAAAGATGATTATTTACGAGGCAACTTTAACAAATCATTAAGTAAAGTAAATGATGTATTTGCCGATGCTTCTATTCCTAAAAACCATAAAGAATACATTTTAATTAATGAGTTACTTTATAAAATTGGAATTGCTATTGAAGATCAAGATTTAGCAGAAAAAGCACTTAATGAATACATTCATGCAACAGAAAAAACTATTGGTAATGATGCTCTTGCTTATCATATCGCAAAAGTAGAAGAAGCTACATACTTTACAATATTTACCGATAAGTTTGATTTAGCTGATAGCATTTTCACAGAACACTTGCCAATTATAGAGAATCGATTAAACCCTCATCACTATAAAAGACTTGAAGCAGAAAGAGAAAGAGCTAATTACTATTCTTTAATGGGGCAAACTGAAAAAGCAGCAACATTAAGTGCTAGTATTAAAAAAGCCTATGCAGAATATTATGGAGAAGATCATTTAGAATATGCATCTGGCTTACAAGGTACTGCTGCTTATGCTATGGATTTAGGAAATTACTCTGAAGCAGATGCTCAAATCTCTGAACTTTTAAGTTTATACGAAAAGCATCATTACAGAAAAGGAACGCAAAATATTGAACATGCAAAAGCTTTAGAAACGGCAGCTCGTTTTCAAGCAATTACTGGTCAGTACGATGAAGCGACGAATAATTTAACTTACGCCAACCGATTGTCTAAAAAATCTCCTGGTAAAATTGCTTCATCTAGCTTTGCAGATACACATGCTATTGTGTATTTAAAGAAAGAATATTTCTCTCAGGCAGAAGATATAATCAACCAATCTTTAGAACATAGAATTGAAAGATTTGGTACTAACAGTAGATTACTAATTGTCCCTTATACTCAACTTGCCCGTTTATCTTATTTAAAGGGTGAATATATTGCGGCTGATTCTATCGCTATGAAAGCTTTTACTATTAGTGAAGCTATTTTTGGAGAAGATGCTAAACAATCCATTGATCCTTTAGAAGTACAATCTGAAATTGCAGTAGCAATGGGTAACTATGAGTTTGCTCAAGAAGTTACTCAAAAACAAATAAAAATCTCTAAAGAAATTTATGGAGATAGACATACTGAAGTAGCTAAAGGATATACGCAATTAGCACTTATAGATCTGTACATGGGTTATAACCCGAATGATGTATTGTACCTCTTTAAAGATGCTGTTGATATTATTGCAATTCAATTAGGTAAAGACAACCCTGTATTTGCTATTGCATTAAAGAACTATGCACTCGCAAAAATTGAAGTAGGAAAATATAACGAAGCTGAAGATTTACTGAAACAAGCCAATCAAATTTGGATTGATAAGTTAGGAAATGATACCAATACCAATTCAGCTGAAATTGAATCGCTTCTTGGTGACCTTGAAATGAGAAGAGAAAAGTTTATTGAAGCACAAGAGTATTATGCTTCTTCTCAGAAAACATATGGTAAAATTTTCCATTCAACACACCCTCTTTATATTAAGACTACTCTAAAAAGGTCTCAAGCTTATTTTGGTGAAAGAAAATATTCTAAAGCAGAAAAATATGCACAAATTACTCTAAAAGAACATACTAACTTTATTGAAAAGTATTTCCCTGTATTAAGTGCAAAAGAAAAATCTAAATATTGGCAATCAATTCGTAACGATTACGATTTCTTTTATAGTCTGACATTAGAATCTGGAAAAAAGAAATTAAACCGTTTGATGTTTAATTACGCTCTAGAAACAAAACCTTTATTATTAAGCTCTTCTGTTAAGATTAGAAATCAAATTATTAATAGTGGAGATACACTCCTTATAAGAGAATTTAATAATTGGGTAGATAAAAAAGAAGTACTTACGCTTGCCTATTCTATGAGTCTTGAGCAACAACTTGATGAAAACATCAATGTTAAAGCATTGGAAAGAGAAATAAATGTTCTCGAGAAGCAACTAAGTGAACGTTCAAGTATTTTTGCTGATAACACTTCAAATGCTCCTTCTTGGAAGAATATTCAGAAAACATTAAAAGAGGGAGAAGCAGCAGTAGAAATTGTTCGTTTTAGAAATTTCACGAATGTTTATACAGATTCTATTACATATGCAGCATTAATTATTACACCTAAAACTTCTTCTGCTCCTATCATTAAAGTTATTCCTAACGGAAATACTTTAGAAGATGAAAGTTTAGGTTTTTATAAATCTAATTTAATTTTTGGTTTCCCTGATGATGAATCATATACTTCTTTTTGGAAACCAATACATGAAGTTGTCGGTGAAGGAACAACTGTATATTTATCTTCTGATGGAGTTTATAATCAAATAAATTTAGAGTCTATTCCTGTTGATATTGATAAGGGCGATTATATTATTGATCATAACCATATTGTTTTAACAAGTACAACTTCAGATCTTTTAACTCCTGCAACCGAAGAGAATAAAAACATGAATATTTCTCTATTTGGTAACCCTGTATTTTATAAGGATTTATCTCCTGACCAATACAACACCTATACATCTAGAGCAATTACACAGCTTCCTGGTACTTATAAAGAGATTAAAGCATTAGATGAGTTACTAAGAACAGAAGACCATACTGTTGACCTTGTTTACTTAAATAAACAAGCTACAGAAACTGCAGTTAAAGAATTAGAATCTCCAAGAGTATTTCATATTGCTACGCACGGTTTTTTCTTAGATGATATGGATGGAAATGGGACACAATCTTTATTCAAAAAACAAGAAACAATAAATCCATTACTTAGATCTGGGCTACTTTTAACGAATGCAGGTGATTTAATGGCTACAGATAATGTTTATGAATTTAATAAAGAAGAAGGTGTACTAACTGCTTATGAAGCGATGAACCTTAACTTTGACAACACTGAATTAGTTGTTTTATCTGCTTGTGAAACGGGTAAAGGTGACAACAAAATTGGTGAAGGAGTTTATGGTTTACAAAGAGCTTTTCTTGTAGCAGGAGCTGATAATATTATCATGAGTTTGTTTGAAGTTTCTGATGAAGCAACACAGAAATTAATGACCAACTTTTATCATTTATGGTTAAAAGAAGGACACAATAAGCGTCTTGCTTTTGAAATGGCAAAAAAAGAACTTAGAGAAGAATACCCTGAACCAAAATATTGGGGAGCATTTATTATGCTTGGGAAAATCTAAAAATATATACTTCAAAAATGAAAGGGAATACATCTGAACGAGATGTATTCCCTTTTTCATTTCTTATAAATTCATTTTTATATCACCAAACATTAAAAACGTGTTATAATTATCACGATGTTTTTAATTTTCGTTACTAAGTGGGAAATAAATTAAATATCTCTCAAAAAAACAGCTTAAAAATTTAAATTATAAAAAATAACCTCTAGTTTTGAACTATAAAAAAGATTTTAGAAAGCTTTAATTTCTTAACACAATACAATGGCTTCACTAACAAAGAAAGAATTACAAAAGAAGTACGAAGAGTACAAAGCACAAGGTTTAGCTTTGGACATGACAAGAGGTAAACCAGGTGCAGAGCAACTTGACCTATCATTACCTATGTTAGATTTAGTTACTTCTAAAGATTATAAAACTCTTGCAGGCGCTGACACTCGTAACTACGGTGGGTTAGACGGTATTCCTGAAATGAAAGAGATTTTCAAAGATTTCTTAGAAGTTTCTTCTACTGATGAAGTAATTGTTGGTGGTAACTCATCACTTACTTTGATGCATGATACACTTGCTAGAGCAATGTCACATGGTTTTCCTGAAAGCAAAAAGCCTTGGGGACAACAAGCTAAAGTGAAGTTCTTATGTCCTTCTCCTGGATATGACAGACACTTTTCTGTTTGTGAACATTTCGGAATTGAAATGGTTACAGTCCCTATGACGGATAAAGGTCCTGATATGGATGTTGTAGAGAAATTAGTTGCAGAAGATAAAACTATTAAAGGTATTTGGGTAGTTCCTAAATATTCTAATCCTACAGGTATTACGTGTTCTAAGAAAACAGTAAAACGTCTTGCTAAGATGACTACTGCGGCTAAGGACTTCCGTATTATGTGGGATAATGCTTATACAGTTCATCATTTATCAAAAGAGCAAGATGAGTTAGAAAACATCCTTGAAGCTTGTAAAAAAGAAGGTAACGACGAAAGAGTATTAATTTACGGTTCGTTCTCTAAAATATCTTTTGCAGGTTCTGGTGTTGCTGGTATGGGTGCTTCTGCATCTAATATCAACTGGATGAAAGCTCATTTATCTATGTCTACTATTGGACCTGATAAGATCAACCAAGTAAGACACGCACGTTTCTTTAAAGATTTCAAAGGTGTTCAAAAACACATGAAGAAACATGCTGCTATTATTGCTCCTAAGTTTGATGCTGTAATAGAGATTTTAGAAAAAGAATTAGGCGGAAAGAAAATTGCTACTTGGACAGTTCCAAAAGGTGGTTATTTTATTAGCCTTGATGTTCCTAAAGGTACAGCTAAACAGGTGGTGAAATTAGCATCTGATGCAGGTGTTAAACTAACGGCTGCAGGTGCTACATTCCCTTATAAGAATGACCCTAAGGATGAAAATATTCGAATTGCCCCAACTTTACCTTCTATGGGTGAAATTAAGCTTGCAATGCGCGTTTTAGCAGTTTGTGTACAATTAGCTGCTGCTAAGAAATAGGTAAACCTATATGCACATAAAAAGGCTATCATTTTAAAAATGATAGCCTTTTTGTATATAAAGTAATTCCTTATCAACCTTAGCTTAAAGAAGCTCGTCTAATAAAGCTGTATAATTTTTAAAATCTTGTTCTATTTTAGGATCCTTCATAACATCATAAAAATGATATGTACCTAACTTTTCTAACCCAATAAATGAGTTCATTTTATGAAAACCAAACATTGCTCCTTCATCAACACTTTTCTGATCAAAGAACTCGTTTTCTAGTGTAAATGCTTCTTCAGGAGCATTCCACGATGTTGTCAAAATATATTTTTTACCTTTCAACAAACCTCCTGTTCCATAGTGTAGTTTTGGTTCGACTCTATGTCTACCATCACTTACATATATTTTATTCTCACCATGAGTTAATATTTCATCTATATATTTTTTAAACCCAAAAGGAATAGAAAACCACCAAATTGGTGTATGATAAATAATTACATCAGCCCATACAAACTTTTCAACCTCTTCTTCAATAATGTAAGTATCATCTACATTCGTAAATTTCACTTCGAAGCCCTCTCTATTCTCTAAATAATTAACAGATAATTCAGTTATTGATTTATTTAAACTCCCTTGAGAGTGAAGGAATTTTTGAGCTCCATTGATTACTAAAATCTTTTTCATTTTCTGTGAGATAAGTTTTAACATATTATTAGTTTTACGCTTTATTTTTCACAGTTGTTGTTATCAATAGGATTTATTAAACTTCTTATTTAAGATTAATAAAAAATAAATTAACTTAGTTAGAAGTTTTACAATAATCTATTATAAAATGGCCAAAGATCTATTTGATTTTGATGTTTTCAAAAATCTTAGTGTTTCTGTACAAGAAGCAGAATTATTGCGTAATGTATTTAAAGAAAAAAAAATAAAAAAGGGTGAAATTTTACTTCTTAATGGACAAGATGTAGATACTATCTTTTATGTAATTGATGGCTGCTTAAGAACTTATTTTATTGACGAAAAAGGAAAAGAACATACTATACAATTTGCTGTTCATGACTGGTGGATAAGTGATATGATTGCCTATTTTTCTCAAACTAAAGCAATTCTTAATATTGAAAGCTTAGAAGATACATCAATATTTATAGTACATAGAGCAGACCTAGAAAAATTATGTTTTCAGGTACCTATATTCAATAAATTATACAGATCTAAGTTAGAAGGTTCAATCATTGGATACCAGAAAAGGATTTTAGGTAATCTATCTCAAAATGCTACAGAAAGGTATGAAACTTTTATTAATCAGTATCCAACAATAGAAAACTCTGTTAAAAACTATCATTTAGCTTCTTACTTAGGTATTACAACAGAAAGCCTAAGTAGAATAAGAAAAGAAATGTCAAAAAGATCCTAATTTTCTCTTAAATCACCTTTATTAGCAAACAATGTATTCATTTTTGATTGACATCAACCTACTTTTGTCTTTCCAAAAATTAATTTACATTTATGTTATTTATGTTATTTATGTCAGAAAGAGAAACAAAGCTATATTTTAATGTAGCAGGTTTAATTACAGTTATTAGTGGTTTATTAACGATTCTATCCCCAACAAGTGATACTATTTTTCCATTCGGATTAGACACCGCAATTCTACCAGCAACTAACATTTATTCTAGTTACTGGTCTTATATAGTATGCTTGATTGGATTTTTAATGATTGTTGCTTCGAAAGTACCCGCTTTAAGAGTTCCCGTAGCAATCTATTCTACAATAGAAAAATTATATTTTATAGGCATGATACTCCTGATTATGCATCAGTCTGAGTTTCTTGGAACCACCTATAAATATTCACTCATAATTTATTCTATAATTTGCTTGTATGGCTCCTTTTATTTAGGACAATACAATAGAAATTAAAACATAAAAAAGGCTTCATAATTTAATATTATGAAGCCTAATTTTTATACCGATTCTGATACGAGAATAGCCTCTTTAAACTTCTTAAATTCAGATTGAAATTGTTCATTTAAAGCACCTTCTTTAATACCTTCTTCGACAGTGAAATTATTATGATACGATGGCAATGAGAAACTGCCTTTAACATCAGCTGCTGCGTAAGGTAGAGATGATGTAGCAATATTTAAAACACTTTTCGCACCTCCAGGTCCAGGAGAAGAAGCTAAAACAAATACAGGTTTGTTTTGATACACTTCTCTTGTTGATCTAGAAACCCAATCAAATATATTTTTATAAGCTACTGTATAATTTCCGTTATGCTCTGCAAAAGAAATAATTATTGCATCTGCTTTTGCTATCTCTGCTTTAAAAACTTCTACTTCTTTAGGAATACCTGATGCACCTTCTTTATCAATGCTATATATTGGCATTTCATAATCGTTCAAATCTAAGGTAGATACATTTACATTTTCTAATTGATTACCTGCCCAAAGAGCTAATTGCTTATTTATTGATTCTTTTGAATTTGTTGCTCCAAATACTAATACATTTTTCATAGTTACTCTCCTTTTAATTTAATAATTAATTTTGCTAAAGTTTCTGCTTCAGTTTCCGTCAGATTATTCTGTAGAGGTTCGTGAAGTTTTTCAACTTTTTTATCTAATTCTTTTAAAGTTTCTAACCCATTTGAAGTGATGGTTATATCCATTTTTCTTCTATTGGTTGGGCACTCTACTCTATTTACAAGTCCTTTTTCTAATAATTTATCCACAATACGTGTTATATTACTAGATCTCTGAACCATTTTTTCTAAAATTTCAAATACTGTAATAGGGTTCCCATGCTGCCCCCTTAATATTCTTAATACATTAAATTGTGGTTCTGTAATTCCAAAACCTTTTAATTCACTACCCACACGATCAGTAATCCAGTGCCCTGTGGTAATAATTTGATATACCGCCTTTATATAATTTGAGTTTTTCATTTTATTTGTTTAAACAATCAATGTATATACAATAGTAGTAATGTTTTTGTTATTATACAACTAATCAATAAAAAAAACCTATCCATTTCTGAATAGGTTTCTTCATAAATCAGTTATTATGCTTCTAGTTTTGAATTTTTTTATCTGTTTTTTTAAGTCGAATATTAAGATTATCAAAGCTAACAATATCTACTAACTCATTTGCTCCATCATCATATTTGATGTTTACACTATCTCCTACTTGAGTAATTGGTAGTTCACTAGAAATTAAAGATGACCCAATAAATATTTTAGAATCTAGGTCATCAATCATTATATAGTAATTTGTACTTCCATTTGTTATATCTTTCTTAATTCTAGAAATAGTAGAACTAATTATATAAGTGTTTACATAACTATTGGGAATGACAGAATTCCCTCTACTATTAATACTATTCTTATAGGCTCTTAAAGCTTCTTTAATATTATTACCTACGCCTACAATTGTGTAATCTTCTACAGATACCATGGCAATCATTTTTATTAAACCTGCATTATCTTTTAGAGACATCACATAAGTAGGAATACCATTAATATTATATGTTATTGGAAAAGAAGCATAATACCCTTTTTCTTGTACTTTACCCATTGCAGATTGTCTAGCAGCTTGTTCTGTAGCACCCACCTGTTTGTACCATATTGTTTCTTTTGTTCTTGTATCTACCAATACAAAACCAACTGTACCTTCATCATTACCTACAGATGTTAACCCTGTATACCAATATGCTCTATCGTTAGATCCATAAACTAAAGACATTCCTCTCGTGGTGGTTAATTTCCTCTCATTAGAGAAATTGAAATAGCCCAAAACATACTCTCCCCAATCATTCAACTGACTAACAATAAAGTCTTCAGGCTGAATTCTATCAATCCACTGAGGTGTATCTTCTATCGCATATTCCGTAATGTCTCCATTTTCTACATCTACTGTTAAAATTCCTACAGCATTATCTCCAGAAAATCCAACTTCTTTATTGTATAAAGTAATAATCCAATATGGCTTTCCATTGTCATCAATTTCGAAAGAATAATCCGTAAAGCCTTTTGTCATGTATCCATTAAAGTAAATATGACGCTCTAGATCTGACATAAAGAAAGCTGCAGATTGATACTTAATTTTTACAGGTTTACCTTCTACTTCTTGTACTAATGTAACGTCTCTCTCGTTAGTTGCAGAAACCATAACATAACCGGGAGTTCCTTCTTTGTTATTATTCCACTTAAAAAAGCCAGAATGCATTAATGGTGCAACCCAATATAATTTACCTTTAACTTTTTGAATGCTGAACTGCCCTAAATGTGCCTGACTACCTAATGATGGAATAGAGCCTAGTACTTTATCTCCTAAACGATCTGCCATATCATTATCTACAATTCGAATTTCTTCTGTAGAAATTGGAGCAACGTGATTTGTAAAGTTTTCTCCTTTTTTAACCTCACCAATTAGGTTCCTATAGTCTTCGCTTCTAAATAATGCCCACGAAGTAAAGAAAGGTAGTACAATAGAATACAAAAGTGACAAGACCATTACACCTACTGCTACATTTCTAATAACTGAAGGCTTCTCTTTTACTCTTGTTGTTTCTAAGAAAACAAAAACTCCAGAAACAAAAAATAAAAGCATAGCCCAAGCAGTAAAACCGTAAGCTATTGTTGGCAAAATAAAGTAAGAAGAAATTGCAAGGAGTAGTAAAAAAAAGAAGAGATAGAATATACTGTGTTTCATTATAATTGTAATTTAGTTAGTAACATTATTTTTGGGTAATTGAAGAAATACTAATCGATTTTATCTTCAATTAATTGTTGAATTTTCAAAACGGTTTTCCAGTTTCTTGTTGTTGCTATTACCTTCAATTTCTTTTCAAACAATTGATTTGTAAGCTTAGATTGACTGTATTTACCTTTACATTTTATAAATACTTTTCGTCCGATTACTTCAAAATGATCTCCATTAAACTCTTTCTCTTTTAGATCTGTAATTAAATCCTCGTCGGGTGCAGAACGGAGAACAGTTAAATGTAATTGACTAATATCGGTTTCATCTTTATAAAATGGATTTTCTTTAATAGCAATTTTCACTTCCGGAACAGAAATAACTATTGCAGGAACGTTAAATCCAAAACGTGCTAGTATTTCTTTTTCTATCAAATTTTCTACTTGAATAGCGTCTTGTAATTCTGCTGTAGAAAATAAAATATTACCACTTTGAATATATGTAATGATATTTTGAAAACCATTTACTTCAAAAAGCTCTTTAAGATCTTTCATTAGTATTTTCCGTTTACCACCTACATTTATTCCTCTTAAAATTGCCAGAAAATTCATAAAGTCTGAGTTGTATAGTTGAATGCTTCACGAATATAAAGCAAAAAACCTCTACCTCAATAAAAAGTATTGAAGTAGAGGTTATATAATTAAGAAAGTATATGTGCTGTGAAATTATTTTCTGTTCACATTTACACAGTTCATACCTTTCATTCCTTTTTCTAACTCAAAAGTTACTTTATCACCTTCTTCTATTTGGTCTACTAAACCGTTCACGTGAACAAAGAATTTCTCTTGTGTATCAAGATCTTTGATAAAACCGAAACCTTTTTGATCATTGAAAAATTCAACGCGTCCTCTGTGGACTGGATCAATTTCGATATCCTCCATTTTAGGAGTAGCAATTTCAATAGTAGAAGCATCGATCTCTTCTCTTTCTAAATCTGGATCTGGAGGAGTATCAGTAATGTTACCCAATTCATCCACATATGCCATCATGCTATCTAAACCACCACCAGGAGAGTTTTCTTTGCGCTCCTCTTTACGTTTAGCTTTTTCCTCTTTTTTCTTCTGACGTTTTTTTTCTTTTTCTTTTTTGTTGAAGGACTGTTGTGATCTTGCCATTAAATTTGTTTTATGATAGAAGTACTCTTCTTAATTTTAGAAAAGAATTAATTAACATAATTAATTCTGTTTTTCATGAAAATCTAAATTTTTCATAGTAAAAGTGATTTTCATGTAAACTACATTATACAAAAGTAGGAACATAAATCAAAATCTAAAGTAAGAATGAAAGTAAATCATATATTTTTCATACATTTATTTACAAAAAACCAGAATATCACTTCCTATAACACTGATTTTTAGCATTTAAGTACAATTAAATTTATTATGATTTTTTTTTACTCTTTCTTATTTTTCAATTAAAATTCTCACTTAGAAGTAGACTTCGTACTCTTATGATTCCGAAATATTTAATAATGCAAATAAAACGTTTTTATAAGTATCCATCAAATTTTATCATTTAATAAAACTAATTAACAACCAATAGCTACTTCTATTGGTCAACTGATTAGTGATTAAGAAATTGTTAGTGTATTTTTGCAAACAATTCCCCACTCTAAGTTTTAGTATTACTAAATAAATAATGAACAAATTTCATGAGGTATGGCAAAACTATGTCATTCCCTATCTTACTATTATAATTCAGAAAGTAAAAGCCTTTTATCACTACTTAACCTTGCACAAGAATAAAGTACTTGGCGGCTGTTTTGGCATTATAGGTATTGGTTTACTTTTCATTCTTCTTTTCTTATCAGGTGTTTTTGGTTCTTCTTATTCAGACGAAGAACTAATCAATTTTGAAAATGAAACAGCTTCTGTTGTTTACTCAGAAGATAATATTCTTTTAGGTAAGTTCTTTGCAGAAAATAGAACAAATGTTAGTTACGATCAATTACCTAAACATCTAGTAAATGCACTGGTTGCAACAGAAGATGCAAGGTACTTTGAACACGAAGGAGTCGACTCTAGAAGTGTTATTCGTGTTTTAATTAAGAGTATTTTATTAGGAGATAAAAGTAGTGGAGGTGGTAGTACAATAACACAACAACTTGCAAAAAACATGTTTGGGAGAAAAGACTATGGCCCTTTCTCTATGCTGATAAATAAATCTAATGAGATTAAAATTGCTCAACAATTAGAAGAGTTATTTTCAAAAGAAGAACTACTCAGTATGTACCTAAACACTATTCCATTTGGTGAAGATGTTTACGGTATAGAATCTGCATCTGAACGCTTTTTCAATAAAAAGGTAAGTGATTTAAAAATTGAAGAAAGTGCTGTTTTAATCGGTATGCTAAAAGCAAATACCTATTACAACCCAAGGCTATATCCTAAACACTCTCTAAAAAGAAGAAGTGTTGTTCTACATCAAATGCAAAAGTATGATTACATATCAAAAAGTGAATATGATTCTATTGTAAAATTGCCTTTGAAGCTTGACTATGCTAACCCCGAGAATCAGGGTATTGCAAATTACTTCTTGGTGCATGTTAAAAGAAATGCTCAAAAAATCATTTCAGAATATAATAAAAAACATAATTCTCATTTAGATATAGAAAGTGATGGTTTAGTGATTACAACATCATTAAACGCTCAACTTCAATATTATACTCTTCAAGCTTTTCAAAAGCAGCTCGGGAAAATGCAAAATTTAATTGAGAAGCAATATAAAAGCGGAACAAGTAAAAAAGAGCTTGATAGTATCGTTGCAAAACATCTTAAAAGATTAAATGATAGTGATCCCAAAGAAATGAGAGAGTATTTTACTTGGGAAGGTACAAAAACTGCAGAGCTGTCTTTATCTGATAGTATTAGAAAGGAGCTTACTTTATTACATGCTGGCTTTTTAGCATTAAACCCTCAAGATGGATTTATTAAAGCTTGGGTTGGTGGTATTGATTTTAGAACGCATCCTTACGATCAAGTTACCGCCAAAAGACAGTTGGCTTCAACCTTTAAACCTATCTTATATACTGCTGCATTAGAGAAAGGCATTCGCCCTTGTAAATACTTGAAAAACGAAATGCCAGAAACGAATGATGAGGAAGCGTGGCAACCAGAAAACTATAGTAAAACAAATGGAGGAATGTATTCTATGGCTGCCTCATTAGCTAAATCATTAAATATTCCAACTGTCAATCTCTATAATACTGTCGGTTATTCTAATCTAAAAGAATTATGGGAAAAGATGGAATTTTCTTATGAAATCAAAGATTACCCTTCTACTGCACTTGGAACATCAGATGCTAGTTTATTAGAACTTGCTCGTGCGTATTCTTCATTTGCAAATGGAGGTTATTTAATCAATCCACGTTTTATCACGTCAATTAAAACACCTGATGGTAAGGTAATCTATGAATCATCGGAAGCTGTGGTATCTAAAAGAGTAATTAGTGAGGAATCTTCTCTACTTATGAGTGCAATTTTACAGAAAGCATTGAATAATGGAACAGGTGCTTCTATGAGGAGTGTTTACGGTGTTAGATTACCACTTGCAGGAAAGACAGGAACCTCACAAAGTTATGGAGATGCTTGGTTTGCCTCTTTTAATCCTAATTTAGTAATGGTGACTAGAGTTGGAGCTTCTTCCCAATCTATTCATTTTAATACAGGTAGATATGGTACAGGTAGTACATTGGCATTACCAATTACTGCCTTAACTCTTCAGAAAGTTGAAAAAAACAAAGAACTATCTCATGAGCTTTTTACTTACTTTCCTGCTTTACCACATTATTTGGATGGAGCATTAGATTGTGAAGATTACAAAGAAGGAACTGATGTTCAGATGTTTTTTAATAATGTTTTTAAGAAAAAAACTGAAGAGGAAAAAGAAACTAAAAGACAAGAGAGAAAAAAACGAAGAGAGGAACGAAAAAAACGAAGGCAACAAAACTAATAATCAGCAATAATATTTAAACGTAAAAAAAGCGGACAACTGTAGTTGCTCCGCTTTTTTCTAATTATTTAAATCTTAATTTTCTTTCTAGTAACGAGTTGTACCCTCATAAGAAGAACTTAAAGAATTAGGTTTTAATTCGCCTCTAAATTTTAATTCTGCTGCACTAAAATCTCCTTCTACTGAAGAGTTAGCCCAACTACCATCAGCTTCTAATTCAATAGAAACATCAGCCATCATTGTAGGTCCTTGTACATGGAAAGTAACACGTGTCATTTGGTTTTTAGGATTGGTAGTTACTTTATAATCTGAAATATTACCATCGACAGTAACACCTCCTACTCCATTAAAACCAACTAATTGAGTGAATGATAACTGAACTACAGCTCTATCTCCAGTTACTTTTACAAAGTTAATAGAAGGGTCTACGTTTACCATATTTCCTCTTCGATCAAAAGCTTGGTTAGCTTCCAATGTATATGTCTTATTATTAATTGCAGCAATATTTTGAGCATGTTCTACTTGCTCTTCTTCTAAACGTGCTTCTTTTTTCTTTTCTTTAGCGGCTTTCTTTGCTGCTTTTTTCTCAGCTTTAGTTTCTTTTTTAGTAGCTGTATCTTGAGCAAAACTATTTCCTACGCCAAATGAGATTGTAAGTAAAAATAATAGACCTAAGATGCGATTAATTGATTGAATATTTTTCATTTTATTTTTTGTTTAAGTGTAATTGATATAACGCACTTTTTTCAAACATAAATTTTAGATAATGATTAAATAGTATCAATTTATAACTATAATTGAATAGTAATTGAAAAAAAGTTGTAATCGTAATTACAATTAGTATTAATCTAACAATAAATTAAACTATGCAGGACTATAAAGATATTTGTCATAAAGTAGTAAAGCTTACTGATGAAGTTGCTTCTTTTATTGCAGAAGAGAGAACAAACTTTGATAGTTCTAAAATTGAGTACAAAGGTTTAAATGACCTAGTATCTTATGTTGATAAAACTGCAGAAAAGAAAATTGTTGATGGATTAATGAAAATCCTTCCTGATGCAGGGTTTATTGGTGAAGAAGGTACAAATAGAAGTTCGAAAAATGGATTAAAATGGATTATTGATCCTTTAGATGGAACAACAAACTTTATTCATGGAATTCCAATTTTCTCAATAAGTATTGCACTAATATCTACAACAGATTATTGTTTAGGAGTAGTTAGAGAAGTAAACTTAAACGAGTGTTTTTATGCTTGGAAAGATGGAGGGGCTTTTCTAAATGGCGTTCCTATTTCTGTTTCTAGTCAGCAAAATTTAAAAAGTGGTCTAATTGCAACAGGCTTCCCTTATTACAATTTTGAAAAAATGCCTCAATATATGAATATCCTTATGGGCATGATGAAAGGTTGTCATGGTATTCGTAGGCTTGGTTCTGCTGCAGTTGATTTAGCTTATGTTGCTTGTGGTAGACTTGAAGGCTTTTTTGAATATAACCTTAATGCATGGGATGTTGCTGGAGGAAGTATTATTGTAAAAGAAGCAGGAGGAACAGTAACTACTTTTTCTAATGAAGATACATTTATAGAAGACAGAGAAATTATTGCAGCTCCACCAGTTATACATAAAGAGATGCAATCTATTATATACAAAAAATGGAATAGTTAACTATTCCATTTTTTCCTTCCTTATTTATAACTAGTTAATTCCCTTTGTGGATAAATTATAAAAATTAGAAGAAGTAAATTCGTCTTTATAAGATGACTTTAACTCAATCTTATAGTCTGTTAAACTATCAAGATCTTCGAAAAATAAATTTTCAGTCAATACATCATCTTTTATCTGTATCTTTTTATATGATATTGTGTTTTTATCATCTACTTCATTAGAGGATAGGTTTACAAATCTGTAATGTAAATTATAATATCCTCTTTCGTCTTTTTTCCAACCTACTATTTTTACATCAATACTTAATTGGGATAATGAATCTTCAACTTCAACCTCTTGAGCATCATGAAAAACATGAGTTATAGGGTCAGTAGTCAATACTAAAGGTTCATCATCAGTAAGGTCACAGGAAATAAATAATGCTAATATTGGAAGTATATAAATAATTGTCTTTTTCATCATAATATTTTTATTCATCCTTATGACAACTCAAAGTAGAAGGTTGACAACAAAAGTATTGCTTTTTTTAGAAAAACTAAAAATATTTCTAGACGTCATATATTTCAATAACAAAAAAGGCTAGTAAAAAGTTGAATTTTCACTAGCCTTTTTCAATATAATTTAGAGTGTTATCGACTATTACTCAATCACTAACATCAATGATGTCATTGCAGGAACTTTTAAAGTACCTTTTGATAGATCATAAGTTTCGCCCGTTAAAACATTCTTAGCAGATTTTGCACCTTGAAGAGATTCTTCATAATGAGCTAACTCTACATCTTTATCTTCAACGTTCTTATTAAAGATTGTCATAACTTTAGTAGACTCATCAAATCTAAACATTACAAAAATTTCATTTGCAGGAGCATACTGTTTTAATTTACCATCGTGTAATGCTGGAGTATCTCTTCTAAATGTTGTCAATGTTTTTACAAAGTACAATGCATCTTCTTGTTCTTTAGATAAACCTTCACCTTTAAAAACGTTGGCTTTATCACCTTCCCATCCACCAGGCATATCTTCACGGATGTAAGCATGATCTTCCGGATGATCTACATTACCCATTAAAATCTCTGTTCCGTAGAAAATTTGAGGTATCCCTCTTGTTGTGTAGATGTACATTAATCCCATTTTAAACAAGTCATAATTTTCATTTACTTGGTTAAAAAAACGAGGTGTATCATGATTATCGGGGAAAATAACTAAGTTATAAGGATCAGCATATAAGAAATCTGCAGCTAGTGTTTCATATACTTCATTAAAAGTATTTGAGTAAGGAGCGATTTCTTTATTTAATGAACGCTTTAATGCTGCTTGAACAGGAAAATCCATAAGTGAAGGTAAATAAGATTCATATCCGTTTGCATTCACTTTTCCTTTTTGCCATCTCGAAACAATTGCAGGATTTTCTGACCATTCTTCTCCAACAATATTGAAGTTAGGATATTCTAGCATAATTCTACGAGACCATTCTGCCATAAAATTAGCATCTGGATATGAATAAGTATCTTGTCTAATACCTCCAAGATCTCCGAACTCTACCCACCAAATTGAGTTTTGAATCAAATAATTAGCTAATAGCTCGTTCTTTTGATTTAAATCAGGCATTGAATCTACAAACCATCCATCAGCATGTCCTTTTCTATCAGTTTCTGTTCCATAAGGATCAGCTAAAGAAACTCTTTGATGTGTTGAATAAGGTTTTTTCTCTAAATCTTGGTAGTTATACCAATCAGCTGTTGGAAGATCTTTTGTCCACCAATGGTCAAGACCACAGTGGTTTTCAATCTGATCCATAATCAATTTTATACCTCTTTTCTTTGCTTCAGCAGATAGGCGTACATAATCTTCATTAGAACCGAATCTCTCGTCAATTTTATAATAATCTGTTGTAGAATAACCATGATATGAATATACTTCCATATCATTTTCTAAAAGAGGGTTTACCCAAAGCGCTGTAAAACCTAAATCTTGAATATAATCTAAGTTGTTTATAATTCCTTGGATGTCACCACCGTGTCTACCAGACATATTTGAACGATCTGCAGCTTCTTTTAAACCATCTACTGTATCATTTTCAGGAACTCCATTTGCAAAACGGTCGGGAGTAATTAAATACATTACGTCTTTATTAGAAAAACCCTGACGGCCTGCAGAATTCTCTCTTCTTTCTTTTAATTCGTAGTTATAAGTGAAAACTACTTTACCTTTTTGCTTAAATTCAATTGGGAATGATCCGGCTTTTACATCATCCGAAATCTTTAATATTAAAAATAGATAATTAGCATTTTCTACTTTTATTGTTTGGTCTAACTGTACACCTTCGTAAGATAATGAAGGTGTTAAATTTGAGATCTCTTTACCGTGAATTAACAATTGTAACTCTGGGTGCTCCATACCGGCCCACCAAAATGCTGGTTCAACTCTATCAATTGATACTTTTGTTTTAGCAGAAGCTAATTGAAAAGCAGCAAACAACATTAAAGTTAAGGCGAGTGTTATTCTTTTCATGTTCATTGTAAATAAGTATATAATTAAAATTTCATTATCTTCTATATGTGTATCTAAGACACTACAAACATGAGGGTTTAATTATAAATTTACAATAATAACCAGGGTACAAAAAGTATACAAAGAGAAATACAAAGTAAACAAAACACTCAAAAACAGCATCTATATGACTTTTAAGTCATTTACTAGGTAAACATGCTAATAATCAATGTTATTTACTTTTTGCTTCTTCATCTTTCTTTTTTGCAGCTTCTGCTACTTTCTCATCCATTTCTTTCCTCATTTCAACAAGTGTTTTAAACTTAATAAAAGCACCAATTACAAATAAAGGAAACGAGCTACAAGCTAAAACCCACTTAATTACAGTATCATCTCTAAAAACTGTAACTGCTAAAATTACTGCTGCAACTCCTATTAATGTAAAAATATAACCTATCATGAAAAATTTTCTTTGTTTGTTATTAGTTGAATAAAGTTGAGGACTCTTTCTAAATACCACCTTTGCTTATTTAAGGATATTAAAAAGCCTACATGTCCTCCATATTTAGGTGTTTCTAAAAAAACATTTTTATTCTGTTCCGCTTCATAATATGGGTAACACTCTTTTGAGAGAAAAGGATCATCTAATGCATTAATAATTAATGTTGGTTTGATTATTCCTCTTAAAAACTGCTTTGAACTACATTTTGTCCAATAATCTTCAGCATCTCTAAAGCCATGTGCTGGAGCCGTATATTCATCGTCGAAAGCTACAAATGTTTTTGCTGCTGCAATTTTAGTGATTTTTTCTGAGGATGGGTCAAATGTTTCTAATTTTTGAATAGCTTTTAACTTTAAAGACCTCAAAAAATTATTTAAATAGAGCCAATTACTTCTTAATTGTAATGTCTTTGCTGATGTATTTAAATCACATGGAACTGAGATAGCAACTGCACCAATTACTTTTTGATTAATTTTTTGAGCTTTTTCTCCTAAATATTTTAAGGTGATATTCCCTCCTAAACTGAAACCAATAATCATTATTTTATCATACTCATCGGCTATTTCATTGACTAATAAATCAAGGTCATCTGTTTTACCACTATGATAAGAATAGTATTTTGTATTAGGTTCACCGCTACAACTTCTATGATTGATTGCCCAAATATCATAATAACTAGAAAAGTAATCTGACATTTCTAAAATATATGGAGAAGAGGATGACCCTTCTAATCCATGCAATAGAATAATTGCCATCTTATGGTTGTTGAGAATTGTATCAACATCAAAAAAATCTTTATCGAGGGTAAAATATCTTCTCCTATTAAATATTGGAGTTTTTTTCTTCTGAAATCTATTTGCTGCAATTGTATTTATATGACCGTTTCTAAAAATTAAATCCGGCAAGTACATAGAGTTAACTACAGGCATATTTATAATTCTTTAATCATCCATATATTACATCCATGGTGAGATGTATTTCCTAAAGGGGCTTCTAGATTTTTAAAACCTAGACGTTTATAGAGAGCTACTCCTTTCACTAATTCAGGCATTGTTTCTAAATAACATGAAGTATACCCATTGTCTTTAGCAAAAGTTAAACAGTAATTCAATAGTTTTTGACCATAACCTTTACCTCTCCCCTCTCTAGAAAGGTATATTTTTTGGAGTTCACATACTGAATTATCTGCACCAATTAATTTACCTATACCAGCACCTCCAATTACTTTATTATTTTCTTCTAAAATAAAATACTCAATTCCATTTTCTGCATATACTTTTGATAATTCTCCTAATTGTTTATCAAAATAAGCAGTACCTGGTAAGGCTGCGTTATGTTCTTCTAATGCTCCTTTTATTATTTTTTCAATAAAAACATTATCATTAGGTCTTATTACTCTAATAGAATACATATAATACATTACTAGTTAATTAGGTCACAAAAGTAATGCAAATAACATTATAAAATACATTCCATTCTTATTAACCTAAAATGTAATAAAAAAAGGAAGCCTTTCGACTTCCTTTTTTTACTGTTAGTATTTTTTACATACTCAATTCTTTTCCTAAAATACGGATTCCATTTGTTTTATCCATAAAGGAGACGATAATTTTAGAAATGTCTGCTTGATCATAATTATCAATAGTCAACTCAGCACTATTAAAGCGTGAATCATTATCATTCGAGATAAAAGTCACTTTATCAGATAGTGTTGACTCTGTTAACCTGTAGATCTCATGCATTTCTTCTCCAAAGATTTCTACAGTTGCTCTATTGTCAATTATTTTGACCCCAATTTGATACCCTTCAAACTGGGTATTGACATTTTGAAAACTGACTGTAGATTGGTACCATGAATTACTAATCTCCTTCTGTGTACCACAAGAAGTCAGTAATAAAACAGAAACGATAATTACAGAATAATAGTTAATTAATTTACTCATTAGTATAGCCATTTAAATTTAAAGAGGTTATAGGTAAGTTCTACTTATGTAATAACACAGGTAAGTCGTTGAATTAGTTTGTTTTTACATAATAGTCACAATTTAAAGAAAAAATTTAACAAAATAATTTAAATGAACACAAATGAGTTAGAAAAATAGTTAATACGGTAATTTTTAACTATAAAATTACCGTCTATAATGCTGTACCCTAATATAGACATTATGAAAAAATTCAAGAATACACTGTTTACGTTCTTATTGATTTCTTTACCATTAATCGGCTTTTCTAACAATGAAAAAGGAGGTAAGGATGATGATAACGACAAAAAAAAGTCATCTAAAAGCTCATCATATGATCATTTTAATATTGCTCCAAAGATTAAAACAGCCCCTTTTATTAAGGACCTATCTTCGGAACATAGTTTAGAGCTATTTAAAGATGGTAAAAAAAGAATGCTCATTGATGCTGAGACAGATAACATACTCTACAATAATTTAAAAGAAGGAGAAGATTACCTAAGAGTCTATACCGATAATACCGATGGGTTAAAGTGTATAATCATTTGGCACATTGATAAAGTTGATAAAGAAACTGGTGATATTGAGTGGAAAAAGTATACTTATAAAAAGTACAATGCTATTGGATGGAGACCAACACATAATGATAACACTAAAGTAGAGGCTTTTAAATAAAAGTGAACAACAACGAACAAGATCTAACGAAGTTAACGTATTCGATAACCTTGATGTTATGAGAGTATAACCAAACACAAGGAAATATGAAAAACTTATCGATTCTAATTGTTCTAGTTTTAAATATTATTAGTTTATCTTCTTTTGCTTCTAACGAAAAAGGAAAAGAAAGCAAAAGAAATTATGATGAAACTAATGCTCCTAAAATAAAAACGGCTCCTTTTATTAAAGGTGTTGCTGCAGAGCACTCTTTAGAATTATTTATGGAAGGTGTTAGCCATAAAATGTTAGTAGATACTGAAACAGATAATATTCTTTTTGATCATCTTAAAGAAGGAAAAGATTTTGTAAGAGTTTATACTGACAATGCAGATGGTAATAAAGCAATGGTTATTTGGTCTATCAAAAAAGTAAATAAAAAAACAGGAGAAATTAAGTGGGACTTGTACAGTTATAAGCATTTTCCTACTACAGGATGGAGACCCGTTGATAATAATAAAGAAAAAGTAAAAGCATTTAATTAAAAATTAAGGAAGCCTGACGGCTTCCTTTTTTTATGATCAATTATTTTTTCTATTAAAAGACAGTACTAATTCTAACCAATATTCAAGGTCTGTATCAAGATCAAAACCCTCCGGAGTTATATAGATATATCCTTTCATTGGTCGACCAGTAAAATCCATTGGTAAGCAACATTCCTTTTTTATTTCGATAGCATATTGCTTTTCCCCAATCTTAGCCATCAGTAAACTATCTCCATATTTTTTATCTATATGGATACCACAACTCATTTTATTATTTACCATAAAAATTAGTCCACCCATCATTTTCTTAGAAAAAAATTCTACTTTTTGTGATGTGAAAAACCTAGTTATTCTTTCCCCTAAAAACTCATCAAAAGCCATAAATCAAATTTTAAATGATAGATAATAGACATTAATAATAGTAAATAATATTGGTTGATCCTCTTTCAAAAATGTCTCTAGATTAAATAAATCTATACGATGTTATGAAAAAACTTACTATAATAGCCCTGCTGATTCATTTATTTTCAATGTCAATTTTTGCTTCAAATAAAGTTGATGACGATAAAAAGAAAAAAAAGAAAGCATTTAATCATATGATGACTGCTCCAAAAATAAAAACTGCTCCTTTTATTAGAGGTTTAGCCGCTAATGGAAGTATTGAACTGTTTAAGGAAGGAGTTAATCATGTAATGCTTGTCGATAAAAAAAATGATAATATCTTACTTGACCATGTAAAAGAGAGTAAAGATTTTATTAGAATATATACAGACCCTTCAGATCATCAGGAATGTTTGATTATTTGGAGAATGAAAAAGAAGAATAAAAAAACTGGAAAGATTACTTGGAGAAAATTCACGTATAAATATCTTCCTTCTTTAGGTTGGTGGCCTGTGGATAACTCTACTACCAAAGTTAAATCTTTTGAATAAAACAAAAGGCTTCAAAAATTAATTTGAAGCCTTTTCTTTGTTTAAACTTTTCCGATCTTAAAAGTCTGCACTTTTAGGAGCACGAGGGAAAGGTATTACGTCACGAATGTTACCCATTCCTGTTACGAATAATACAATTCTTTCAAATCCTAAACCAAAACCTGAGTGAGGAGCTGTACCGAATTTACGAAGCTCTAAATACCACCACAATTCTTCTTGTGGTACATCCATTTCTTCCATTCTCTTTACAAGCTTCTCTAAGTTTTCTTCACGTTGAGAACCTCCAATGATTTCACCAATACCAGGGAACAATACGTCCATTGCTGCTACAGTTTTACCATCTTCGTTTTGTTTCATGTAGAAAGATTTAATCTCCTTAGGGTAATCCGTTAAGATTACAGGCTTTTTATATTCTTTTTCTACTAAGTAACGTTCGTGTTCAGAAGATAAATCTACACCCCATTCTACTGGATATTTAAATTTACCTTTCTTAAACGGTTTAGAACGTCTTAATACTTCAATAGCTTCTGTATAAGTTAAACGCTCAAAATTGTTATCAGAAACAAATTTTAAACGTTCTAATAAACCTAATTCTGCACGTTGGTTTTGAGGCTTTGTTTTTTCCTCTTGTGCATAACGTTGGTTTAAGAATTCTAAATCTTCAGGACACTGCTCCATTGCATAATCAATCAAATACTTGATCATTTCTTCTGCAAGGTCCATATTATCTACTAGATCATAGAAAGCCATTTCAGGTTCTATCATCCAGAATTCAGCTAAGTGACGAGAAGTATTAGAGTTTTCTGCACGGAATGTAGGTCCGAATGTATACACATCACCTAAAGCCATTGCACCAACTTCTGCTTCTAATTGTCCAGAAACTGATAAGTTAACAGGCTTACCAAAGAAATCTTCTTTGTAATCTACTTCTCCATCTTCTCCTAGTGGTGGATTTTTAGGATCAATTGTAGATACTCTGAAAGTTTCGCCTGCACCTTCTGCATCAGAACCAGTGATAATTGGCGTGTGCATATATACAAATCCTTTTTCATTAAAGAATTTGTGAATACCATATGCTAAAGCATTACGAACTCTATAAACTGCACTCATTACTTGAGTACGAGGACGTAAATGTGCTTTTTCTCTTAAGAATTCTAAAGAGTGTTTTTTTGGTTGTAAAGGATATTCATCTGGATCAGCATCTCCTAAGATTTCAAGGTTTTCTACCTCAATTTCTATTCTCTGTCCTTTACCTTGTGACTCTAAAATTGTTCCTTCAATAGAAACTGCAGCACTAGTAGTTAATCTCTTTAGTAGATCTTCTGATGTATTTTCAAAATCTACCACCGCTTGCAAATTATTGATAGTAGAACCATCATTCAATGCAATAAAGCGATTGCTTCTAAATGTTCTTACCCATCCTTTAACAGTAACTTTGGCACCAATCTCTCCGTGTGCCAGCAAGTCTTTAATTTTTGTTCTTCTCACTTGCGTGGTAGTTTAAATTTCTAATAGTAAAAAAAGACACACTGGGTATGTCTAAAATGAGGACAAATATAAAAAGTTTATAGTAGTTTTTTATAGATGTTACTCACGTTTTATACTATATCTATTTAATTCTCTTAAAATTAAATCAAAGGCTTCTTAAAAATTAACATTGATTATAAATATTTAAGCACTCATTTATTATTTATTTGAATAAATTAGTGTCGAACTAAAAAACTTCAACTATATACTAATGACTTCAAAAAAATCAATTATTGGAGTAGGTATCGCTGTTTTACTCTTGATCAGCTTTTTCTACTTCAACACTTCAAACAACGAAACAGTATTACTCACTAAAGTCCGAAAAGGTGATCTGAAAATTAATGTTACAACAACTGGTGAACTAGAAGCTGAAAATTCTGTAGAAATTAGAGGCCCTCTTGGCATGAGGAAAGCAAGTGTTTGGGAAGCTAAGTTAAACAGCTTAGTTCCTGAAGGTACGCTTATAAAACAAGGCGATCAGGTAGCACAGCTTGATCCATCAACGTTGTCAGATCAACTTTCTAAAAAAGAAACTGAATTGACAAAATCAGAATCTCAATGGGAACAAACACAATTAGATAGCACATTACAATTAAGTAAAGAAAGAGATAATATTATCAATCTTGAATTTATTGTAGAAGAGAAAAAAATACAATTAGAAGAATCTGCTTTCGAACCACCATCAACAATAAAAAAATGTAAGATGGATGTAAAAAAGGCTGAACGTGATTTGAAACAAAGTAAAGCCAATTACATTGTAAAACAACAACAATTGAGTGCTAAAATGCGTGAGGTTACTGCCAACCTTAATGCAGCTAAAAGAAATGTAAATTTCTTACAAAAACTCTTTGGTGAGTTTACAATTTTTGCTCCCGAAGATGGTATGATTATCTATACAAAAGATTGGAATGGTAATAAAGTAAAAGAAGGTTCTAATATTCAAGCTTGGAACCCTGTTGTGGCTACCCTGCCAGATTTATCTTCTATGCTATCAAAAACTTTTGTGAATGAAGTAGATATTCGGAAGATTAAAAAAGGGCAAAAAGTAAATATTGGTTTAGATGCCTTTCCTGATAAAAAACTACAGGGTGAAGTAACACATGTTGCTAATGTTGGGGAACAACGTCCTAACTCTGATGCAAAAGTCTTTGAAGTATCTATTCTTTTAGCTGAAACAGACAGTACTTTACGCCCATCAATGACTACATCTAATGAGATTAAAACATCTGAGAAAAATGATATCCTTCTAATTCCAATAGAAGCTTTACATGTTCAAGGAGATTCATCAAATTTCGTTTTCATTAAAAATCTCAATAGTTATGATATTCAAGAGGTAACAATAGGTTTGATGAACGACCAAGATGTAGAGATAACATCTGGGGTAAAAGAAAATGATATTATTGCTTTATCTACACCTCCATCATACTTAGAAGAATCGTCTAAATAATAAAATATGCAACGTTATTTAATCAATTTATCGATTGCTTTAGACGCCATTCTTGCTAATTCTTTACGTTCTATCCTTACTGCTCTAGGAATTATTTTTGGAGTAGCGGCAGTAATAGCCATGTTAGCTATAGGTAATGGAGCACAACAAGAAATTTTAGATCAGATGAAACTCGTAGGAGTGAATAACATAGTTATTTCCCCAATAATAGAACAGTCTGAAGAAAAGGTGGCTTCTGAGAGCAAAAAAGATAAAGAAAAATTCTCTCCAGGGCTTTCACTCCTAGATGTGAAAAATATAGAAAAAGTAATTCCTAACATTCAACGTTTAAGTCCTGAAATTGAAATTGAAACTAACATCATTAAGAACGGTCTTAGAAGGTCTGTTAAATTAGTTGGGGTGAATAACCACTATTTCGAAATTTATAATCATACATTATCTCAAGGTAATATATTTGATAAAGCACATGCTAAGTTTGGAGCTTCTGTCTGTATTATTGGACGTAGTTTACAAACCCGTTTCTTTAGTTCAGAAGACCCTATCGGTAAACAGATAAAGTGTGGTGGGCAATGGCTTACTGTAGTGGGGGTACTTAAAGAAAGAAGTACGATGTCTAAAAATTTAGAAAAATTGGGTATCAGAAATGTAAATATGGATGTTTATATACCTATTGAAACAATGCTTATTCGTTTTAAAGATCGGTCGAGAGTTACTAAAACTGCCATTCAAAAAGCATCTGCTGAGCAAGCTAGAAACAATAATCAGCCAAGTGATAAAAAAGCAAACTATAATCAGCTAGATAAAATTGTTGTGCAAATGTCTAATGCTAATGAGTTATCACTAGCTACAGAGGTATTACAAAAAATGCTAAGTAGAAGGCATTACGACAAAATTGATTTTGAAATCAGTATTCCAGAAATGTTACTTAAACAGCAACAAAGAACAAAAGACATTTTTAATATAGTTCTTGGTGCAATTGCTGGAATATCATTAATTGTTGGTGGTATTGGTATTATGAATATTATGCTAGCGTCTGTGTTAGAACGCATAAAAGAGATTGGCTTACGAATTTCATTAGGAGCTAAAAAAATGGATATCATTTTACAGTTTCTTTTTGAAGCCATTCTAATTAGTCTAACAGGTGGTACTATAGGTGTAATACTTGGTATTTCTATGGCTTTATTAATATCTAGTATTGCAGATATTCCAACAATTATATCCTTCTCCTCTGTTATTATCTCTTTTGGAGTTGCTGCATCTATTGGTGTTATTTTTGGAATTTCACCTGCAAAAAAAGCCGCATCACAAGACCCAATAGAATCTCTTCGATACGAATAACAGCCTTAATCAACAACTTCATGAAAAATATACATATCAAGCTTTTAGTAGGTTTACTTCTACTAAGTATTTCTAGTTTTGGACAAAGTTTAATTACACTTGACCAAGTAATAGAAATTGCAAAAAATGGATCTCTTTCTTCTCAAAAAGCAGAAAACAAAAAGGAAAATTACTATTGGCAGTACAAACAATTCAAATCTGTTTATTTACCTCAATTGGTTTTAAACGGTAACCTACCTAATTATAATAGGTCTATTAATCCTATCACACAACCAGATGGTAGTACAGAGTTTAGGGCTGTAAGTATGTCTACTTCTAATGTTAACCTTAACTTAGAACAAAACATTGGGCTTACTGGTGGTAAAATTTATATGGGTGCTCAGATGCAAAGAATTGATAATTTTGAAGGAGTAAATACGGGTACAAGTTATGCTGGACAACCCTTTATGATTGGCTTCTATCAACCTTTATTTAACTTCAACCCTCTTAAATGGAATAAGCAAATTGAGCCTTTGCGTTATGAAGAATCTCTAAAGCAATACGCTGAAGAATTAGAGATGATAGCTTACGAAACTACTGAACTTTATTTTAACCTTCTTATTGCTCAAATTAGTCATGATGTAGCCGAAAAAAACCTATCTAATAATGATACTATTTATAGAATTGGCCAGGGTAGGTATAATCTTGGTAAGATTGCAGAAAATGAACTTTTGCAGTTGGAATTAAATGTATTAACTGCTGACAGGGATTTACAATCTGCCAATCTTGATGTAGAACGAAGTAGATTATCATTATTCAATTACTTAAATATTCCAGAAAATACAGTAAGTCAATTGTCTACCCCTGCCGAAATCCCTGATATAGCAATTAGTGCAGATGTTGCCGTTATACAAGCAAGAGAAAATAAACAGCAGTATATTAATTATAAAAGAAGGAAATTAGAAGCGGAGAGAGATGTTGCTAAAGCAAAGGGAGAATCTGGTTTACAAATTAACATGAGTGGGCAGTTTGGTTTAACGCAACAAGCAACTACCCCATCTGGCGTATATGAAAGTCCTAATAGTCAGCAACAATTCCAATTAGGTTTTAATATTCCCATTCTTGATTGGGGCAGGAGAAAATCTAAAGTAGAAACTGCCATTTCTAATCAAAGATTAGTACAAAGTACCATACAACAAGAAGAAGAACTTTTTAGTCAGAATATCTATTTATTAGCTCGCCAAATTCCCATAATTAGATCCAGTACTTTATCAACCGAAAAAGCAAGAAGTATTGCCGAAAAGAGTTATGAAATTGCTAGAAGACGTTATATGGTAGGAAAAATTAGTGTTACTGACTTAAATATTGCTTTAAAAGACAAGGATCAAAAGACCAAAGAGTATTTAGCAGCGTTAAAAGAGTATTGGTTATCGTACTATAGACTTCGTATGTTTACACTTTACGACTTCAAATCAAATCAAAAAATTGGTGGAAATTAATAATTGGAATATTAATTGATTACTTACCTAATTCAACAATAACTTTTTTAAAATGTCAGCAAAATACGGCCTAATATTCATTAGTTTATTTACATTCTTTATTTCATGTTCTACTTCTTCTGATGAAAAATCAGATAGTGAGTATGATGATAGTACTTTTGTAATTGAAGAAGAGGATTTATCTACAGTGAATTCTAATACTTTATATATTGAAATTGATTCTCTTAGAAATGATGCTTTCGAATCAGAAACATTAAAATTAGATTTTTCAACTAGAATAGTGTCTGATCTGGAAGCAAACGGAGTAGTATTAAACACTGATTTAAAGAAAGATGTACTTAATAGTATTTCTGAAGCAAAAAATTCTGTGTACTCAAATAGAACATTTAATAATGAAGATTCTATGCTCCAATACGATTCTGATGTTGCCACGTTAATTGCATCGTTAGAAGAATTATCTAAATCTGTGGATAACTTTGATAATTACGAAAAGCCGGCTCGCCTTTTAGATAGAATTAAAGACACAAGTACTAGAGATTTAATGCTAAGAGGTTACTACAATCAATCTGCATTTAAGTGGAATAAATTGGTAAGAGAGTACAAATCTAAAGTTGAAAAAGAAAATCCTTCACTTAAAATTGCTGAAGTAAAATACTTCTATGGTCAAGAGCCATTAATTTAAGTAGCGTTCCTTTTTATACAATAATGCCTTCTTAGTTATAAATTCTAAGAAGGCATTTTTTTACTGTAAATAAGGACCAAGAACTTCTATTTTACCATCAATATCATTAGGTATTTCCAAACCAATAATTTTTGCTATTGCAGGGTAAATATTTACATTCTCAAAAGAGGGAATTTCTACTCCTTTTTTAAAGTTTGGCCCTACTCCGTAAAATATAGCATGCATATTTTTTATGGTATATGGATTATAGCCATGTGTACCCTTACTTACCCCACCTCTCGCATTTTTAAAAGCTCTTGGGGGAATAGCCTCACAAACAATTGCCGGAATTCTTTTTCCTTTAGAGTAATGTAAATTAGCTGGTATATTTTCTTTTAAATAAACATGCATTCCCTTATTTTCTTGTGCTTTTAATTTAGCATAAACCTCTTGGACGTTTGCTTCATCATTTGGATAAAGTAAGTATTGTACTCCTCCTCCATTTACACAAGTAAAATTATCAAAACTCCCTAAACCTTCTAAAATAATAGGGTGTTCTACATCTACATTTTCCATACCATGGTCTGAAACAACAATTAAATTAACGGGATGTTCACTTGCTTTAATAGTTTTATAAAGTGCTCCTATCTGTTGATCAATGTATTCTACTGCTTCTTTTGTCTCATTAGCATCCGGTCCATATCTGTGCCCTTGTGTATCTACCAAAGAAAAATATAAAGTGATAAACCTTGGTCTTTTTTCACCTTTAATTTTTAACCAATTTCCAATTTGGTCAATACGTTGAGCATATGGAGTAGATTTGTTGTATTTAAAATAATATGATGGTGTTATTCCTTGTACTCTACTATCAGAAACTGGCCAATAAAAGGAAGCAGCTTTAACTCCCTGTAACTCAGCTAGAGTCCATAGAGGTGTTCCATAAAACCAAGAACCATCTTTTTTACCAATACCTATTCTATACATTTCTTTACGTTCTGGATCGTAAAATGAATTATGAACTAAACCATTATTTGAAGGATACATTCCTGTAGCAATAGCATAATGGTTTGGAAATGTTTTACTAGGGTAAGAAGGAATCATAGAAGTTGCTTTCACCCCTTCTTTTGCTATAAGATCTAAATTAGGTGTGTTGTATTTAATAGGATAATCATATCTAAATCCATCTATTGATACAATAACAACTGTATTTTCATTTACTTTTTCAGTTTTTGTACAAGCTGAAAATAGTATCAAGAGTAAAATAATTGAGTTAGTAATATTTTTTGATATCATAATGTGTTTTATAAGTACTAGAATAATTTACGAAACTACTCCTGTTTTATTGACAAACCATATCGATTTAATTTCATTAATAAAATGTTCTCAATAAATTATTATCAAATTTTTAGGCAAGCCTAAAAATTTATTTATATTTGCAGTATAAATAATTTAGTCGTTTATAATTTATCTCTATATACTACAGCCATGAAGGCAATTCTAACTACATTTTTTTTCCTAATTACTTTTAGTGCAATAGGTTCTGATAAGATTGAAATTACAGGGCATATTACATCTGGTAAAGAGCATCTTCCTTTTGCTACCGTTTCTGTTAATGATGGTGCATTTGGCACTTCTGCAGACGATCATGGGCATTTTAAAATTGAACTTGAAAAAGGAAAAGAATATACAATTCTAGTTTCTGCTATTGGGTATTCTCCACAACAGAAAAAAATTACTGCTACTAAAGGAGTAAGAGAAATTCATTTTAATCTTGACAAAGATTTACTGCAGTTAAATGAGGTAATTGTTTCTAGTAGTAGAAGAGAACAAAGTAGAAAAGAAACTGCTGCTGTTGTAAATGTTGTAAGTAAAGAAATTTTTACTGCTTCAAGTTCTAAAGTTGTTGCAGACGGATTAAATTTTGTATCTGGTGCTAGAGTTGAAAATACATGTGGTAACTGCGGGTCTTCTTCTTTAAGGCTAAATGGATTAGAAGGACCTTATACTCAAATATTAATGGATAGCAGACCAATTTTTAATGGTCTTGTTAGTGTTTATGGTCTAGAGCAGATTCCTGTTTCTATGGTAGATCAAATTGAAGTTGTAAGAGGCGGTGGTTCCGTTTTGTTTGGTGCAAATGCGATTGGAGGTACTGTAAATATTATTACAAAGGCTCCTCAATTTAATTCTTACGAAGTAGGTACCAATATTAGTACTATTGATGGTAAATCAAATGATTACAATGTTTACTTCAATACTTCTGTTGTTTCAAAAAATGATAAAACAGGAGCTTACATCTATGGTTCTTATAGAAATAGAGACGCTTGGAATGCTAACCCTAATGATGTTTGGTACAAAGTTGATGATAGTGGGCAGGCAATTGGTGCTCCTTTAAAAGATGATTTCACCGAATTACCTCAATTAAAAACAGCTTCTATAGGTACTAAGATCTATCATAATTTTAATGATCAGAATAAAATAACGGGTGATCTTAGGTATATACACGAAGATCGTAGAGGTGGTAATAAATTAAATGAAGCTCCTGAAAATACTGACATTACAGAATGGATAAACATGGGTATTGTTAGTGGTAGTGTTAATTATGATTGGTTTAGTAAGGATAAAAAAACACACCTGAATGGCTATTCAAACTTACAATATGTAAAACGAAATAGTTACTATGGAGCTAATCAAGCTCCTGATGGTTATGGTTTAACTACAGGGACTACTTACGTTGGTGGATTACAAGCTAATTTAGACCTTGGTAAAATGTTCAATGCCCAAACTTATTTTGTTGTAGGTACCGAATATATTTTTGATGAAATTAACGATAAAAAGTTAGGCTACTTTGATCAAGATTCAGGACAAGAAACTAACGATATTCCAGTATCGAATCAGCAATCTCAAACAATGGCTATTTTTGCTCAAAATGAATGGAAAGGTAATAAGCTATCTGTTCTTATTGGTGCAAGGATGGATTATGTAATGATTAAAGATTTTGAAAATCCTGAGAACAATAAAAACGTACCCGCAATCAATCCTAGAATAAACCTTAAGTACAATATCACAGATGATATGCAATTAAGAGGTGGGTTTGCAACTGGCTTTAGAGCTCCGCAAATGTTCTCTGAAGATTTACATATTGAAGTAGCAGGTGGGCAAGCTGTACGTACAGTTCTTGATCCGGATTTAAAGGCTGAAACTTCTTTTTCTTATAACCTTGCATGGGATTATGAGAAGAAAATTGGAAATGTGCAAACGTACTTTTTGGTAGAAGGTTTCCATACTCGCATCAAAGATAGGTTTGATAATCAATACCAGTATTTAGACGATGGTACTTTAATTAATTATAAAAGAAATTCAACCTCTGATGCTATTGTACAAGGTGTAAATCTTGAAGCAAAAGTAGCTCCTTCAGAAAAACTAAATATTCAGGCTGCATATACTATTCAGACCGCAGAATACGAAGAAGACAACCAATGGGGAGATGAAGATAGTAGTACATCAAAATATATTCTTAGAACTCCAAACCAATATGGATCTCTTACTTTAAATTACAAACCTGCTCAAAAATGGACGACCTCTTTAACAGGTATCTATACAGGTAGTATGTATGTTCCATTATTACCTGGAGGATTTATTGACGGTCAACCTGTAGAGAATGAATCTTTAATAGAAACACAATCATTTATTGATATGGGAGTTAAGGTTTCTTACAAAACGACCTTAGGAAGAAAGGCTACTATTGAATTAGGAACAGGTGTTAAAAATATCTTTAATCAAATGCAAGATCAATTTGTAAGTGGTGCTGATAGAGATGCTGCATTTGTTTACGGGCCTATCACTCCAAGAATGTATTTTATTGAAGTAAAAATTGGTAACCTTTTATAAAATTACACTAAATAAAAAGCCGTTGCTCTAATTTAATAGAACAACGGCTTTTTTGTATGGCTATATAGCCTATTTATCTTCGTAGAGCATTTTTTCCATAGCAGCAATATTTCCTGCTTTGTAGTTCGCTTCATCAACCATTCCTCCTACAAGAAACAAGTCTATAATCCAACCAATTCCAAATACCCCTCCAGTAAGTAAATAAACAATACCTGAAGTAGTTTTACCTAAATAGAAACGATGAATGCCTAAAACACCCACAAAAAACCATAATAAATAAGCTACTAATGTTGATTTCATTTGATAATTATATTTTTATTGACACTTATTTAAGTATACGTTTATTAAAAGTAAATGTTACTAAAATAACTATCTCAACAGATAATTATTGACCTTTATACTAGGCTCTCTTCTAATTCTATATGCGGGAAGTTAGCTTCTCGATTCTGAAATTTAAGAATTGTATCTTTTACAATCACTCCATTTTCTATATTAATTGCATTTTTGATTGTTGGGTTTTCCTCCCACCCAGGTTTACCTGCAAGAACAGACTCCAAATGTACAATTAATGCTGCAGAAATTGATCTTGAAGCACTCTCCCAAAGGTAAGTTGGTGTATGATCTACCGCATAATAATCTATATTATCTACAGCAATTAATGGGTTTTTAAACGTTGTAGGTTTAGCAAAATAGAAGCCCATACCTTCGTCGCAACTCACATCTATAACTAATGCACCTGGTCTTAAGCTATCCTTTTCTTCTTCAACTATAAAATTAAGTGGAGCATTTGTATCTTGATAAGTACCATTAATAATAATCTCTGATTCACTAATTAAATCTAGAAGAGCACGTTGAGAGCCATCATGTTCTACTACTTTTAAACGAGGTTCGTTTGGACCACCTTTTTCTATACGAGCATAGTTTACATCTAAAACCTCTTCTCTAACTTCATGATCAGGTCTTTGAACACAAATAGTTATATCTCTAAATCCATGAGCCTTTAAAGCATAAATAGCTCCTCTACTTACAGCTCCAAAACTAAAAATTGTTACTTTTCTTTGATTACCATAATGTCCATCAATTCCTTTTAACTGCAAGGCATGGATAACAGCACAGTAACCTGCCATTTCATTATTTTTATAAAAAGTATGTCTACCAATTCGTCCACTTGGACTCCAAACAAACATATCTTCAAAAGCAATAAGAGTTAACTTCCTATCTATAGCAATTTGAGTAATTTCTTTTTGTTGTACACAATGCGGGTATCCCCAAACTACTCCCCCTTCTTTCATTTCTTCTAAATCAGACAATATAGGTTTAGCAATGATTACCGCTCCAATATTAGCTAAGATTTCTGACCTTGATGCTACCCCTCCTGTTTGATTTGCAATTTCTTCGTCACTAATATTAAAAGGTTTACCATATCCCTTTTCGAAGATTAATTTTTTACGAATACTTTCTGATAGTCTACTTAGGTGTTCTGGATGAATAGGAATACGTCTTTCATCTTCTTTTTTAGACGTCCCAATAACTCCAATTTTAGATAAATTCATATGATTATTTTTAGATAGAAACCTATAATCATTAATGAATTGATTAAGGTAATGTGATAAGATTATTAAAAAAGATACTTACTAAATATCAGTCATTAAGTTGATAATTAGTGTCTCAATAATCAGAAAGGATGTAGAAATATTATCCTTAAGTTCACTTCGAATGATTTGATTATGTTAGCTAGCTACAAGGTACATTATTAATAGGTAGGGATACGTTATTAAGATAATAATCATACAATTAAGTAGAAAACAATCCATTTTTGTCTATTCTCTATTAGCTTTCAATGCTTATCTATGGATACTATTGAGTGAATAAAAAAAGCCGGATAAAATAAATTTATCCGGCTTCGATATATATAACTAAATTTTATATTAGTTCGTGTAATCTGTTTCAGATCCTGAGAATGCTGCACGAGTAAATTCTCTGTTCAATCTTGCGATATGAGTAATAGAGATTTCTTTCGGACAAACAGCCTCACAAGCACCTGTATTTGTACAAGCACCAAATCCTTCAGCATCATGTTGCTCTACCATTGCTAAAGCACGACGCTTACGCTCTGCTTTACCTTGTGGTAATACTGCTAATTGAGATACTTTAGCTGCAGTGAACAACATTGCAGAAGCATTTTTACAAGCAGCTACACAAGCACCACAACCGATACATTGCGCCGCATCCATTGCTTCATCAGCAACAGTTTTTGGAATAGCAATCTCGTTTGCATCTGGTACACCACCAGTGTTTACTGTTACGTAACCACCTGCTTGCATAATTCTTTCAAATGAAGTACGATCAACTATTAGGTCTTTCAATACTGGGAATGCAGAAGCTCTCCAAGGTTCAACAACAATAGTTTCACCATCAGAGAAAGTACGCATATGCAACTGACAAGTTGTAATACCGTGCTTAGGTCCGTGAGGTTTACCGTTGATGTATAAAGAACACATACCACAAATACCTTCACGACAATCGTGATCAAAGTGGATAGGGTCTCTACCGTCTTTTAATTCGTTCTCGTTAAGAACGTCCAACATTTCTAGGAATGACATATCTTCAGATACATCATTTACTGTATATGACTCAAATTTACCCGGCTTGTTTTCACCAGCCTGACGCCAAATTTTAAGCTTAATATTAATTGTATTTCCTGCCATGATCTTCAAGTTGTTGGTTGTCTTTAGTTAACAACCTGTGCTTTGAATTGTTTCAAATGGGTTGATTATCATCAACCCTTGGTCTAATTACTTGTAACTACGTTGAGTTAATTTTACGTTTTCGAAGACTAAATCTTCTTTCGTTAACTCAGGATCTTGATCCTCTCCTTTGTAACCCCAAGCTGATACGTAAGTGAATTTATCGTCTTGACGAAGTGCTTCACCCTCTTCAGTTTGTGATTCTTCACGGAAGTGACCTCCACAAGATTCTTCACGGTTATGTGCATCGATTACCATCAACTCACCTAAATCTAAGAAGTCTTCTAAACGTAATGCTTTTTCAAGCGTCATGTTTAACTCTTCATTAGTACCGATTACTTTAAGATCTTTATGGAATTCCTTACGTAGATCTTGAATCAAACCACGAGCTTTTTCTAAACCAGCCTTATTACGAGACATACCACAGTATTCCCACATAATATGACCTAATTTTTTATGAAGATCATCTGGTGTTTGATTACCATTGATAGTTAATACCTTATCAATACGAGCTTTAGCAGCTTTTTCAGCTTCTGCAAATGCAGGGTTATTAATATCAACCTTCTTACCTAATGGTAAAGTTGCAATGTAATCTCCCATTGTGTAAGGAATTACAAAATAACCATCTGCAAGACCTTGCATTAATGCTGAAGCTCCTAATCTGTTTGCACCATGATCAGAGAAGTTAGCCTCTCCCAATGCATACAAACCAGGTACGTTAGTAGATAAGTTATAATCTACCCAAAGACCACCCATTGTGTAGTGAACCGCAGGATAGATCATCATTGGCATTGTATAAGGATCATCATTAGTGATTTGCTTATACATATCGAATAAGTTACCATATTTAGCAGCAATTGTATCTTTACCGTCACGTTTGATCGCATCAGCAAAATCCAAGAATACAGCTAAACCAGTTACACCAACACCTTTTCCTTCGTCACATACCATCTTCGCATTACGAGATGCTACATCACGGGGTACTAAGTTACCAAATGAAGGATATCTTCTTTCTAAGTAATAATCTCTATCTTCCTCAGCAAGCTTTGCAGCATTTTTTGCTAAGATTTTATGATTCTTTTGATCTTTTGGTACCCAAACACGACCATCGTTACGTAGCGATTCTGACATTAATGTCAATTTCGATTGGTATTCACCATGTACAGGAATACATGTAGGGTGAATTTGAGTAAAACAAGGGTTAGCAAATTTAGCCCCTTTCTTATATGCTCTCCATGCTGCAGATGCATTAGATGCCATTGCATTTGTAGAAAGGTAAAATACGTTACCATATCCACCTGTACAAAGCAATACTGCATGACCTGCATGAGAAGCTATCTCACCTGTTATCAAATCACGTGTTACAATACCTTTAGCAGCACCATCAATAGTAACTACATCTAGCATTTCTTTACGTGTGTGCATTTTTACTTTACCAGAAGCTACCATTTTAGATAACGCTGAGTATGCACCTAATAATAATTGTTGACCAGTTTGACCACGAGCATAGAACGTACGAGATACCTGAGCACCACCGAACGAACGGTTATCTAATAACCCACCATAATCACGAGCAAAAGGAACACCTTGAGCCACACATTGGTCAATAATTTCTGTAGAAACTTCAGCTAAACGATGAACGTTTGCTTCACGCGATCTGTAATCTCCACCTTTAATTGTATCGTAAAATAAACGGTAAACTGAGTCACCATCATTTTGATAATTTTTTGCTGCATTAATACCACCTTGAGCTGCAATTGAATGTGCTCTTCTTGGTGAATCTTGAAAACAGTAAGCGTGTACGTTATATCCAAGTTCAGCTAATGTTGCAGCTGCAGAAGCACCTGCTAAACCTGTACCCACTACAATAATATCAAACTTTCTTTTGTTTGATGGGTTAACAAGCTTTACATTAAATTTATGTTGTTCCCATTTCGTAGCCAATGGGCCCGCTGGGATTTTTGATTCTAATGACATTCTATTTTTCTTTTAAATGCTGTTAAAAAAATGATTTCAAATAATGGTTTAAAAGGAATTATCCTCTCAAATACATTACAACTGGAATCAATCCAAATAACACAGGAACTATGATAGAATATGCTTTACCAACAAAAGAAATGATTGGTGTCCATCTTTTACTAGCCCATCCTAAAGTTTGGAAAGCACTAGCAAAGCCATGCCATAAGTGGAATGCAAGAACAAACATACATGCTACATATGCACCTACAATAATAGGGTTAGCATAAGATGCTGCAACAACACTGTAAAGGTCTTTCATAACTACACCGTCATAAGTTACAGTACCAATAGTACCTCTTAATTCGTGCATTACTGCCCAGTATTGTGCTAAGTGAACAACCAAGAAAACTGCAATTACAGTACCTAATACACCCATGTATTTAGAAACTGTTGTACCATCTTTGTTTGTTTGATCGTAAGCTTTATTTCCTCTAGCTTTCTTATTTTGCCTAATTAATGCAATAGCATAAACAATGTGTGCTACGAAGAATAACTTAAATACATTTGCAATTACTTGTACAATAGGATTTGTAGACATAAAATGTGCGTACACATTAAATGCTTCAGCTTTTCCCATAAGTAATGTCATGTTACCAGACACGTGTCCAGCTAAAAATAAGATGAGCAATATTCCAGAAAGAGACATCATGATCTTCTTTCCTATTGAACTGCCCAACGTTTTTCCCCAACTCATAAAATTAACGTTTAGATAAATATTGTGGTGAGATAGTTCTCTCGTTTAATTTGTTGATACAAAATTATACCTCAACTAATCGAGATACAATAATCATAATCAGTTGTTGCTTATTTCGAATAATTCTAAACAAGCTAAATTTAATCACATTTGCTTTGTTTGAAAACACTATACATATACTGTAAATCAGTCATTTAAAAACTTATTTATTAATAATAATAGTTGTAAAAACACTTGTTTAATAATAATGTTTCCAAAAGAACATAACAAAAGTCATCTTTTACACTCATTTAGAATCAAAAAAAATCCCCTTAAAACGTTATTTTCTAAGGGGATTTTTTATATATCAATTTTACATTTAGAGTTTACCACTCCAAACCATATAATCTTTAAATAATTCGATGTTTGGTAATTGATCAAATACACCAAAAACAGTTGATCCAGAACCAGTCATACTAGCGTATCTCGCTCCTAAACCATATAATTGGTCTTTTAACTGTGGTAATACATTATACTTTTCAAATAACCCTTGCTCAAAATCATTATTCACTTTGCCATTCCAGTCTTCTAAATCATTTTCTAAAACATCTTTTAAATTAAATGATAATGGTTGTGGGTTAACGCCTGAATAAGCTTCTTTTGTAGATATATGAATTGATGGATTTACTAGAACAATATATTTATTAGATAGATCTAATGCTATTGATTCAAATAATTCTCCTCTACCCATTACCCAAACGGGTTTATTTTTGATAAAAAAGGGACAATCGCTCCCCATTCTACCTGCATACTCTTCTAATTGTTCATCTGATATTGACAATTTAAAAAGATCATTTAGCATTTTTAATGCGAATGCACCATCCGCTGATCCTCCACCTAAACCAGCTCCAATTGGAATAACTTTATGCAAATGAATTTTGACAGGGGGTATATCAAATTCCTGCTTTAAAATAGAATAAGCCTGAAGACATAAATTACCATCTGTACTACCAGGTATTTCTATTCCTGAGCTTGTAAACTCAAGTTTATCACTAGGTATTATTTCTAATATATCAGTCCATTCAACAGGATAAAAACAAGAGGCAATATCATGAAAACCATCTTCTCTTTTTCCTGTAATAGCCAATCCTATATTGATTTTCGCGTTTGGAAACGAAATCATAATTTCAGCGTTTTTAAAAGTGAGTTACAAGTATAGTTGGAATAACAACTGTATAAAATAATTTTGATCATTATTTCTATTTTACAAACTTCTTATAGAGCCATTTGTTTAATAGAATCCCTATTAATATTACAGCTACCCACTGAGTTACTATTGTTGCATTAGAGTAAACATCAAAGAAATTCCAAACTCCATCTTTAAACCAAGGGTTTTCTGAATATCCTTGCGACATCCACCACCAGATTAAAAACACTCCAATACCAATGTTTAAGTACATTGCAATTTTATAAAAAATAGCAGGAATTATAATACTAGAATCTTTATCAATATACTCCTCCTTAAATTTTCCAACACCATTCTTTTGCACTGCAAAATTTATAAATAGACCTGATATTAATAATCCTAATCCCCAAACCCAATCTTGGTTTGAGAAAAAATTTAATGACATTGCAGAAGGTAAACCAAATACAATACACAACCCACCAGTTATTATACTCGCCTTTGTTCTATTAAACTTCAAATCAGTAAATGTTCTAATACACAACTCTACCATACTTATTAAAGAGCTAAAAGCAGCCATAGTAAACGCAACAAAGAACACTACTCCTAAAACTTCTCCGTAGGGTATTTTAGCAAATAATAAAGGGATAATTGTGAACGTTAATGCTGTATTTCCAGATTGTAAATAAGATATAGCCTGTGCATCTGATGATGCGATTGCAAAAACAGAGGGTAAAATTGCTATTCCAGCTATTAATGAAGCTAGATTATTACCAATCCCACTCACTAAGATATTAAAAGTAACATCTTCTTTATCTCTAGAGTAAGATGCAATTGTTAGCATCAATCCCCATCCTGCTCCTGTACTCCAAGCAGATTGAGTTACTGCTTCTATCCATACCTTAGAGTTAAAAAACAAAGCGGTATCTATATGAAACATATATTCTAATCCTTTAGGACCATTTTCTGTTGATAAAGCTACCGCAGCAACCAATAACATCAAAAATAATAATGATGGAATAAGTATTTTATTAACTTTTTCTAAACCTTGCTGAATACCTTTATACAACATAAATACAGCAAAAATAACCACACCGATATGTATACCTACTGTAAGATAACTACCTGTTGATATACTTTGCCAATATACTTCTAGAAAGTCCTGATTTAGCCCTTCTAATGCTTTTTTATCCGTTAAAAGAGAAGTTGATAAACCTACATATCTTAATCCCCATGCAGTTACAACAGAATAATAAAATGTAATTCCAAGAGTACATAAAGTGATAAAAAAACCCATCCATGTATACTTTTTACCTGCTGCTTGGGCAAATGATGAAATCACTCCATGTTTAAATTTCTTACCTATAGAAAATTCAGATAAAAGAATGGGAATAGACCATATAAATAGAAAAAGGAACCATAATATTATAAAGGTTCCTCCATATTGGCCTGCTAACCTTGGGAACCTCCACAGATTACCTGCACCTATGGCCATTCCTAAGGAAGCTAAAATCACTCCCCATTTACTACTAAATTGTTCTCCTTTTTCTTGAACTGACATATTTTTTTTATTACTTCGTTAATTGGTACGCTTTGAGCGTATAGACATAGTTATTATTATTACCCCATCTGAAAAACAGGCGGGCTAAACTCCATTTTACTTATTAATCGAATGATTAGTTCTATAAAAAACTATATAAAAACATACATTAGCATTCGCTATGGACTAGGTGGAGCACTTTTTTTAGGTGTTCTAGTCTTCGGAATAAACTATTATGATTCTGGAAACACATCTGGAGCTTTAGCTGCTGCTTTAAAACAAAGTGCCTACACATTTATCTTTGGTGGATATGTATCGGCACTTTGCGAAAGATTAACATCAAAAGGTAAATTTATACTTGGAGTACTTTTACCTTCTTCGATTGCAATAATAGCAACTTATACTGTTCACTCACTAAAAGGAACTCCAAATCCAGAACTCTCAACAATTCCGACTTTGATTTTTGCTCCTTTAGGTTTTTTATTTATTGCGTTTAATAAGCGAAAAGAACTAAAGCGATCTAGCAACTCTGAGTCCTAAGAAATCCTGACGAATATCAATACCGTCATAATTTCTGTAAGCAGGTCTGCAGAAAAATTCGTCACTTAAATACGAACCTCCTCTAAACACCTTAGTTTCTCCATTTTGAACACCCTGAGGGTTATTTTCTGTAGATTGTTTGTAAGAGGTCTCACTATACCAGTCATTCACCCATTCCCAAACATTACCTTGCAAATCATAGATTCCAAGTTCGTTTGGTACTTTCGTTCCAACTTCGTGGTGCGAGTCTTCAGAGTTAGGTAACAACCATGCTCTAGCCATAATATTTTCATAAGAAGACATACCTTGTGCAAGTTTTTTACCTCCACGAGCTACATATTCCCATTCAGCTTCTGTTAGAAGTCTATACTCTTTTCCTGTAAGTGTATTTAATTTTTGAATAAATTGTTTACAATCATTCCACGAAACCATCTCTACAGGATTATTTCCCATTTTATACTCACTCGGATTATTTCCCATTACAGTTTCCCATAATGCTTGAGTAACTTCTACTTTACCAACAAAAAAACCATCAATATGTACTTCATGTATTGGTAAACTTGGGTTTACCCCCGTATCTAAAACCAAATCTCCTTTTCTATCACCCATTTTATAAGATCCACCTTTAACATAGATCATATCAAAAGTAACTTCACTTACTTTATCAGTGTAATTCTTTTTCTTTTGAGCAGTAGAAGATAGACTTATAGAAAGTCCTAATAGAAGAGTAAAAATAAGTTTGGATGTAAAATTAGCCATATCGAAAATATTCAAAAAATAATGTTCAGTTTAAAATTGAACATGAAATTAAACAATCTAAAATGATAAATACGCAAAAAAGGATCAAATAAATAATTAAATGATCCTTTTCTAAATTTATAATAACTTTTTAATTATATCTACAATTGATATCCCTTCTGCTTCTGCTTTAAAGTTACGCACTACTCTATGCCTTAACACAGAAACAGCCACAGCTTTAATATCTTCAATATCTGGCGTGTACTTACCTGATAAAATAGCATGACATTTTGCTGCCACTACTAAATATTGAGATGCTCTAGGGCCTGCCCCCCAATCCACAAACTTATTTGTAAACTCATCTGCTAATTCTGTATTAGGACGAGTTTTATGAACAAGTTTAACAGCGTATTCTACCACATTGTCTGCAATTGGAACTCTTCGTATTAAGTGTTGAAAATATAAAATCTCATCACCACCCATTACTCTATCAACTGTTTTCTTGACATCACTTGTAGTAGCTTTCACTACATTTACCTCATCTGAGTAAGAAGGATAGTCTAAAATGATATTAAACATAAAACGGTCAAGTTGAGCTTCAGGTAAAGGATAAGTACCTTCTTGTTCAATTGGGTTCTGAGTTGCTAATACAAAGAATGGTTTTTCTAACTGAAACTCCTGATTTGAAATAGTCACCTTATATTCCTGCATTGCCTCTAAAAGCGCAGACTGCGTTTTTGGTGGCGTTCTATTAATCTCATCCGCAAGAATAATATTTGAGAATATTGGTCCTTTTACAAATTTAAATTTACGGTCCTGATCCATAGTCTCTGCTCCTAAAATATCAGAAGGCATTAAATCTGGTGTAAACTGAATTCTACTAAAACCTAAATCTAATGCAGAAGCAACAGTATTAATTAAAAGCGTTTTTGCAAGACCAGGTACTCCTTGTAGTAATGCGTGCCCTTGACTAAAAATTGCTGTTAAAACAAAATGAACTGTTTCATCTTGTCCTATTACAACCTTTCCTATTTCTTCTTTAAGTTTTATATATTTTTGATGAAGTGCATCAGCTGCTTCTTTATCAGAAGCAAAAGTAATCTTTGATGTCATGTGCTTTATTGTTATTCCAGTTACCTAGTTTTTCAACTTCGTTTTAAGTAGTAAGCTTTCTATTTTGCTAAGGAGATGATTAACAGACTTACTCGTAGTATTGAAATTAGTTTTTTTTTGGTTATAAAAAAAGGGCAAATCCAACAGATTGGATTTGCCCTTTAAAAAAATTATATGTTTTAGATGCCATCGACAATTTCACACCCATCAAATTGTGGGTCAATCTCGATAAAAACATCATTTTTGGCTGATTTAATCCACTTTTCTAAAATCTGATTTTTCTGACTATTCAACGTTGCTTGTTGAAGCTTTTGATAATCATCATTTAGGTTTGCGTAATGTGGAGGCTTGTAACCTGAATAATAAATGATACGAACTGCATCTTGTCCATCTTCTGTACGGTACTTTAATGGTTTAGATGTATTTCCTACTTTCATTGTATCAATTGCAAAGAATACCACAGGATCTAATTCATCAGTTGCCATGTAAGAACTACCCGTTAAGTTATTTTTAAAATAACCTGCATTTGCTCTTGTTGGTTGATCATCAGAATATAAATTTACTGCTTTCTCAAAACCTAATGTATCAGAATCTGCAATTAATGTTCTAATGCTATCAAGAAAATGAACAGCATCTTTTACATCATTATAGTTTGATTTAGGACGAATAAGAATGTGTCTTGCTCTAAAACGTCCACCTCTTCTTTCTAATAATTGAATTAAGTGATATCCAAAATCAGATTCTATTGGGTCTTCAATTTCGTTTGGTTCAATAGTTAATGCTACTTCCTCAAATTCAGGAACTAGCTCACCTCTACCGTGCCAACCTAAATCACCACCTTTTCTACCAGAACCATAATCTTGAGAGAACTGCTTTGCAAGAACACCAAAGTCTTCACCAGCTTCTATTCTCTTTTTGATATCTACTAATTGTTGTCTTGCTTTTTCCTTTTCAGACTCAGATACTTTAGGTTCTCTAACTATCTGACCAACTTTTACCTCTGCAGATAAAAATGGGATTGAATCTTTAGGAATAGACTCATAGTATTTTTTTACTTGCTTAGGTGTAATCTTAACATCAGCAATAATTTGCTGTTGCATAGTTTGCACCGTCATTTGTTCTTTTACCTGATCTCTCAAGTCATCACGTAAATCGTTTATAGACGTACCTAATGTCTTCTCTAATTTTTCTTGAGAACCCGCTTGTAAAATAAAGTATTGCATACGTCTTTCTAATTCATCAGAAACACGAGCATCATCAACATCAATAGAGTCAATTTGTGCTTTTGCATACATAATTTTATTAACGATCAATCCTTTTAAGATATCACATCTTGCTGCATCCTGATCTTTAGGATATTGACCATTAGCCAACATTTGTTGATATCCTGCTTCTACTTCAGAAAGTAGAATAATATTATTATCAACTTTAGCGATAATTTTATCTACAGGAATAGCATCATCTTGTGCAAATACAGAAGAAGCAAAGACGAATAGGAGTCCTAATAGTGTGTAAAAACGGTGGTTCATATCTTGTTTATACTTGTATAAAAGTATGTATTATGTTTAGCGTTTAATTATCTGAGACGTAAATCTCATATTCATTATTTTTTGTAGCGTCGTCGTATAATTTAGTATCTAATTCGCTACGCAATTCTAATTTTCTTTTTCCGAGAATAACATTCTTTACTTGGTTTGATACAAACTGTAAAGGAGGTGTTTGGTCTACAATCTTATAATCTTTTATCTGATATATAAAAGTATTAGATTCATCAGATGCTTCCCAAAGTCTATCTCTTTTTAAGAGTTTAGTTATGTCAGATTGAGACTTCATAAAAGGAGTTCCAAAAAGGAGCTCATCAAGGTCTAACCAAACAGAATCTTCCAAATGTACAAAATCTGCATAAGCAAAGGCAGAAGAACGTAATTTTTCTTTATCTTTTTCTTTAGAGCTCTTTAACCATTTGGTGATTTTATTTAAATCTGGAGCATTTTTAGGGTACCGTAAAAATATCCCTTTAACAATATTACTCTTTAAAATAAAATCTTCTGAGTTCTTAGTGTAATAGTTCTTAATTTGTGCATCTGTTACCAATGTATCCAAATTAGAGGCTATGTATTCCCTTTCGTACTCATGCATTATCAATTGGAATTTATAATCATCCAATCTTCTTTGTAAGTCTAACTTTTCGACATCTACCTGAGCAGCTGCTTTCTCTAAAGTAATAACCCTTCTAACCCAATTATTAATATATCTATCTCTAATATTAACCGAATCTTTGTGTGTCATTCGGTCAGTAAATAGATTTTTCAATTCAGTATCATATAAAACCTTATCATTAACACGTGCTAATGGAATACGTGAATTCTGTATGTTCCCTTCTTCAACAGCCTTTTCAAAAAGCTTCGAGATTTTATCACAACCCGAAGTCAGTAAAATTGAAAGCATGCCTAAAATGTAGAATATTTTTCTAATCATGACAGCAAATTTAATTATTTAGAATTGCCATACCTTATTACGGACACGCATTAATGGCTTTTTGATGAAAAAAAAATCTTAAAATTCTTTAAAGTTCTCGATATCATCTAAAATTGTTCAATTCATTCTTTCTGATCACCTAAAAAAAATCTTCTATATTTGATACAAATATTAGAAAAGACACACACTATTCTAATTTATCGTCTTGTAACACTGCAACGATTTAAAGAATAGAAAACTAAAATATATGAATCAATCTCAACTTAAAGAGCTAGGAAATAGAATTTCTGATCTTCAAGGGTACTTAGATATTGACAATAAGAAAAGTGATATCGAAGAAAAAGAAGCTTTAACTACTGCTGCAGGTTTTTGGGATTCTCCAAAGGAAGCTGAAGTACTTTTAAAAGAAATAAAAGGGTTAAAAGCTTGGGTTATAAAATTTGAAGAAGTAAAAAGTCTTTTTGAAGATCTAGAAACTTTATTTGAATTTTATGATGCTGGAGATGTCGATGAGGAAGAACTAAACGCTGAAGGTAAAAAAACTGAAGATGCTGTTGAAGCATTAGAGGTAAAGAAAATGCTCAGTAACGAAGAGGATAGCTTAAGTGCAATGATGGAGATTAACTCTGGCGCGGGTGGTACAGAATCTAACGATTGGGTAGAAATGCTTTTCAGAATGTATAAAATGTGGGGAGAATCACATGGTTACAAAGTAAAAGTAGTAAACATAAATGAGGGTGATGTAGTTGGTTTTAAACAAGCTACATTAGAATTTGAAGGTGACTTTGCTTACGGTTACTTACAATCAGAAATTGGTGTTCACCGTATGGTTCGTTTAAGTCCTTTTGATTCATCTGGAAAAAGACATACTACTTTCGGTTCTGTATTTGTTTACCCTGTAGTAGACGATTCGATTACAATTGAGGTGAACCCTGCAGATATTACTTGGGAAACTTTTCGTTCTGGTGGTGCTGGTGGACAAAACGTTAACAAGGTAGAGACAGCCGTTCGTTTAAGACACACTTCTGGTATTATTATAGAATGCCAACAAGAACGTTCTCAACTTCAGAATAAAGACAAGGCAATAAAAATGTTGAAGTCTAGACTTTATCAAAAAGAAGTAGAGTTAAAGAATGCTGAAAGAGCTAAAGTAGAAAGTGGTAAAAAGCGTGTAGATTTCGGTTCGCAAATCAGAAATTACACAATGCACCCTTATAAATTAGTAAAAGATATTCGTACAGCTGTTGAAAAAACGGATGTACAAAAAGTATTGGATGGAGATTTAGACGATTTTATTAAAGCCTATTTGATGTCTAATTAATCATTTTCAAACCCCAAAAGAGAGTAGAAAAGACTTTTTGTGTTAATTACACACTTTTTATTCTTTCTTTTGGGGTATTTTTTTGGATAATCCACCTTTTTTTATTCAAATTTACGCACCATAAAAAAACACATAAAGACAATGAACACTAACACTATTATTAATTTGGATTTCCTTGCTGAACTTGGAATCCAAAAGCGCAATCCTGCATTCTCAACAGGTAGAACTTTTGCTTCTTTAGATTCTTCTAGAGCAACAAGAAAAATTGTTTCTCCTACAGATGGCCAAGTAATAGCAGAAGTAGAAATGGCAACACAAGAAGATCTAGATCATATTGTTGCTACATCCCAAAAAGCTTACGAAAATTGGAAAATACTTCCTGCACCAAGAAGAGGCGAAATTGTTCGTCAGATTGGTGAAGCTCTAAGAAAATATAAAGACCCTCTAGGTAAGTTAGTTACTTACGAGATGGGTAAAATTTATCAAGAAGGACTTGGTGAAGTTCAAGAAATGATAGACATCTGTGATTTTGCTGTTGGACAATCTAGACAACTTTATGGTTTAGAAATGAAGTCTGAAAGACAAGACCACAGAATGTTTGAACAATGGCATCCTCTTGGAATTGTAGGTATTATTTCTGCATTTAATTTCCCTGTTGCCGTTTGGTCTTGGAACGCTATGATTGCAGCAATTGGCGGTAATGTATCTATCTGGAAACCATCTGAAAAGACACCACTTACAGCTATTGCTTGTCAGAATATTTTGCAAGACGTACTTAAAGCCAATGATTTACCTGAAGGTATTTTCAGTTACATCATCGGAGATGCAGCAATTGGGGCAAGCATGTCTCATGATACTCGTATTCCTCTAGTATCTGCTACTGGTTCTACAAGAATGGGTAAAAAAGTAGCAGAAGCAGTTGGTGCTAGATTAGGAAAATCTTTACTGGAGCTTGGAGGTAACAATGCATTAATTATTACCGAAAATGCAGATGTTGAAATGGCTATTCGAGCAACTGTTTTTGGAGCAGTTGGTACGTGTGGACAAAGATGTACATCAACAAGAAGGTTAATAGTACATGCTTCTCAATACGATAAAGTAAAAGAACGTTTATTAAAAATATATCCATCATTATCAATTGGACATCCTTTAGATGAAAGCTCTTTAGTTGGTCCTTTGATAGATAATGATGCAGTTGATGCTTTTAAAGCAGCCATTAATAAAGCTACATCAGAAGGTGGTAAACTATTAATTGGAGGCGAGTCTTACTCAAAAGAAGGGTTATCTTCTAATTACGTTCACCCTGCCATTGTAGAAGCAGAAAATCATTATCAAATTGTACAAGATGAAACATTTGCTCCTATTCTTTATCTAATTAAATACGATGGAGAAGTTGAAAATGCTATTCGTATTCAAAATGATGTAAAACAGGGTTTATCATCTGCAATATTTACAAACCATTTATTAGAGTCTGAAGCATTCTTAAGTGCAGCAGGTTCTGACTGTGGAATTGCAAATATAAACATTGGTACTTCTGGTGCTGAAATTGGTGGTGCCTTTGGTGGAGAAAAAGAAACAGGTGGCGGAAGAGAATCTGGTTCTGATGCTTGGAAAGCATATATGCGCCGACAAACAAATACTGTAAATTATGGTAGAGTATTACCTTTAGCACAAGGTATTAAATTTGATATTTAAATATTAAATAGCTGTAATTTTTAAGATAAGGTCTACATTTTATTTACGAATAGAATGTAGACTTTATTTTTAATTACTTTTTTTTACGTTTCATACCAAATATTACATACAAAGTACCAACAACACTGTAATTAAGCTAAAAAACCTTTGAGGTTCTTCTCTATTTTCCATATATTGATATAAGAATTAGTTACGTTACAGTGGTTAACTAACAAGTCCCATTTAATAGTACTCAGTATTTGATTTCTATTTCGCTTTACTTATACCAAATGACTCAAAAAAAATACTATTCTGTGATGTTGATTGATGATAATGAAATTGACAATCTCATTAATCAAAAGATGATCGAAGCATCTAAAATAAGTGACAATATTTTTATTCATTCTGGTGCTAAAAGTGCCATTGAGTTCTTACGTAATATTGAAAAATTAGATGATGTATCTAACCAGATATTACCTGAACTTATCTTTTTAGATATTGATATGCCTTTAATGGATGGCTTTCAGTTCTTAGATTTATTTGATCAACTTTCTGAATCAACTAAAAAGAAATGTAAGATCGTAATGTTAACCTCTTCGATTAACCCTCAAGATATTAGCCGATCTCAGAATTATAGTTATGTGAAAAAATATGTAAACAAACCTCTTACTCAGAAAAACCTTTCTTCGTTAGAGATTGCATAAACATTATTTTTATACCTAAACAAAAGAGGCTATTTCAATTGAAATAGCCTCTTTTGTTTAGGTAGGTTTTTAGTTTTTAATCAAGATCTCCACTAACAAAACGAATAAATCTGTCATCCATTCTTATTGAGCGTGTAGGTGCAAAAATATACGGAGATTTAATCTGTGCATACTTTGTTATGATATTAGACACTTTAGTCATCTTATCTCTCTTGGCTTCACTCATACCTGTTTTAAGCATCTTCAAGAACAACGTGATAGATGGACAACTTTCTTTACCCATCAATCTAATTTGCCTCTGTATACTGTTAGACAGTTGATTAAAAAGTTCATAATCTCTTAAACATACATATTGCAGTGCAAGTAAACACTTCACTTCTAAAAATGCATGAGGAAATTTTTTCAAACTCACCTCATTCAATAAGTTATTTAAGAAACGGGCAGCCTCATCGAACTCACCAGCATAATAAGCTGAAATAGCTCTATAAACTATATATGATACATAGTTAGGAATATCATCTATATCTGGCTCAAAATCATCAAACGTTTCTTTGTTACTTTCAAACAATTCACCTTGTGTATCTGTCTGAAGTGCACGCTGTAATTTTGTCTGTAAAAACTGAGTTGGGAATGTATATAAATTACTATGCATAAGAAGAGGAACTACCTCCTCATTTACAGCATCGTAATATTTACTTGCTTTACGGAATACACCATAATGTGTATAGTATTCTAATTTTAAAAACTCGAAGACATTATGCAGATGGAAATAAATAGAATCCATTTGATATTGATCAAATATCTGATCAATTTTTAAGAAAATGTCCTCAATTGGTTCTTCATTATCATCTTCGTTATTTAAGGCAATTTTAGTTTCATCTTCAATAAAAAGACGATGAAATACATTCATACAACTTTGATATACAAATGGCCTGTGCGACTCATATAATTTGGTTGTTCTATTTATCTCGTCATGCAATAAATCTAAACCTAATTTATCTGTTTCATCACCTGTAAAAGCATATACTCCAAACTTCTTAAAGTAATCTGCTAGAATATCTTCGATCTTATCTACAGCCAACATATAAGCAACGTGCTTATTGTATAACTGAGAATAAACAAAGTAATCTGGAGAATTGATATGTAATCTTTTCAGTGCCTTATAGACTACTGTTAACTCATTAGACAAATCATAGTCTAATAATTCTTTTTCTAATTTTTTTAATGTTACAATTGATATGGCCCTCTTTTTAGTGAAGACCATTTCGTGAATATTAGCTACTTTTTTTAGAAGGTCCGCTCTCGGACTTTCCATTTGCTGCAATAAATATTCTTCAATTTTTTGATTTAAACGAGATCTTAAAGTATAGTATGCATTAGTATTCACGTCTAGCTCAGTCATTACCTGCTGATCAGACATTCTTTTTTCACGCATGGATGAAAGTAAATAAGCCGATTTATCTGCATTACTTTCTATCAAAGATATTTTAATTGCTTCGTAATCTTTTTCTGATAATTGCTTAATTATATGCTTTAATCTCGCCATATAGTAGAATACCTTAAAACGTAGTACTGAGTCATTTTATTAGGAATGTAGTTCATAAGTAAAACACATTTATGCTACATCAACCTTGTTACACTAATATAAGCATAGAAAAGGAAAAAATCAGTGTATTATTTAATGGCTTTATTGGATAAATAAAATATTTATAGTTTTTCTTTGGTTAGCCTTTCCAAGATGCAATCCAATTATTCAAAATATCCAAACCGTGTTCTGTTAAAATTGCTTCTGGATGGAACTGTACACCCGATATAGGTAAGGTTTTATGCTCGATAGCCATAATCTCATCTTCCATAGATTTAGCCGTAATATTTATAATGTTATGTACATTATCTAATATCAAAGAATGGTAACGTACAACTACAAATTTTTCTGGTAAGTTTTTAAATAATGTAGATGGTGTACATACTATTTGAGACATTTTACCATGCATTGGTTTCAATGCCTTTAATACCTTTCCTCCAAAGAACTCTCCTATAGCTTGATGTCCTAAACAGATGCCTAAAATTGGATGTGTTTTATGATAATATTCAATCACATCCATCATATTACCCGCTTTATCTGGAGTTTCTGGACCTGGAGAAAGTACAATAGCGGAATATTTATAGACAATAATTTCTTCTAGGGGCGTATCATTACGAATTACCTCTACTTTTTCACCTAATTGAGTGAAATAATCTACAAGATTATATGTGAAAGAGTCAAAGTTATCTAGAAGTAAAATCATGTTTGTTTGTTTCGTTTCCGCAAAAATAAAAAAGGGAAGTAATTAAACTTCCCTTTTTCTATAAATTTTCTTCAAATAATTCATGTATCTCTTTAGAATACCTTTTCATACTTGGCATTATAGTACCTCCTGCATCAATTACCCAATCATTTAAATCTAATAATTTGGGGTAAATAAGTGAATCTTCTGTTACATCTTTTGGTAGACCTAATCCTGCTGAATTAAATAACCCTAAGATAACAGAAAGAGATAATGCGTATTTAAAACCTCCTAATATCAGCGCTGCTACATTATCTAAATCATCCAAAACAGAATAATCAATTTTATCTTGCAACCACTTCCCTAAAAGGTTTAAACCCATTGTACCTCCAAAAAAGAAGATAACATAAGCAAAAAACACAGTAGATTTTGGTGTATCTACGTACGTTTTTGATGATGAAAAAGCACCTGCCACTCCAAAAAAGATCAACGAAGCACCAAAAACAAAAACCACCGTCGAGATTATTTCTAATAGAAAGCCTCTACGAAAACCTTTGTATGCCCCATAAACAATCATTCCTAGAAGGAATATGTCAGTTACTCTAATATATGAAGTGAAAAATCCTAAATCTTGTTCCACAATAAATTATTTTTTTTATCTGATTAAGTTAAAGCTTGTTTCACTTTTGCTGAAACAACTTTCATATCTGCTACACCTGCAAATTTCTTGCCTGCTGCACCCATTACTTTACCCATATCTTTTGGAGAGGTAGCACCAACTTGAGCAATTAGTTCTTTTACTTGAGCTTCTACTTCTTCTTCTGACAATTGTTTCGGAAGGTAAGTTTCAATAACAGCAAGTTCTCCTAATTCTATATCTAAAAGATCTGTTCTACCAGATTCTTTGTATATATCTGCAGAATCTCTTCTTTGTTTAGCTTCTTTAGTTAAAAGTTTTAATTCTTCTTCAGTTGTTAAAACAGTACCTTTACCTTGTGCCGTTTCTGCTAACTGAATTTTAGCTTTTAATTGTTTTAAGGTACCTAGCGTAACTTTATCTTTACTTTTCATTGCTACTTTCATAGCCTCTTGTACCTTGTCTTTTAAACTCATTTCTTTAGAACTTTATGTAAAACGAACGAATTACGATAATCGTAACTTTTATTGATATATAAAAATAACTGCTTATTGTTCGTATCGCATGAAGATACACAAAACATCATAATCTTCAATAGTTAATGAACAGTTAATTTGATTTCAAATAAAAAGATTTTATAACCTTTTTCATCATTCTTACTTATCAAATAGTAGTTTTTTTCAACTTTCTACTCATTTTTGTAAAAATAAGTTTTCAATTAAGTACACACAAATATGACACGCCTAAGTGTAAACATTAATAAGATTGCAACAATTAGAAATGCTCGTGGAGCAAACAACCCAAACTTAGTTCAAGTTGCAAAAGATTGTGAGCGTTTTGGTGCGCAAGGTATTACTATTCACCCTCGCCCAGACGAACGTCATATTACAAACCAAGATACATTAGACTTAAAACCTGTTGTTACAACAGAATATAATATTGAAGGTAACCCTGCTCCTAGATTTATTGAACTTGTTAAAAGTGTTACCCCAGAGCAAGCTACTCTTGTACCAGATGCTGATGATGCTATTACTTCTAATGCAGGTTGGGATACAATCAAACACAAAGATTTTTTAACTAAAGTAATTAAAGAATTAAAGGCAGAAGGAATTCGTGTCTCAATCTTTGTAGATCCAGACCCTAAAATGGTGGAAGGTGCTGCAGCTGTTGGTGCTGACCGTGTTGAATTATACACAGAACCTTATGCTACTAACTATCCTATTGATAGAGAAAAAGCTATTGCTCCTTATATTACCGCAGCTATAAAAGCAAAAGAATTGGGTTTAGGTTTAAATGCAGGTCATGATTTAGACTTAGAAAACCTAGCTTATTTCCATCAGAATATTGAAGGTTTAGATGAAGTATCAATTGGTCATGCTTTAGTATGTGACGCACTCTATTTTGGATTAGAGAATACTATTCAAATGTACCTTAAACAACTTTCATAATGCAATTTACGCATATAATAGCGGAAATTTCAGATCCATATTCCTCAGAAGAAGATGTAATCAAATTAATAGATTTAGCATTACATCTTCCTCTTAAAGGAGTAGCCATACCTGGTTATTGGGTTAAAAAAGTTAGTAGAGATCTTCAAGATTCAGATTTAATCATTCAATCTTGTATTGGAGAAGGCAATGGAAATCAATTAACTCAAGTTAAACTATTTGAGTTACAACAACTCATAAAATTAGGTGTAAATGAAGTTGCTTCTATTCTTAATGTTGGTGCTTTAAGAACAAACCCAACATGGTGTAAAATAGAGTGCTTACAACTAGCTCAAACTGCACATAAAGACGAGGTCCTTTTTACTTTAAAACTTCCTCCAATTGATTTTACAGACTTAGAAATAATTGAAATTTGCTCACTTGCTAACAAAGCAGGAGTCGATACTCTCTTTATTCATCAAAAGCATTTGATTTACATGGATAGTATCAATCAAAATTTATCATCTGATATAGAAAAGCAAATCCATATTTTAGATAACAATCTATTAACTGATACACTCTTTGAAAATTTTCAAACTGTCAACATAACCTACGATCAGATTAATCCTAATGTCATAGTGTCATAATTAACATTAAGGCACTTTTATTGATTAACAAACTCAAAAAAAAACAAAAATGAAACGTACTCTACTTACAATAACTATTGGAGTAATAAGTGGTTTATGTGGAGCTTTTCTGTATAGTGAACTTCTAACTCCTGCAAATACAGAAACATTTAATTTTGCTTCTAACACATCAAACAATCTTACTCCTATTTATGGTAATTCTAGCTTTGAAAAATTACCTTCTAACAAGGATTTACAACTCTCTGCTTTTGCCGATGCTGCAGAAGTAAGTACAAAATCCGTGGTCTATATTGTTACCTATGTAAAAAGTAGATATAGCAACAGAAGAACATGGAGCGATCTTTTTTTTGGACGCCCCTCACAAAGCAACTCTTCGGGTACTGCTGTTGGTTCTGGTTCTGGAGTTATTTTTACTGATGATGGATATATTGTTACAAATAACCATGTTATAAAAGGAGCTGATAAAATTGAAGTTATCTATAATAAAAGGTCTTTTATAGCAAAGTTAATTGGGGTTGATAAATCAACAGACATTGCATTGCTAAAAATTGAAAAGAATAACCTACCTCCAATTCAAATAGCCTCTTCTAAAGCTGTTAGAGTTGGCGACTGGGTTCTTGCTGTTGGTAATCCTTTTAACCTTACAAGTACAGTAACCGCAGGTATTGTAAGTGCAAAAGGTCGTAAAATTGGCATTATGAATGATGTATTTCCGATTGAATCTTTTATACAAACAGATGCTGCAATCAACCCAGGAAATAGCGGTGGTGCTTTAGTTAATTTACATGGCGATTTAGTGGGTATTAATACTGCTATTCTATCTAAAACAGGAAGCTATGCTGGTTACGGTTTTGCAGTCCCATCTGATATTGTAGCCAAAGTAGTAAATGACCTTAAAAAGTATGGCGAAGTACAGAAAGCTTTTCTAGGAGCAGCTATTACAGTTGTTGATGAAGATATTGCTGAGAAGTTAAAAATGAAAGAAATTCGAGGTGTAGCTATCACAAAAATTGAAGGTGGAGCTGCAGAGAAAAATAATTTCAAGATTGGCGATGTCATTCTATCAATTGATAATTTCCCTATTGAGTCTGAAGCAGCTTTTGATGAGCAACTCAGTTATTATGTTCCAGGAGATAAGATTGACATTAGAATTTTACGAAATCAAAAATATTTAAACAAAACAGTTGTTTTAACAAACATTGATGGAACAACTAACGTATTAAATAAAAAAGTTTACGATGCTAAAGAAATCGGTGCTAAATTTACGGCACTTTCAAAACTTGAAAAATCGAAACTTGGTTTAAAAACGGGAATTAGGATTGAAGAAGTTGTTAAAGGTGGTTTAATTCAAGATATGCGTTTAAGAAAAGGAATGATACTCGTTTCTCTTAATCGCTATCCTCTAGAAAATCCAAAAGACTTTAATAAGATTCTTTCAAGAATAAGAGGGCGAGTAATCTTAGAAATAGTGAAAGAAGATGGCTCTCATAGATATTTCAGTTATTATTTTTAGAATTTAAAGACACACAAATATAAAAAACATGGCAAGAGAACACGTAAAAACCCTAATCATTGGGTCTGGACCTGCAGGTTACACTGCAGCTATATATGCATCAAGAGCGAATTTAAGCCCAGTTTTATACCAAGGTCCTCAACCTGGTGGACAGTTAACTATCACCAATGATGTTGAAAACTTTCCAGGTTATGCAAAAGGAGTAATGGGCCCGCAAATGATGATGGAGTTACAAGAGCAAGCTGGTCGTTTCGGAACAGATATCCGTACTGGCTTTGTTACTGGTGTTCAATTCAATGAAAACGGTCCTCACATTGCTACTGTAAATGATGAAATTGAAATCGAAGCTGATTCAGTTATCATTTCAACAGGTGCATCTGCAAAATGGTTAGGATTAGAATCAGAAACTCGTTTAAATGGTTCAGGTGTTTCTGCTTGTGCTGTTTGTGATGGTTTCTTTTACAGAGGTCAAGAAGTTGTTGTTGTTGGTGCAGGAGACTCTGCAGCTGAAGAAGCTCATTATCTTTCTAACTTATGTTCTAAAGTTCACCTTTTAGTACGTAGAGACGAAATGAGAGCTTCTAAAATTATGCAAGATAGAGTAATCAAGAAAGACAATATCGAAATCCACTGGAATACAGATACACTTGAAGTTCTTGGAGAAAGTGAAGTTGAAGGCGTAAAGGTTTTAAATAACAAAACAAATGAAGAAAGTGTAATTAATGTTACAGGATTCTTTGTTGCTATTGGCCACAAACCAAATACTGATATTTTCAAAGGTCAGTTAGATATGGACAAAGCTGGTTACCTTATCACTAAGCCTGATAGTACTAAAACAAATATCAAAGGTGTTTTTGCTGCTGGAGATGTTCAAGATACTATTTATAGACAAGCTGTTACTGCTGCCGGTACTGGATGTATGGCCGCTTTAGAAGCTGAACGTTACTTAGTAGAATTAGAAGATTAATCTTCTAATTAAAAAATATTTAAAAGAGGTGATTATAAATGATTTATAATCACCTCTTTCTTTTTTACCCCACTTAACAGAATTATTAATTAATCATTCGTTAAACATCAGAATATATGAGAAAAATGATTGTCTTTCTAGTCATACTTTAGTATTCTTGTAGATTATAAATTAGACAAACAAAACAAGTCCTACTTTTTCATAGTTACTACGTGACTGAAACTTAAATTATGTGTTCAAAAAATCAAGTATTTAAACCTACGTTCGTTTACCTGACATTATTTTTTATACTGCTCAGTTTTTCTCCTTCAGAAGTTGTTGCCCAAGGTTTTTTTAAAAAAATTTTTAAAGGTAAGAACAAGACTGAATCAATTGATAAAAAAGAAATTACCCCAATTGTTACACTTCCGAAAGATACTTTCACTCTAGAAAATGGAGAAGAAGTTTGCCAACAAGAGGACGCGATCTCTCAGATCCCTGAAAAATACAAACGTATTGATTTCAATAAAACAGAACAATGCGAAAACCTTGTAGAATTACAACCTGGTCAATTTTGTGACGCCACTTATTTAGACGGCTTTGATTATTATAAAACATGGGACAACTGGAATGTCAACCCTTATAATATTTCATCAAATGCATTAAAAGATAGTATTGCGTTACAATTATATACTGAAGGTGATTCTACTGGATGGGCTTACCCTCTTTCGAAGAAAGAGAGAGTTACTTCTAAATATGGTTTCCGTAGATGGAGGTTTCACCATGGCATAGACACACACTTATCTATAGGTGATTCTATTCATGCAATGTTTGATGGCGTTATTAGAATAGCTAAATACAACAGAAGAGGTTATGGCTACTATGTAATGATTCGTCACAAAAACGGATTAGAAACATTATACGGTCACATGAGTCGTTATATTGTTAAAGCAGGGCAAGAAGTTAAAGCAGGAGAAGTTATTGGCTTAGGAGGTAATACTGGACGAAGTACAGGTCCTCACCTTCATTTTGAAATTCGTTACCAAGGTTATGGTTTCAATCCTCAAGATTTAATTGATTTTGAAAATCATTCATTTGATGTTCCTGCAAATTTCGATCTAACAGCAAAAAGCTACGAGTTACTAATAGAATCAAAAAAGAGTGTTTATCATAGAATACGAAGCGGTGACTCTCTTTGGAAGATAAGTAGAAGGTACGGCACATCAATGACAAAAATATGTCGCTTAAATGGTATTTCTAAACGTACTACATTACGTGTTGGTAGAACAATAAGAGTAAGGTAAGTTATCAAAATAACATTTCTGATAAAAAAATAGGCTATCTCAATTAACTGAGATAGCCTATTTTTTTATTGATTAGAAGTGTAACCTCTTTTCTTTACTAAATAGTGAAGAATTCCATCTTTAAGACCTACACCCGGTACAACAATATTCTTTGCATTAGAAAGCTCCATCACTTTTGTATAAATTTCTGAAGCAGGAATAATTACATCTGCTCGATCTTCATTTAAACGCAATTTCTTCACTCTCTCTTCAAATGTAAACTCTTTAAGCCATTCCCTTATTTTAATCAACTCTGGTAGGTATGTAGTCTTATCATCACTTTTCTTTTGTTTTGAAAGACTAAATAATTTATTAATATTTCCTCCTGTACCTAAGGCTATCACTTCCTCATCTCCTGTAAAATACGGAGCAGATTCAGCTTGATACCATTCCTCAATTATTGAAAACATATTCGCCTGTTCTTCTTCAGATAACTCTCTTACACTACCCATTTGGAAAGACCTTGAAGCTACTTTTGTTTTATGCTTATAGATATTTAGTTCTGTGCTACCACCACCAACATCTACATGTAATACATTGCCCATTGGAATAAATGGGTCTAAAGTTAACGCTATCATTTCGGCTTCTGTTTTACCTTCAATGATATCAATTTTAAGTCCTTCCTTATAATATATCCTTTCAACAACTTCTTTTCCATTACTTGCTTCTCGCATAGCAGAAGTTGCACAGGCTATATAATCATCAACCTCGTATAAATCTAACAAAGTAGAAAACACTTTCATTAATTTAACCAACTTCTCTTCTGTTGGCCTTAAAATTTTTCCAGCACTAAATACGTCTTTCCCTAATCTTAAAGGGAAACGCATATAATCTAGTTTTTTAAAAACAACCTCATCAGCTTTACCAGGGTGAGTTGTTACCACTTGGAAACGAATGGCATTAGAACCAATATCAATAGATGCTAATCTCAAAATGTAGTTATTTATGAAGTACTCTTATTTTTTTCATTATCAATTTACAAAATATGAGATACGAAGCAATAGAAACAAAAAAAAGAGATACCACCAAAGTAGTATCTCTTTTTATATTTTTATTTAATCTATGATTACATAGACTCAAATGATTTTTCTCCGTGAATTGACTCATCCATACCGTCTGACTCAATTTTAGCATCTACACGACCACCTGCAGTAAGAAGTGTACTCAACTTAAAGATTATTGCTGAAGCAATACCAGAATATATGATAGTTACTACAACTGCTTTTAATTGAATTAAAACTTGACCTGGGTTACCGTAAAGTAAACCTGCTGCTCCATTAACTTCTGGGTTTGCAAAAACACCAGTTAAAACAGCTCCAACAATACCAACTAGACCGTGAATACCAAATACATCAAGTGTATCATCATATCCAATTGCCTTTTTTAATTTAACAACACCATAAAAACCAACAATACCTGAAATTGCACCTATTGCTAATGCTCCAGATACATCTACATAACCAGAAGCTGGAGTAATACCAACTAAACCTGAAATTACACCTGATGCTGAACCTAATAAAGTTGGTTTCTTCTCGTCTGTTAACCATTCTATTAATAACCAAGCCATACCACCTGCTGCTGCTGCTACGTTAGTTACTAACATTGCATTTGCCGCAACAAAATCAGCGGCTAATTGGCTACCACCGTTAAAACCAAACCATCCAAACCATAGTAAAGCACTACCTAATACCATTAATTTAATTGATGAAGGTTTGTTAGAACGTTCTTCTTTATGACCTAATCTTGTTCCTAACATTAAAGCTAAAACAAGACCTGAAACACCTGCGTTAATATGAATTACAGTACCTCCAGCAAAATCTAATTCGCCATCAGTGCTTAAGAAGCCACCGCCCCATACCCAGTGAGCAATTGGAGAGTAAACTAAAGCGACCCATAATGAAGAAAAGATAATCCATGTAGAGTATTTTACTCTTTCTATAATAGAACCACTTACAAGTGCAACTGCAATTGCTGCAAATGTACCTTGGAACATAATAAATAAAATTCTAGGAATAGTACCTGCAACATCTGTAATTTTTACATCTGCTAATAAGAAAGAACTAAAATCTCCGATATAAGCGTTTCCTTTTCCAAAAGCTAAGCTATAACCAATAATTACCCATACTAGAGTACCAGTACAGAATGCTGTATAACTCATACCAATTGTGTTTAGTACAGTTTTACGTTGTGCTAAACCACCATAGAATAAAGTTAATCCTGCAGGCGTCATTAACATAACCATTGCAGTAGCAATTAACATCCAAGCAGTATCACCTGAATTGATTGTTGCTGTTTCTTGTGAAAAACCCAATGAGGGCAGTAACAATATAGAAAGTAGTAAGATGATACTTTTGAAGTATCCTTTTTTAATAGAAATCATAATTAATATAGGTGAATGTGAGTATTTTTATCAATCTGATGCCTCAAATTTAAAGAATTCGTAACCATATAAACAAATTATTATCATTTTTTTATTCAATACACGCTTAGATTACACACTAAACAAATCATAATAACATGTTTTTATATAAAAATTGGGTTATTTTAAAACCAAGAAGTACCTAAAAATGAAATAAATCACACAAAACACTTAAAATTTAATCTTCCATCTCTAAAATTTCACGGAAATTGATTTTTACATAAAAAAAAGCGACCGATTTCCATGAAAATCAGTCGCTTTTAAGAAAAAGGGTGTATTTATTAAGGTGCTAACCTCGATTTCCCCCAATTTCCATCTTCATCTCTTAAATATTGTATTCGATCATGCAACCTAGAAGGTCTCCCTTGCCAAAATTCAATTCGAGTTGGAGAAATAGCAAAGCCACCCCAATGTGGAGGACGAGGTACATGAGTAATATATTTTGCTGCATATTTTGCAAATCGGGCAACAATAATACTTTTAGATAAAATCTCAGTACTTTGTTCTGATGCCCATGCCCCTACTTTACTTTTATAAGGTCTACTCTCAAAATAGGTATCTGATGTTTCTTCTGAAACCTTTTCAACAGTTCCTTCTATACAGACTTGTCTTTCTAATTCTGGCCAGAAGAAATTTAATGCTGCTTTTTGTGTTTCCTGTAGTGCTTTTCCTTTTCTACTATTATAATTAGTATAGAACACAAAAGCTTCCTCTTCAACTCCTTTTAGTAAAACTGTTCTAGAAGATATACTACCTTCTTTAGACACTGTCGCTACATTAACAGCGGTTGGTTCTAATGCATCTGCATTAATTGCCTCTTCTAACCATATCTCGAACTGGCGAATAGGGTTTTCTAAAACATCCGATTCACTTAAACTTTTTTTAGAATAGTCTTCACGGATATCCGCTATCTTAGATTTCATACTCCTATTATTTTATTGTTGTATCTGAAACCCCACAATATAATGAGGCGATTCTGTTTGCACATAATTCTCCATCCATTGCTGCAGATGCTATTCCGCCTGCATAACCTGCACCTTCACCACATGGAAATAAACGTTTCAATTCCAAATGCTCACATGTTTCTTTATCTCTTGGTATTCTAACAGGAGATGAAGTTCTACTTTCTACTCCTACAATTTGAGCTTCGTTAGATAAGTATCCTTTCATCTTTTTACCAAAATCTTTAAACCCAAAACGTAATCTATGTGCTATTGCTTCAGGCAAAACATCTCGCATATCTACTGATAACAATCCAGGTTGATAAGATGTTTCGTTTAATTTAGAAGACACTTTATTCTGAGTAAAATCAACTAATCTCTGAGCTGGTGCCACTTGAGTTCCTCCAGCTACTTTACAAGCTTGCTTTTCTACTTCTGCCTGAAATTCCATTCCAGCAAGTGCACCATACTTTTCTATGTAATCTTTAAAATCTTCATCATCTACACTTACTACAATACCTGAGTTTGAAAAATGAGAATCTCTTCTTGAAGGTGACATACCATTTACTACTACCTCTCCAGGAGCAGTTGCAGAAGGTACAATAAAACCACCAGGGCACATACAAAAAGAGAATACTCCTTTTTTATCACCTTGATAATCCACTTGAGAGACTAAAGAATAAGCTGCAGCAGGTAAGTACTCTCCTCTATCTCTAGAGCTCATATGATATTGAATATTATCAATTAAACCTTGAGGATGCTCTACACGAACTCCTAAAGCGAATGGTTTCCTCTCTATAAGTACTTTCTTTTTATCTAGTAATCTGAAAATATCTCTAGCTGAATGACCCGTTGCTAATAAAACCGCTTCACCTTCTATCTGATCACCTTTTTGAGTAATTACTCCTTTTATTTCATTACTCTCTATAATAAGGTCTTCTACTCTTGTCTCAAAATGCACCTCACCACCTGCATTCAAAATACTTTCACGCATTTCCGCAATTACTTTAGGTAACTTATTAGTACCTATATGTGGGTGAGCGTCAACTAATATTTCTTCTGAAGCTGAATGAGCTACAAAAATCTCACAAATTCTTCTAAAATCACCTCTTTTCTTTGAACGCGTATACAATTTCCCATCAGAATAGGTACCTGCTCCACCTTCTCCAAAGCAATAGTTAGAATCTTCGTTAACTATATTATTCTTATTAATATTAGCAAGGTCTCTTCTTCGTTTTTGTACATCATTTCCTCTTTCAATAACAATCGGTTTTATACCTAATTCTATTAATCGAAGTGCTGCAAACAAACCTCCAGGACCAGCTCCTACAATAACTACTCTTTTCGCATTTGCTACATTTGGATAGTCTTTATTATAACTTATAGATAAAGTTGGCTTCTCATCAACAAATATTTCAGCTTCTACGTTTACTTTGATTTTCTTTTTCCGAGCATCAATAGAACGTCTTGTCATTCTCACAGTAACATTCTCTGCATCTTCTAGATGTTCTTTTTTTACTATAAAAGATCTAAAGTTATCTTCATCAAAAGCTACATTTGGAGAGACGACGTATTGTGAAACTTTCTTCATGAAAGGTGGTTTTTAAGATTTATAAAACTATATGCTACAAAATTAACTAAAGAGCTGATACGAAGTAACGCACAAAATATCATTAACAAAAAAAGCAGACAACATTTAAGTTATCTGCTTTCATTTTAATAAGTAAAGCTAAAATTAATCTAACTTTTCTGATAATTCTTGTACTTTATCGTAGGCATCTTTTCTACCTGCTTCAAAAGATTTTTTATACAACTCAAGTGCTTCACCTAAAGTTGCTTTCTTTTTTCTTGGAGCTAATTTAGTTCTATTTGCAGCTTCTTCTAAAGCTTCAGCTTGTGCAAAAAATGCATCTGCCTCTGTCTTTTTAGCTTGAACCATTAACTCTTGAATTCTATTATCTAACAACGCTAATTCTTCTTTCTTCTTTTGAATTTGAATTTCTTTATCAGAAAGTTCTTTAGCTTGTAAGTCGACTGTTTTGATCAAAGCTTTATTTTCTGATCTAAACTTCTCAACCTGTCCTTTTAAATCATCAATTTCTTGTGTTTTCTGATCTAATTGTTGTCTTAATTTTCTTATAGTATTGGCATAAGCACTATTTTTAGCATTTGATTTTGCTAAACTAGCTTCCATTTGCTCCATACGGTTTTCAGATTCTTTCATATAAGCGTCGATTGCTCTAATCTTTTCCTCATATGTTTTGCCTGAAATTCCTTTTTCCATATCAATGTATAATAAATTTCTTGATACATCAATTGAATCTATAAGTGCTCCAACTTCATCTAAAGTTTGTGCAGCAGCTTCCGCTCTTGCTAAATCTTCTTGAAGTTTTTCGTTTGTTTGTTTTAATTGTTCGTTTTCTTCCTTCATTCCGCATGATGTAAGTAACATAGTACTTACTGCAGTAGTAATTAAAAATGAAGAAAGTTTTTTCATCGTAATATACATATCTCGGATCAGTTGTTTTAAATCTTTAGACGCTGTAAAAGTAAATGTTTTAATATACAATCAAAAACTGTCTACATCGTAATCTATTTAAATACGAAAAACGTACCATAAAAAACATATTATTCACATTTTTTGCATTTTTAATATATATATTTGCAATAAATAAATTTAAGCAAGCTAGTTCATTACTCATAATAATTCTAAAATTCATTGTCCGTAATAACGAATTAATTGTTTTCAATATTATATGACGAAATCATATACTAAAAAAATTAAGATACTCCGTATTATTGCTCGCCTTAATGTTGGAGGGCCAGCGATTCATACTATCCTATTATCAGAAAAAATAAATAACGATAAATATTCTACTAAGCTAGTGGCCGGACCGGTACCTAGTAATGAAGGAGACATGAGTTATTTAGCTGATGAAAAAGATGTAACGGTTTCTTATTTAAATAATTTGCAAAGAGAGTTATCTCCTAAAGATGATCTTAAAGCACTTTCTGAGTTGCTTTCTATCATTAAAAAGTTCCAACCAGATATCATTCATACTCATACTGCAAAAGCAGGGTTTATTGGGAGAGGTGCGGCTATTTTATATAATTCTTTCAGAAAAAATAAAGTAAAAACAATCCACACTTTTCATGGCCATGTTTTCCATGGTTATTTCTCTCCACTAAAAACAAAGTTATTTTTAAATATCGAAAGAGCTTTAGCTAAACATACAGATACAATAATAACCATCACAAATAGGCAACAAGAAGAAATTTTAGCATTGGGTATTGGAAAAAAAGAACAACACCGAATGATTCCGCTTGGCTTAGACCTTGAACGATTTTATATAAATAAGAATACATCTTTCTTACATACAACATATTCTATACCTTCTGAAAAGAAATTAATTGGAATTGTAGCAAGATTTACACAGATAAAGAACTTAAAAATGTTTATCCGCGTTGCAAACATTATGTATCAGAAAGATAAGAACTTACACTTTTTTATGATCGGCGATGGTGAAGATAGAGATATGCTTGAAGCTTACACAAATGAGACAATGGCTAGTTCATATATCACATTTACAGGCTTTTTAAAGAATTTACCAGACATTTATTCAAGTTTGGATTTAGTTTTGCTTACTTCTAACAACGAAGGCTCTCCTGTTTCTATTATTGAAGCTATGACGAGTGGTACTTCTGTTGTTTCTACATCTGTTGGAGGTGTTCCAGACCTATTTACCAAATATGGAAATAAATTTTTAGTTAATCCAGATGATGATGTTGCTATGGCTAATGCAGCATCTGAAATTTTATTACCTCATAATAATCAGCTATTTATTGAAGAACATCAAGGTGCGACCTATTCTAAATACAATTTTAATAGGCTTGTTGATGATCTCATGAATACTTATAAAGAATTAACACATGAATCTATCTACGTTACTGCTTAGTTTAGTTTTAGGAGCAATTACCTCCTTTATTATTACAAGAGTACTTATTACTCAAGCAGTTAAATATAATATTGTTGATAAACCTCGTGCAGACCGTTTTCATTCAAAAACAACTGCATTAATGGGTGGTATCGGTATTATGGTATCTTTTATTATAGTTTCTACATTTTTAGAAATTCTACCTTTATGGTGGAGTATTCCTTCTACCTTAGGAATATGTATCTCAATGTATTTGCTATTTAATAATCAGATAAAAAAGTCTTATGTAGCAAGTTGCATTACAGTAATTGCAGGCATTGGTGGTATTTTTCTTATGTTTCCAGAAAATCCTTTTGATCAGAAAATGATTTGGTTATTCTCTGGAGCCGAAATTATCTTCTTTACCGGTACTTATGATGACAAATCAAAAGCAATGGAGCCGAAGATTAAACTTTTCTTCCAGCTACTTGCAGCTTCAATAGCAATTTTTATTGTAGGGTCTGCGTCATTCTTCCCTCCTGTATTAAGTCAACTATTTACTTTCTTTTGGATTGTGGGCGTTATCAATGCACTCAATTTAATTGATAACATGAATGGACTTTCTCCAGGAACTGCCGCTTTAGTTTCTCTTGCTTTTGGTATTTTATCAATTGTTTATTTTGGAAATCATGAAGTAGCAATTATTAGCTTAGGCTTAGCTGCTGTTTTATTTGGCTTCCTTCCAAATAACTTCCCAAATGCAAAAATATTTATGGGAGACTCTGGAAGTATGTTCCTAGGGTATATGTTAGCGATGATAGGTGTATTACAATCTTGGCAAGTTGAAACTATCAATATTAGCGTTTTAACACCTATTCTATTACTCGCTTATCCTATTTTTGATGTTACTTTTGTGACAATCAATAGAATTCGCTCTGGTAGACCTATTTACCTTGGCGGTAAAGATCACTCATCTCATTTGTTAGTAAAATATGGTTTTTCTCCTAAATATGCTGTTTTAGCAATTTATGGCTTATCATTCCTTACAGCATTTATAACTTATTATATTAATACTTTAGATTTAGGCTATGCAGCTACTGCATGTACTATAATTTTATCTACATTCTTATTGTTAGGCTTTGTGCTTACCAAATTACACGATAAAGAATATATGCCTAAAGGAAAAAACAATGTAGTTATAGATGAGAAAACAATTCCAATTACTTCTAACATTAATAAGGAATACAAAAAAGTACAATAAAATCTAAATTTGATATTTATTGATTTAATCAAGACTGAAATCATTAAATATCAAATTCAGAAAATCACTATATATATTTGATTATCTTTCTAAAAGATGATCTACAAAAAAAGCCCTTGCATTTTCATGCAAGGGCTTTTTATATAACTAGGAACTTACTACTTAGTTAGCAGCTTGCTCGTTTCTTTTAGTTAAGATCTCTTCGAATTGACCTAAATCAACTTCTTGAGCATTTAAAGCAACTTTTTCTTTCATTGCGTTAAATACTTTCTCGTTATAAACTTGCTCATAAGTTTGTTCGAAATACTTACCGTTTTCAGCTTGTAAGTAGTTTTGAACAAATTCACCCATGCGCTCATCCTCATCACCCATAAAGTTACCAAACTGAGCTTTGATAGCCACTAAAGCAGCAGCTTCAACTTCTTCTTTCTCAACTTTGATATCATTATCAGCAAATACTTTATCAGAAATTGCTCTCCATTTTACAGCTTCTTCAAACTTACCTAAGCTTTCAGTAGCTTCTTCTTCTGTTGCTTTAGGATTGTTTTGCATGTAAACTTTCTTCAATAACTCAGCAGGAAGAGCAATTGAAGTTCCTTCTACTACTCCGTTACGAACGTTATCGTTAGTAACACCATCGATAGCTTGAGCGTTTACTTCAGAAATTGTCTTTTTCAATTCAGTTTTGAACTCCTCTTCTGTTGATACTTTATCTGGTCCGATTACCATATCAAAGAATTCTTTGTTCATTTCTGGCTCGTGAGAACGAGTAATCTTAGTAATTTCTACTGAGAATTGACCAACAAATTTGTCAGCATCTTCAGTACCTAAGAATAAACTTAAACGGTTGTTGTCTTCGTACATTGTAGTAATGTCTAAAGTAACAACATCGCCTACTTTTTTACCTACGAATTGATCAGCAACTCCTTCAGCTAATTTTTCATCTAAATCAAAAGCAGCTCCTTCTTTTTCGAAGTCACCCTCTACAGCTTTAAAAGTTGCAGTGATTAAATCACCTTTTGCAGCTTCGTCAGCATCCTTTTTAGTAGGATAAGATTCTTTTAATTTAGTGATTGTATTTTCAACGTCAGCATCTGTTACTGTTAAGTTGAAAGTATCAGCATTAACACCTTCTAAGTTTAAATCAAACTCAGGAAGTAATAATTCAAATTGAACAGTTTGATCACCACCAACTTGCTCAGGTGTAATAAAATCACCTTTGTAGATTGGTTGGAATAAAGGCTTAATGTCGTTGTCTTTTAAGTAAGTATCAACAGCTTTTCCAACAGTTTCGTTGAAAGTATCCATTTTTAATTGCTTACCGTACATTTTTTGTACCATTGACATTGGCACTTTACCCTTACGGAAACCTTTCATATTAGCATTTTCAGCTTGTTGCTTCAATTTTGACTTATATGCTGGCATGTAATCCGCTTCAGTAAGAATTACTGAAAGTAACCCGTATGAGTTCTCTTGTTTATCTAATTTGAATTCCAAAGTTCTATGATTTTTGTTGTGACAAAACTCTACATTTAAGAGAAAACCATACAAAAACTTGTAAAGTCTCCTAATTTTAAAGTGATATTTAAAAGTAAAGCAATTGCTACTTATTATTTATCACTCAAAATATTTCAGTTCAAAATAAAGATGACAACACACTGAAAAACAATGTCTAACATCAAATATTTTGATATGAAATGCCTTAAATCAAACGGTTATAAAATAACTACTTTTATTTAAGCGATGCAAAGGTAATCAACTCATAAGTAAAATCATCAATTCTACTTCAAAAAAATGTAAACAATTAAATATATATGTATGTAATTTATAATGATTTGCACTCTATTTCAATATCCTAAATTATGCATTGTAAAAGGCCTACATTACTATTATATCTATTGATTAGATATAAAAACAACACCTAAAACAAGGTTTATATATTCAAAACAAAAGTTCTTCTCATTAAATGGTCAATAATTTATAAATAAACAGAGTTATTTTAGTCTTACTAGTTGTTGTTTGATTTTTTTTATGCAAATTTAATCAAGCATTGATATGAATCTAATTAAAGTTTTGAGGTTATAATATGGAGATCAATATAGAAAAGGAAAGAAGGGAACTTATTCGCATGTATGCTAATTTGTTACGAAAAGCTAGACCCTTTCTAAATGACCCAAAAGACATAAAATTAATAAAGGAAGCTTTCTTATTTGCCACTGAAGCACATAAGGATATGCGTCGTAAATCTGGCGAACCTTTTATTTACCATCCTGTTGCAGTTGCTACTATTGCTGCAGAAGAAATTGGTCTGGGCACAACATCTATTATTTCTGCTCTTTTACATGACGTTGTGGAAGATACAGAATATACATTAGAAGATATTGAAGAACGTTTTGGTGCTAAAGTAGCATTAATTGTTAACGGTCTTACAAAAATATCTGGAGCAGCTCAAAAAGGAGGTTCTTTACAAGCTGAGAATTTCAGAAAAATGTTATTGACAATTTCTGAAGATGTACGTGTAGTTTTAATCAAAATTTCTGATAGACTACATAACATGCGTACTCTCATGTCGATGCCTAAAGACAAACAGCTTAAAGTAAAAGCTGAAACTGAGTACATTTACGCTCCCCTCGCTCATCGTTTAGGACTTTATAATATTAAATCGGAATTAGAAGATTTATGTCTTAAATATTCTGATCAAACACTTTACGAAGAGATAACTAAGAAATTAAAAGAATCTGAAGAGGCTCGTGAACATTTTACCTACGAGTTTAAAACTCCTCTTACAGAAACTTTAGATAAACAAGGATACAAATACACCATTAAATCGCGTACAAAATCGATTACCTCTATTGCTAACAAAATGAAAAAGCAACAGGTAGGGTTTGAAGAAGTATTTGACTTATTTGCTGTTCGTATCATTTTTGAAAGTCCTCGACAAGTTGAAAAATCTACTTGTTGGCACGTTTACTCTATTGTTACAGATTATTACACTCCTAATGTAAGTAGGTTGAGAGATTGGATTAGTATGCCTAAATCTAATGGTTACGAATCTCTTCATACAACTGTAATGGGGCACAATGGTATTTGGGTTGAGGTACAAATCCGTTCTAAAAGAATGGATGAGATTGCCGAAAAAGGATACGCTGCCCATTGGAAATACAAAGAACAAGGAGATAATAGTTCTGAAAAAGGTATTGAGCAATGGCTAAATGAGGTCAGAACCTTAATGGAAAACGACAAAGTTAACGCTGTAGAGTTCCTTGATGACTTTAGAACGAACCTTTTTAATAAAGAAGTTTTTGTTTTTACTCCAAATGGAGATTTAAAAGTATTCCCACAAGGGGCTACAGTTTTAGATTTTGCATTTGATATCCATACAGAAGTTGGTGCTAAATGTTTAGGTGCTAAAATTAATGGTAAACTTGTTCCGTTAAGTTACCAATTACAAAATGGCGATCAGATTGAAATTCTTACGGCTAACCAACCAAAAGCAAATGAGGGTTGGTTAAAAATTGTACGTACCTCTCGTGCAAGAGCGAAGATAAGGTCTCATTTAAAAGACGATAGAAAAAGAGTTGCAATGATTGGTCGTGAAATAATTGACCGAAAATTAAAGCAGCTTAAAATTAAATATGACGATAAGGTAGCACAACAACTTAGAGATTTTTTTAATCTAAATAGTGAAAGTGATTTATATTATCAAATAGGTGAAGGTATAATTGAACATACGCAAATCAAGAAGTTTAAAGACCATCTTGATACTACCAATACCGTTAAAAAGAAAAAAATTGTTCCTGATTCTGCAAAAGAATTCAAGACCAAGATAAAAAAAATACGCAAAGACGATGACGAACTTGTAATTGGAGAAGATATGGATAATGTCCATTACTCTATAGCAAATTGTTGTCATCCAATTCAAGGAGATGATATCTTTGGTTTTATTACTATTAATAATGGTATAAAAATACACAGAACAAATTGCCCCAACTCTATAGCTATGATGGCCAACTACGGCTACAGAATTATTAAAGCACGTTGGGCATCAGAAAAAGAATCTTCTTTTATATCTAAAATTGCTATTGAAGGTACAGATAGAATTGGACTCGTGAACGATGTTACTAGAATAATAACTAGTAGAATGAAAGTGAACATCAGATCGATATCAATAGAGTCTCTAGATGGTATTTTTAAAGGAAATATAGAAATCTCCGTCAAAAATTTAAAAGAGTTTGAAAAAGTAATTACAGAGATTGGAGAAATTAATGGAATATTAAAAATTACAAGAACAGATAATTAAGTCCATTAAAGAAATAAAAATAAAGCTACATCGTTATAACAGGTGTAGCTTTTTTTATGAACTACCAACAAACTGTACTCATTCAATAAAAATTAGCACATTGGCAATATATTTATTAAATTGAGGAAACGCGTAAGAAGTGTATTTTTTCGAAAATTGGACATTATCAATTTTACACTTTCTTATTTTTTTAATGGTAAAACTACTTCTTCTTACTCATATTTTTCATACAGCATGAAAACAGGATATTTAGATCAGGCACTTTCAATATATCAGAATTTAACTAGAGAGTTAACTTTTAAAGGACTTTCTACAAAAATTTTATCAACAGTTACTTCAATGTCAATTGTTGAGAGAGCATCAATTATTATTAAATCAGGTGATGATTTTGTTTTAAAAGCATATCAAGTCAGAACTGATAATGATGTTGTTTTTTCAGAATCTAATAGAATAGCTTTTGACGATGACTTGCCGTTAGGTATTTTAAGTCAGATAAAAGAAAGTAAATCAACTGTTTTTGTTGATGTTGCTAAAGGAAATCAAACAGTTTCTTCTGATTTATATGTCAAATTAAATTCACCTACTTACCTAAATTTTATTCCTCTTTGGAATGATGATATTATAGTAGGATTTTTGATGTTAGAACAGTTTCAAAATTTAAACTCAACGCCTGAGAGTATTAAATTCCTGCAACTTTTAGCCCCTCAAATGGCTATTTTACTTCAAAATGCTGTAGCACTAGAAAGCTATAAAAAGTTATCTACTGCTGCTGTTGAACGTAAAGAAGAAGTTACTCAAAAAGATCCTGAAGAAGACAATTCATCAATTAATAAATCTGACTTAAAAGTTTTAGGAGATATCGGACAAATCATTGCCACATCTCATACTATTGAGTCTATGATTCAAACTGTTTATCAGAAGATAAATAAGTTAATTGATGCACAAACCCTAGATATAGGTATTTATAACGAAGAAAAAGGGCTTCTTGAATTCCCTTCTTCTTACGAGGATGGTGAAAAACTTCCTTTTAATACTTGTGCTATTAAGGAAGGAAATAGATTGGCAACAATCTGTTTTAATGAAAGCAGAATAATTCACATCAATAATTTTGATGAAGAAATAAGAGATATAATTCCATCTTATGAGGTAACAGCTCCTAGAGTTGGTAAAAAAGTAAAATCAATAATTTACGTTCCAGTTATTGATAAAAATAAGGTAATTGGCGTAATGACCGTTCAGAGTGGTTTAGAAAATGCATACAACCCTTCTGACATTTACTTGGTAAGAAATATTAGTTCATATATTGCTATTGCAATTGATAATATCAACTTATCAAAATCTTCTAAAGAACAAGAAGAAACACACAGCCTCATTACTAAAATGAATGAGGAAAAACTATCAAAAGCCTATACAACTTTAAAAAGTTTAGGTGAAATTGGTCAGGATATTACTTCTAACCTTTCTATTGAAAGAATCTCAGATACTGCATACGAAAGTTTAAATAGTTTAATTGATGCCCCTTTATTCTCTATAGGAATTTATAATAAAGACCGTGGAGTTATAGAAGTATCGACAAATATTGAACATGGAGAAAAACTTCCTCCAAAAACAATATTACTTACTGATAATACTAAACTCTCTGTACAATGTTTTAAAACATTGAAAGAGATTATTATCAATGATGTTGTAAGCGAATACTCTACTTTTATTCCTAATGTGAAGTTGCCTTATGATGATGTTGCAAAAATGCCTCAATCATTAATTTATTTACCATTAATTGGTAAGGAAGGCACTTTAGGGTTTATTACTGTTCAGAGTTATAAGCCACATGCATTTCTAGAAAGTGATCTAAACGTTTTAAGAAACATTGCAATTTATATTGGTATTGCCCTTGATAACGCATTAACGTATGAAGGCCTTGAAGAAATTGTAACTGATAGAACGGCAGAACTTCAGCAGCAAAAGCAAGAAGTAGAAGCAAATAGAGATGAAATTCAGCAATCCTATAAAAATGTACAGTTATTATCTGATATCGGCGTAACACTATCTTCTAGTTTAAGTGTTGATGGAGTTATTGAAACTGTATATAAGAATGTACATAGTTTAATGGATGCTACTACTTTTGGTATTGGTATTTACAAACATAGAAAACAACAAATTGAGTTTAGAGGTGCAATGGAAAAAGGTGAAAAGCTACCTTTCTTCATTCATGAAATGAGTGATAAAACTAAATTATCATCCATTGCTCTAATCGAAAATAAAGACATTGTAATTTCTGATATTACTACAGAAATCTACGATTATATTGACACAAACGAAGAAATTAAGACAATCGGTGAAATGCCGTATTCGATTATTTATCTTCCTTTAAGAACAAAAGAAAAGCTTATTGGTGTTATTACTGTTCAAAGTTTTGAGAAAAACTCTTATTCTGAATTACAGGTTAATCTTCTAAAAAACATTGCTGTACTTTCTGCAATTGCAATTGACAATGCTGTTTCTTACGAAAAGATTGAACGCCAAAAAGAAGAACTTCAATCAACTTCACAGAAGATTACATCTAGTATTAAGTACGCTAAGCAGATTCAAAGTGCAATCTTACCTAACCGTACTGTAATTAGAAATTTACTTCCAGACTCTTTCATTTTCCATAAACCTAAAGATATCGTATCAGGAGATTTCTTCTGGTTCCATCAAGAAGGTAACCGTACATTTATTGCTACTGTAGATTGTAACAACAATGGTGTTCCTGGAGCAATGATGAGTATTATTGGTACTTCTTTATTTAGAGAAATTGTTGAGATTCAAGGAATAGTATCACCAGATGAAATTATCGAATTGATGAACCAGCGTATTTCAATTCATCTAAGTCCTAAAACACAAGAAAAAGAAAATGCAATTGATATTTCTTTATGTGTAATTGATAAAGATGCTAATGTAATGGAATTTGCAGGTGCCAATACTTCTTTAGTAAGAATAGCAAACGATAAATTCTACTTTATTAAAGGTACTCCTGTTTCTATAAGTTCAACTTCTGACAACTCTACTAAGTTCAAGAAACATACATTCGATCTAAATGACGATGCTACTTATTATATGTATACAGATGGTTATGCACAACAAATTGGTGGAGAAGATAAGAAAGAATATAGTAATGATCAGTTCTTAAAACTATTGAACGATAATTATAAATCTGAGAAATCTAATCAAAGAACTGCAATACGTAGAGCTTTTAATGATTGGATGGAAAACGAGTTAGTACAAACAGACGATGTATTAGTTCTTGGGTTTTCACCTAAAGGATAATAAAAAAATAAACGAAAAAAGCTCCTCAAATTCAGGATTTGAGGAGCTTTTTGGTTTTATATAACTTGGTTGACTATGCTTCTAAAGCTTGTTTAATGTCTCCAATAATATCATCTAGATGTTCTAAACCTACAGAAATACGAATTAAACCTGGCGTAATTCCAACAGATAATCTTTCCTCTTCGCTCAATTTTGAGTGCGTTGTAGAAGCTGGGTGTGTAGCAATTGTACGAGTATCTCCTAGGTTAGAAGATCTTGATATCATATTTAAACTATCCCAGAATTTCTTACCTGCTTCTACTCCACCTTTAATTTCAAAAGAAACAATTGCACCACCTAGACGCATTTGTTTTTTTGCTAAATCATATTGCGGGTGAGATTTTAAGAATGGATATTTCACCATTTGTACTTGTGGAAATCCTTCTAATGCTTTTGCCACTTTTAAAGCATTATCACAATGCTTATCCATACGAACAGCAAGTGTTTCTAATGACTTAGACAATATCCAACCATGGAAAGGAGATAAAGCCGGTCCTGTATGTCTTGACAAGAATTTAACTTCATTCATATGCTCCTTTGTACCAAGAATGGCTCCTGCCAATACTCTACCTTGTCCATCAATAAACTTAGTTGCAGAGTGTGTTACAATATGAGCACCCAATGCAATAGGATTTTGGATATACGGCGTAGCAAAGCAATTGTCAACATTAAGAATAACATTATGCTTATTTGCTATTTTAGCCAATGCTTCAATATCTATTAAATCGATAGCCGGGTTAGATGGCGTCTCAATAAATATCATTTTAGTATTTGGCTGAACTGCTTTATCAAAGCCCTCTAAATCATCAAAATCTACGTACGTATGAGAAACTCCCCAACGAGGTAGCAGTTGTGTTAAGATTTGATGAGTTGAACCAAATAATGATCTTGATGCAACTACATGATCGCCGCTCTTTACAAAAGATGCAATACTTAAAAACATTGCAGACATACCCGACGATGTTGCAATTCCTGCTTCAGCACCCTCCAACTGAACAAGTTTATCAATAAACTCGTCGTTATTAGGATTTGAATATCTTGAATAGATATTACCTTCTACTTCATCAGAAAATAATGCACTTGCATGGTCTGCATCTTCAAATGTGAAACTTGAAGTTGCATAAATTGGCACAGAATGTTCTCTGTTATGTGAACGCTCTGTCTGTGCTCTTACCGCAATGGTTTCAAATTTTTTATCCTCTTGGCTCATACAGCTCTGTTAGTTTAATCTTATTATTATTAATCAAACGAATTTGATTAAACACAATCAATCTCAATATTAATAAATATCAGTCAATTAATTAATATCGAGATTAATAAAGTTCAAAACTTTAACGTCTTTACTTCAACTTTATAAAATGTTGGTAAAGATATCTATTTAACTATCTCAAAAGAATGTGTAATCTTTGCTGTAGATTTCACCATTTCAGCAACAGAACAGTACTTATCTACTGCTAAAGCAACAGCTCTTTCTGCTTTACCCTCGTTGATATCACCAAATAATTTAAAATGAACATTTACTGTTTCAAACGGAGAAGGAACTGCATCTCTTCTATCTCCTTCAACCGTAATTTTCACATCTTTAATTTCTTGACGTTGTTTCTTTAAAATATGAATCAAGTCGAAAACAGCACAACCGGCAACTCCTGTTAATACTAATTGCATAGGGCTAAACGCAGAGCCTAAACCCATGCCATCCATTTTACCTTTACCTGCATCAATGTGTAATGTGTTACCTTCTTCTGAAGTTGCTTCGAAACGAACCCCTTCGTTTACTCTATTTAATTCGATTTTCATACGTTTGAATGTTTTTTATTGCCAATAATTTGTTCTATACCCAAAGGTTTGATAAAATTACAAAATACAAACTAAATTCAACGTACTATGAAAAGTATTACTGTAGAAGAATTAAAAGATTTACAAGATAGTGGCACAGACTTCCAATTAATTGATGTGCGTGAGGACTATGAATACGATGAAGCTAATCTTGGCGGAGTATTACTTCCTTTAGCGACTGTAATTGATGAAGCAGAAGCAAAAATCAGTAAAGACAAACGTGTAATTATTCACTGCCGCAGTGGAAAACGTTCTGCAAATGCTATTGCTGCATTAGAAGGAATGAAAGGTTACACAAACCTAGAAAACCTTGAAGGAGGAATTCTTGCATATATTGATGCTTTTGGTCTTGAGGACTAATCGTATGAAAACACCACTTTTTTAACGATATTTGCATTGTTGAAAAAAATGAAGCCGATTTGTAATTTCAATTACAGATCGGTTTTCTCTTTTTCAGGTATTAAACCCTATAATAATCAAGAAATGTCAGATACATTATCAATCGTTATTTTTCAAGGAATAGAATCTGATTGGTGGCCAGCGGTTATGCAGATTCGTAAAGAAGTATTTGTTGACGAACAAGAAATTGACCTATCTTTAGAATTTGATGATTTAGAACCTAAAGCTCACCACCTTTTGGTATTAGATGATGGAAGACCAGCAGGTACTTGTCGTTTTTACACAACAGAAGAAGGTTATAAACTAGGTCGTTTTGCTGTTTCTAAAGATTTTAGAGGAGAAGGAATTGGCAATGCTTTATTACAGGCTAGTTTATCTGAAATTGAAGAAATTGCTCCAGAAGGAACACGTGTTTACCTTCATGCTCAATCATATATAACAAAATTTTACGCTGAAGAAGGTTTTGAAGTAAAAGGTGATGAATTTATGGAAGATGGCATTCCACATGTTGTAATGGAAATGGCAATTTAATTGCACCTTTTTATACTAAAGGATAGTCTTTTTATTTTAAATAGGAAGACTATTTTTTATGATTAATCATTTTGGTTTTTCTTAAATTCTTTAGGAGTGTACCCATAATACTTTTTAAAAACAGCTGTAAAATGACTAGACGTTGAAAAACCCAAGTCCATAGCAATCATGGCTTGTGTTTTGTCTCCTTTTAAAAGTAATTTCTTAGACTCCTCTAACCTTATTTGTTGCTGAAATTGATAAATAGGTACTTCAAAGAAAGTCTTAAACAACAACCTCAATCTACTTACGCTCATACCAGATTCCTTGGCTAAAAACTCAATCGGTATATCTGCTCCTTTCTTATCTATTATCAGTTGTCTAGCATGAAAGAGGGCATTCATATTTAATGACGAATCATCGTTATCAATAGAATTTACAGATAGCTTAGACATTGTTAAAGTGATGAGATAATTAGCGCAATGCTCCATTAGTTCTTTACCATAAATGGGATCATCAATTTCAAACATTCTTAATAATGTACCCAACATTACAGGGTCTAGACTATCGAATTGAGTAAATGATTTTTCCTTTTCAATACTCTTTTTTAGGCTCTCTGATTTATTTACTAACCTAAAAAAATTTTCTTCGCTTACTTTTAGAAGTAATAACTTTAAGGGTACTTTGGCAGGTTGAAACCAATTTAAACTCTTCTTATCATTAGAAACTACTACCCCTCGAAGATCTATTCTTCTTTCTAAATCAAATGCTATATATTTTGATGCATTTACCTCTTGCTGTCCAAAAAGAAAGTTAACATACTCACTGTCATTAACTAAGTTCTTACCTAAATCTGAAAGATCATTATGTAGAAAAACATCAAATTTCAGTAAATATAAATCATCTGAAAAAACTTCACCTTTAATAGAACCACTTGCAATATCATTATTAAATGAGACACAATTATTTTCGATTGATCCATTAAAAGTAGTTGACCAATAGGATAATGTTTCTTGTAATTTTGGTTGTGGCATATCAAAAAAAGTAAAATATTTCGTTTCTTGAAACTAAAAGAAGTCTTGCATTTTTACAATACAAGACTTCCTTTTTCAATTAAATATATGATTTATTTTCCCCATCCGAAGAAACAGTGACCATCTTGGTTATATCTCTCGCTAAATGAGAAAAAGAAAGAAGCTTCTTCTGCTGCATTTTCATCAGAGTCTGAACCGTGAACTACATTTCTATCTGTAGATTTAGCAAAACGCTTACGGATTGTACCTTCTTCTGCCTTTGTTGGGTCTGTAGCACCAATCAATTTACGGTAATCTTTTACTGCATTGTCTTTTTCTAAAACTGCTGCAATTACAGGCCCTGAAGTCATGTAATTTACAACATCACGGTAGAAAGGTTGTTCTGCTAAATGACGGTAAAACATTTCAGCTTGTTTTGTACGTAATCGAATCATTTTCATGGCTTGAATACGGAAACCTGCTTCATGAATCATTGTCAAAATTTCACCAATATTATCTTGGTTTTCTTCGCCAGGCTTTATCATTGTAAATGTAAATGAGCCTTTTGGGGGTGCAAAATTATCTTGGAACATTGTGTTTTGTGTTTAGTGTTATTATTTTTTTGGCTGTTGACAGTAATATTTTTTGCATCACAATTAATGTGCTACTCTATCTCTGTTCGTTTGGTATAACAAACATATAGTAATTAAGGGTATATATCAAGTAAAAAGAAAGGTTAGATATAAAACTGAAAGTCCTATATCTAACCTTTATATTTTTCAATCCTTTTAAAAGGGATTTTTAGTCTATTCTAAAACTCTTGCAACTGAATAAGTTTTGCATAAGAACCATCAGAATCAGCGATTAAGTCATCGTGTTTACCAATTTCCTTCACAGTACCTTCTTCTAATACAGCAATTTTATCTGCGTTACGAATTGTAGATAATCTATGTGCGATTATTAAACTCGTTCTGCCTTCCATTAGCGTTTCTAAGGCTTCTTGAACTTGTTTTTCTGATTCAATATCTAAAGCAGAAGTTGCTTCGTCTAGAATTAATATTGCAGGGTCTTTTAAAATAGCTCTTGCAATAGCAATTCTCTGACGTTGTCCACCAGACAATTTAACTCCTCTTTCTCCAACAAGCGTTTCAAACCTTTCTGGGAAGCTTTCTATAAATTCTAAAGCATTTGCTTTTTTAGCTGCCTCTATAATTTCTTGCTGAGACGCTTCTGGTTTACCATAAGCAATATTCTCTGCAATTGTACCTCCAAATAGTAATACCTCTTGAGGAACAACACCTACATGCTTTCTATAACCAATTAGGTTAAAGTCTTTAGATGATTTTCCATCAATAATAATATCTCCGCTATTAATATCGTAGAAACGTTGTAATAAATGGGCTATAGTAGATTTACCACCACCTGACTTACCTACTAATGCTACTTTTTCCCCCTTCTTTATTTCAAGGTTTACACCTTTTAATACTTCAAGTTCGCTACGAGTTGGATAAGCAAAACGAACATCTTTTAAAGTAATATTTCCATCTAAACGAGGAATTTCTTCTTTATTAATTTCATGTTCTGTTTCTGCTTCAAGAATTTCTTGTACTCTTTCTGTAGCTCCTACTGCTTTTTGGATAGCACCATAAATGTCGCCTAGACCACCAATAGAACCACCAATAAACATTGTATAAAGTACAAAAGAAGTAAGATCTCCTACACTTATAGAACCTTGTGATACTAAGTAACTACCGTACCATAATACACCAACAATACCACCAAATAAAACAAAGATGATAAATGATATAAATGCTCCTTTAAAAGTTGCAGATTTTAAAGCTATTCCAACCACCTTGTCTAAAGATGAAGAGTAACGCTTTACTTCATAATCTTCATTGGCAAATGTTTTAACAGTACCAATAGATTGCAATGTTTCTTCTACTACAATATTTGCTTTTGCTAAAGCATCTTGAGTCCCTTTCGATAACTTTCTGATAAACTTACCAAATACAATTGCAACAACAATTAATAATGGGAAAGTTACGATCATGAATAAAGTTAACTTAGGGTTTGTTGCAAATAAAATAGCAACGCCCAAAACTAATGTAGCTACCTGACGAATTAATTCTGCTAATGTAGTAGAGAATGTATCCTGAAGTACAGCAACATCTGCTGTAATTCTACTAAATAATTCACCAGATCTATTTTTATCATAAAATGACATTGGTAACGACATAAACTTTCTATAAAGTTCACGACGTAAATCTGCCATTGCATTTTCATTCACTACTGCAAAGAAGTAAACTCTTGCAAAAGAAAAAATACTTTGGACTAAAAGCACTCCCATTAATGCCAACCCAACGTGAGTTAAGTCAGATAACCATGGAATTTTACTTTGTCCTTGTGCTGTATCTATTAAGCTACCTGTTAAATAAGGAAAAGCTAACAACACTGTACTAGAAAAGAATAAACTGATTAAACCCAGCGTAAAACTTCCCTTGTATGGAGCCATGAAACGAAAGATACCTTTCAGTTTTTGCATGCTCCCTTTATCTAAACGCGGCTTCTTCTCACCGGAGTCTTTTCGCGCCATATTTCTAAATATTCCCAAAACGTATTAATAACAAAAATCCAACTGCAAAAGAACATATTTTTATTCTTTTAAGCGTCTTAATTTGGAGATAAAATGCAAATTTCTCAGTATTTAATCACAAAAAAGCCATGAAAATAGATTTTCATGGCTTTTTGAGGTCAAACATCATTGTTTAACTTAAATATTTTTCTATTGTGTGTAGGTATGAACACTTTGCTGTGCCGATGGTAAGTAATTTACTCCAAACCAACAGATCAATAAAATTCCAAATGATAAAGCCAATGCCCATAATGGTTTTTTGACTGCATCAGGATGTCTATATCTTAAATGAACATACGTTAAATAACTTAACCAAGTTAAGAATGCCCAAGTTTCTTTTGGATCCCATGTCCAATAATGCCCCCAAGCTTCTTTTGCCCATAAAGCACCAAATAATAAACCGAAAGTCAAGAAACCTAACCCTATATAAGCCAGGTTATTAGCCATATCTAATGTTTCTTGTACTAGTTGATTTTTACTATGCTGATACAAACCATGAAACGCTACCAAAGAAGAGGCTGCTAACAAAGCATATGCAAAAATATAAACAACCACGTGAGGGACAAACCAAGGGCTTTGTAATGCAGGCATTAATGCCTTATTGTACGTATCAGGATTTGATAAAGTAATTAATAAAAACAGAGAAGCCATAGCTAAACTATAGCCTACAAACCATTTATATCGCCACCTTAAATAAGCAATAAGTCCTACTGCAGATAAAAAGAAACCATACCATAATCTAGTTTCACCTAAAGTTCTTAAAGGAGGTCGTTCTAAAGAAATCCACAATATTGTTATAAATGCACCTATCGTTATTACTCCTCCAAGAGCAACAAGTAAGGCGGTTGTTTCTTTAGATGATTTTTTTTCACTTTTAAATAACAAGAAACCAGCAATACACCATAAGATAATTGCTCCAACTGAAAAATATGGGAATGTAACCCAAGTATCAAAATGTGTCATAACACGAATATTTTTTCTGAAAGTAACTACTTAAACTATGATTGTTTTTGGCCAGTCCAAATGATGTAAGCAGCACCTATCATCATCATAAAGATACCAATATATACAACTGGTAACCATGGGTCTCTCACCAATTCAACTACACTTAGTTTAGACCAACGTCCAAAGCGTTCATCATAACTTAATTGATATACTTTCCACCCCCCTACTTCAATAGGGTAATTTACCTCTAAGTCTGTAGTTTTTTGTTCTCCATCTTTAGTGTATAAAGTAACATTAGAACTAAATTTCTTGGCTTCTGGAGGTAGAATACCAATTTCATATTCATCGTCTACTTGTAAAGTAGCTCCATCAAAACGAAACGAACCTGCACAAATCCATCCTTCAACGGTTTTTCCTGTGTTCTGATTTGTCAATTTAATTAAAGCAGCAGGAGCAGCTCCATCGTCATTAAATTGTTGGTATACACCATTTACAGGGGCAGACTCATAAAGGTATTTTACAATTTCAACTTTCCAGTCTTTATATAAATACGCTTTTAAATCCGGATCAATCATTACAAAAGCATTCTCTCCTTTGCTCATTACTTTACCAGTTTCTCGGTTAGCAAAAGCTATTTTAGGAGGGAATTCTGTAATTGAAAATTTATTAAGCTTGATAGCAAGTGGTAGCTCAACATCATTTAAGTCTTTATCGTAAGCTTTCCATTCTGTTTTTCCTTCGTATAAATCCATTGATAAACGTTGAAGGTCTCCGCTACCTAAACCGGCAGCAACAACTGTTACCCATAAACCTAAATGATTAAAAATGAAACCTAAGTTTTTCAACTTAAAAGGAAGGATCCTATTCCATGTTGCTAAACCTAGGTTGGTTAACATCAAAAACATGACAAATGCGAAAGGCCAGCTTTCTGTCATATTAGAAAAACCCAATGGATCCAATTCAATAGTAGGGTCGTAAGATGCTTGAGGGATAGTTCCCATCACCACAACCAAAACTAATACAAGTACAGATGAAGCAACAGCTAATGGTACAGAACGCAACCATTTAACTACAGAAGTCTTTTTTGCAAAATAATGTACAAAGCCTAACCCAAACCAAAAGGTTAGCATAAAATACATGTTTAGTGGGTAGTGTACTGCTTTAACACTACCAATAGTATATTGAAGAATACAGCCGGTTAAAAACAACCCGATACCAAAAATAAAAGATTCGGCATAACCCCATGGAAATTGCCATAGAGGAGTGCGTTGTTCGTGTGTTGGTCTTGTCATTTCTCTAGTAAATTAATATGTTTTCAATCTTTTTACAGACTGATGGAAAATTCTTTATTGTAGCAATACGAAATGCGTTTGTATCAAATAAATGCAAATGCAATGTTTATAAATTACAAAGACCGTTGATTATTAAAATCAACGGTCTTTGTGTATAAGATGAGCTCTTTAAACTATCTTATTTAGATTGGTAGAATTTCTCATCGTAAGTCGCCTCACGTTTTTGAGCTTCCTCAATCCATTTTGGAAGTAATTCTTCCTTGAATTTTTCTTTTTCAGCTTCTAACTTCTTCAAATCCATTCCAATGTACTTTTGAGCAAGTGCTTTAGTTTGGATATTAGGGTAAGCAACATCGCCAACACCTAATTTAGAAAGAAGACGCGCTAATCTTACACGAGCATCTAACACTCTATCCATACCAGTAGCTACAATTCTACCCATTTCTACAGGAGCGTGGAAAGAACCACCATGAGATGCAGCTGTAAAGTCCCATCTCCATTGTGCGTGACGGATAGCTTTTAAGATTGGTTCCATTTGTTTTTCAGTAGCACCATTATCCCAAGCAGTTTTTGCTTCGATGTGTGCTCTTACTAACATTTTTTCTAGCTCATTTCTTGTTTCGATAATCTTATCTTGACGTTCGTAAACGCTCTTGATTAAGCTACCTTCTGATTCTCTATGACAAACTTGGCAAGAATTTGCAACGTTGTTAAGAGGAGATTGTAATTTATGATCTGTGAATTTTTGTCCACCTTCTGATTTGTAAGGCATATGACAATCTGCACAAGAAACACCTCTTTGACCGTGAATACCTTCTGTGAATAATTCGTAGTCTGGGTGTTGAGTTTTTAACATTGGTGCACGAGATAATTTATGCGTCCAATCACTGAAGTCGATTTCGTCATAGTATTTCTCCATGTCATCAACAGTCATACCGTCTCTCCAAGGGAATTTTAAGTAAGGAGTTCCTTCTTTACCAGGTAACTTCTTATCAAAATAATATTCAACGTGACATTGTGCACATACTAATGATCTCATTTCTTGGTGAGATGCTTTAGAAATATCTTTCCCTTGTGCTTCAAAAGCTTCAATTAATGCTGGACGAGTAATTTTTAAGTCCATAGATTTCTCATCGTGACAATCTGCACACCCAATTGGGTTTACAATTTCTGCACCATGACGCGCCCATTTTCCTTTATAAAATTCTTCTACTCCTAACTCGTTCATTAACCTTGGAACGTCTGGAGATTTACATGTCCAACAAGTTGCTGGCATAGGACCTTCATTTTCGTTTAAAGGACCACCTGTTCTTAAAGAATTTTGGATATCATCTATCGCATAAGCGTGTCCTCTACCTTGGTTGTAATCTTTAGAAAAACCATAACCTGCCCAAAGAATAACCAATCTAGGATCTTCTTCTAACATATCAATCATAGCTCCACCGCCGTGCTTACTTCTAAAAGTAGTATCTTTAGTTTCGTAATAAGACTCAAATTCTCTTGGGTAATTTTCTCCCCAAACTTCATTTCTTGGTTCTAACTTCGCTATAGGTCTTTTCTGAGCATTTAAATACTCACCTTCTAATCTTCTTTCAGTAATTGAAGACGCTAATAAACCTAGGCCAAATACTACAGCCATACTAAGGGCGAATATTAGCCAACCTACCGCTGGTTTATCATTAATAATTTTCTTAAGTGACATTGTATATAGGGTTGTTTGTATCCTAATTAGTATCTATTATTATTATATCCTGTTGCCTGTTGATTATTTACTCATAATCGATTTTAGCCAAGCAGGCGTTGGACTTCCTTTCACAGGTACCCGAGCATTTGGAGTAGAAGATTGACTTTTGACTCTGCCGTGAGGTACTTCTCTATGGCAATCCCAACATAATCGACCCTCTCCGTGTATTGCCATTTTAGTGTTGCTATCTAATAATCCAATATTTTCATTTAGATTATTGTGACATCTTTCACAATTGGCCTGTACAACGTCGCTACTTGCTTCTTTAATTTGAATTACCTGAGGTTCCATTCTTAATGTGAACATACTCGCATGGTATAATCCATCTTTCGCTTTAAAGAAATACTTGTTAAAAATATTGTCTTGTGGTACATGACAATCATTACAAGAAGCATTATCTCTATGCGAACTATGTTGCCATGTTGCATATTCCGGAGCCATTAGGTGACAGTTTACACATGCTTTCGGATCATCTGATAAATACGAAAACGCATTAGACACATAAAGTGTGTAAGTAGCTACTCCAGCTAACATACCTATGGAAATGATAGCCGCAAACCTCCACTCAGGTGGTGGAATTATGTAACGTAGTATCGATTTTCCCATATTTAAATATTAGTTGATTTAAGGCAAAAATATAATTGTTACCCCTCTGTAATAGTAAGCATAATCACAGCTTTTAAGTGACAAAGATCACTTTTGACATTGATTGATATCAAACCAAAAAATAACATCAAAAAAAACCTCATAAAACACTAAATAACAGCGATTTACAAGGTTATACTTTATTTAATAATACAGTACACGAGCATCTATTGATAATATAACTACATCAATTAAGGTGTAAAAAATAATAACATTCATAAAAAAAAATCATTACTCGTTATACTTGTTTACACAAATAAATATTATTCGTCTTCTATTTCATTTTGAGAAACAGAAAACTCTCCATTTTTAAATTCACAACTCACTCCTTTCCCCTCTACATTTGTCTCTAAAACAACAGGAAAATTCGACCATAAAGTAGATATATAAGCTAATGTTTTATTGACATACCCAAGCTCTAATTCTCTCCCATCAAATTCGTGTTGTAATTGTAATGTATTTGATAAAGGTGCAATTCCCTTCACTTTAATAATTGGAATACTTCCCGTACCAGTTTGAGCAATTAATGTATCTCTGACTTCTTTCCAACCTTTAAAATCATTTGATACGTTTGAAACTTTAACCTGCCCATTATTTTGATCGTACTCAAATAAACCAAGTTCTTCCATTAATTCTTGTGTAAGAAATCTCCTCAAAAAAGACGCATCTCTATCAATTGTTCTCGTATCAAAAATTTGATTATTGATTTCGTATTCAAACATATCTTTTTTCCCTGCCAAATGTGTCATTAGCGTAAAGCCTATATGATAAGGATTCAAACCACCTAAATGAGGGCGAATTACTTGATTATGTGACCGGATAAAATCTACGTGCATTGCTGGTGGTAGATTAAGTTTATGCAGAATAGTATAATGCCAAAAACTTGCCCACCCTTCGTTCATAATTTTTGTTTCCATTTGGGGCAGAAAGTACAAAGTTTCATCACGTACAATTCTCAATATATCTTTTTCCCAATCTTCTAAAAAACGGCTATGTTCAATTAGAAATAATAATAGGTCTTCTGATAGAGTTGGAATAAACTCTTCTTCTTTATCAACTTCAATTTTCAAATCGTCCCAAGTAGCTCTTTCTCTATTTAACTGCCCAAAGTGTCTTAGTTTTTGTTCATCTTCAGACAACCTTACTATACGTTGATTTCTATCAACATGAAAACTAATTGCATGTGCTGCATCAAGAATTCTTTCTACTCCTTCATAACCAATATTAGGAGTTTCTATATATGATCTAATTCTGTCTGCATTTAACTTAAATGATTCTAATGCTAACTCTGCTCTTGTATGTGAGAAATTTATATTGTTCTTAAAAAAATCATTGTGTCCATAAACGTGAGCCATTACCAATATTTGCATAGATAATGGATTATCAATCATAAGGTAAGCCAAGCATGGGTTTGAGTTAATAACCATTTCGTATGCTAAGCCAGACATACCTAACTTATACATAGTATTTTGTTTCTCGAAAGACTTCCCAAAACTCCAATGAGGATACCTTGAAGGCATTCCAACATACGATTGGTAACCAATCATATCATGATAATCACAAACTTCGAATTCCTGTGGGTAGTAATCTAAACCACAATCTTGCGCAACTCTTTCTATCTTATCGTTCCAACGGGCTAAATCATCTAATGTCCAGTCCATAATTGTATTTTTTTTGGTTCTTCAAGTTTTTTAATCCATTAAAGAATTTGTCTTGTCTTTATTTAAAAACTTCTTTAAAGCAGGCCATACAGCATCTTTAGACCTCATTCTTAAACAAACAAAATTATCTTCTTCAATTTTCTTGTACTCATCTAACATTGTAGACCAAGAATATCCCATATCTGGTTTTATTTCACCGTAGCCAAATAGATTACAAACCTCGCTAAGTTTGGTTGCACACTCTATTGCTTTTTTATTATCAGATGAAAAGTTATCTCCATCAGAACAATGAAATGCATAAATATTCCATAGTACAGGATTGTACCTTTCTTCTATAATTTCTAATGCCTTTTGATATGCTGAAGATATAATTGTACCTCCTGATTCTCCTTTATGAAAGAATTCATCTTCGGTCACCTCTTTTGCTGTTGTATGATGGGCAATAAAAACAATTTCAGTATTTTCATACCTCGTTTGTAAAAAGGTATATAGCATAAAATAGAAACTTCTTGCAAGGTATTTTTTTGTTTGATCCATAGAGCCAGAAGTATCCATTAAACACATTACAACTGCATTAGAATGTTCCTCTGTATCTACCTGAAGCCTTCTGTAAACTAGGTCATCGTTATGAAACGGAAATAGTTCTTCCTCTTCTTTTAACGTGATGCTATCAACCCCTTTTGCTTTCATTCGCTTAATTCTGTTCATCATTGTTTTTCTTTTTGATAAACGAGCACGAATGCCTTTTTTCTGATACCCCACCAATTTTCGAAATACCTCAGTATCGGTCTGAAAATACTTCTTCTTATCCATATCAGGAAGTTCTAAATCTTCGAACATTAAGCCAATAGCTTCTTCTAAAGTTATTTCTGTTTCATAAATATCTTCTCCAGGGTCTTGTCCTGCTTCCCCTTTACCTTGTCCCTTCTGAGCAGGAGCATTCTGATCTTGAATAACTTGTCCTTTTTGCTCCTGTCCTGTTCCTTGTGCTGCACCTTTACTTTTATTTGAGCCATACACAAACCGATACTCCTTAATACCTTGAATGGGTACTTTAATCTTCTTGTCTTTGTTCTGTCCAATAATCGATTCGTTTGCAATTACATCAGCAATGCCTTTCTTTATTTTATCTTTTACTAAATCTTTGTGACGCTGCCTATCTGCAACAGAACGATCTCTTTTCTGTTTACTAAACTCTTTAAAAATAGCCATAATGAGATTTTTAATTTTAAATAATGATATGAAATACCTCTACTACTAAATAGAAGTAGCAGAGGTTAGAGATTAATCTTTCCACAAATTATTTGATGCAAACGATAGTACTGCTTCTACACTTTCTTCGTTGTAGCCCATACTTATCATTTGATTTACCATTTCATTATATTTCGATTTCTGGCTATCGTCTCTTGTTTTAGCTTTTAAAATTATTCTTGTAATATCTTTTACAGAAGCCATAAGCTTCTTCTCTATTGCTTCTTTTAATGGTTCGTAGCTAGAATAATGTAATTCTCCATTACGACGTAAAATGTGAGTAACATAACTCATTACATCTTGTCTAAAACCATCTGCAGCTGTTCCGGTTATACCGATTTGTTGTTCTATAGAATCTAAAAATTTCACATCTGGATCAAGTTCTTCGTTATTCTGACTAGTTACTTTACGCTTTAATACATAGGCCTCTACATGGTCTAAGTAATTTTGGAATAACGACTCTGCTTGTTCATCATAAGCATGTACAAATGCTTTTGTAATATCTCCTTCTAACATTTTCAGATATTCTTTGTATAAAATATCCTTTAAGATGTGCATGTAACTATCCTTCACATCCCCTGCCATTGGCTCTTCTTTTAACTTAGTTTGTAAAGCATCTAAAACAGCTATTGGGTGTATTGTATTGGTTTCAGTATCTGATAAAGCGTTATCTAATGATTTCATGATAAAACGAGTAGAAATACCGCTCATTCCCTCATCTTCGTGTTCATCTTTTAACTCAAGAACATTTATACGCTTCGATTGACCATTTTCAGTTACTTCGTCACCATTATACAATTTAAGTTTTGTGAGTAAATCACATTTATTGGTAGGTTTTAATCGGGTAAGAATAGCAAACATAGAAGCTATCTCTAGAGAATGTGGAGCTATATGTGCATTAAAATCTGACTTATTTATAATTTTCTTGTAAATCTTAATCTCTTCTGATATTTCTAAAACATAAGGGACTTCAACTTTCACAATACGGTCTAATATTGCTTCATTAGTATGATCTGCCTTAAACCTATTCCATTCCGCTTCATTAGAGTGTGCTAAAATTACACCATCAAAATAGATCATGCCGTGTTTACCCGGTGCAGGAATTCTTTTTTCTTGTGTAGCCGTAAGCATTACATGTAGGTATTCAATCTCGTTTTTAAACACCTCAATAAACTCCACTAATCCACGGTTGCCTACATTAAAAGCTCCATTAAGTGTCAGAACCCTTGGGTCGTCTTCACTGTACCTGTCTAATTTAGAAATATCTTCGGACCCAATTAATACAGATGTATCTTGGTTATTTGGATCTACAGGAGGTACCATTCCAATACCATGTCTTTTCCGAATACTAAATTCCCTTTTTATAACTTTAAACTTTGTAAAGTCGCCATTGTATTCGTTGTCAAGAATATATTGCGTTACAGGGTCTAACTCTCCTTCAATTTCCACACCTAATCTACTTTCCATTTCTGGACGTAACTCTTTTGGTATTGCCAATAAAGGATTAGTATTCATGGGAGAACCCTCTAAAAAGTAAAAAGGTGCTGATTCTTCTAATCCACTTTTTAATTTTTCTATTAATGATGATTTACCAGCACCAACAGGACCTACTAAAAATAGGACTTGTCTGCTTTCCTCTCCTTTTAAAGCTGCAGAATGAAAGTACCGCACTAACTTTTGTAGTACCCTTTCAATTCCAAAAAATTCATCTTTAAAAAAATTATAACTTTTAAGTTTTGTATGAGGTCCAAAAATTCTTCTTAAACGAACATCTTTTTCTGTATCTAGATTAGAAAAGCCATTTGATGTAATTGATTTATACATCCGCTTATGGGCTAAATCTGATAATTCTGAAGATTTTTGAACCTCTTCTAAGTAATCTAAAAATGAGATACTTTTTACTTCTTTACTTTTTGATTTTCGATAGGAATCAAAGAGTTTCTTGAACTCATTTTGGTCATTTGCAGCATTCATAGTTGTTTTTGATTTGGTTAATAATAGTTTTTCATCAAATGATTGACTTGAAAAACTTTAGCTTGGATAAATTTGTATAGATAAAAAATCTGTCAAGTTTTACTCAACAAATTAGTTATTGGAATTAACTATTATCTATAATATACGATATTAACCAATCAAAATCAATTATAAACAACTACATATCAATCATTTACAGAATACTCCTCTCCTTTTTCATTGATATAAAACGATCTTCCGTTTTGATCTACAACAGGTGCCATACCGTCTTTCATAGCTCCTACGCTAACATATTTACCTAATGGTACAACAACACTTCCGTCTGTTTTTACTATGCCTTCATTAAATTCAAAATCAGTTACTTTTAAATACGGATTACCTTCTTCTACAAATTCTACTGTTGCATATTTTGAAGGAAAAACCGTATTAAAATCTTTATCTAAAAAGCCAATTCCAATTTTCCCATCTCCTTTATCTTGTAAGAACATAAAGGCGTAATGCTCTGGTGCAAATTCAGAAAATTGATAGTCTATATTTTGTTCCCACCCTTTACGGTTGTTACTATAATGTACCGTTCCTTTTTGGTGTCGCATAGAAATAGAATGTCCATTTATAGACTTTCCTGTAAGTTTATCATCTTTTAATGAGTAAAGATCCGTTACTTGTCTTGCTGGGCCGTCTTTCACTTTGCGTTCCAATAAAAGTATCTCATGTGTAAGTTCAATTTCATGCCCCACCGTAGATTCGTATCTCATATCTGTAACAAGACTACGCTTATTAATATCGTAAAAAGCATACTTATCTCCTCTGTTACCGACAATTAAAAGACCGTAATCTTCTACATAAGGGGTATAAAGTTGATCGTATTTAATATCTACAACAAACTCATTTAAATCTATATCATAAACACCTTGCTTATTTTGGTCATCCATTACGATAATCCATTCTACAGGTTTGTCATCTTCTAATACTGGAGAATAGCTTCTCAAAGATTCATAATCGTTTACTAGAATCTCGCCTAAATTATCTTCATCTAAAGATATTAATGTGTGTTTTGTTTCCCCTGTTTCAGAATCAAAAGATATGCCTTGTAAAACTCTGTGATTAAAGTAAACTAAGCTGTCATAACTTAGAGGTATTTCTTCATCATCATTATAGAGCACATAACTACCTGCAGCTACTTTCTTAATTTCTAAACTTGGGTGAGCTTCCACTTTATGATCTTCTAATTCTGATGTTACAATAGTACCATCATCTTCTAAAGAATAAATTATATTCTTAGAGATATAAAGTGCATTATCTGCTAAATTAAATCCTTGAGACTGATAATATTCAGTATCAATTTCTCTAATCTGACTTTCTGAAGGCTGAGTTAGTAACTGTCCTTTTTTATTAATTAGGTTATAACCGTTTACTGTTTTAATAGCAGAGATATCATCCCATTTATCAAAAGTGATCAATTCTGTAGTTGCTATTCCTCTACTTTTTGAATGAGAAACTTTTGGTTCTGTAATCATACTGTATGATACAGGATCTAAAATACCTACACCTTGTTCGTTTTCTATTAAAAGAAAGTTATTTACATCAAAAACTAAAGATTTATAAACTGGATCTATCTTCCATTTTCCTTCTTTAACACTATACAATCCACAACTATTATTTTGATATACTAAATATGTATCAAACTGATCAAAAACTCGGATACTATCATATTTCAAGGGTAATAGTTTATCTTCATTACCACTAATTATTCCGGCTTTGTTCTTAGTGTTATAGACAATGAATTCTTTATCTACTAAAGTTTGCTTTATTTCTAAATATTTAGGTTTAATTACCCATTCCCCATTTAAATCAATTACACCTTTTTTCTGTTTTAGAGTAACAATAGCTAAACCACTGTCGCTAAACGGGTTCACATCATCAAATAAGTAATTGATTACTAGATTATTGGACGTATTACAATATCCCCATTTATTATCTTTACTTACGGGTATTAACTTGTCTTTTTCTGTAGTAGCAATACTATTATTTACACATAAAAATAGGGTTAACAATATAACTGTGATAGTAGACTTCATCTGATTATTTAAATAACGAAATTTTAAGATATATATAAGATAAGCATTTTCATCTTGAGTTCAATTTAGTAAAAACTAATAAATAAACAGTGGTAAAAAAATCCTACTTTACCATTAAATATTACATTAATTAACTAAATGTTATAAAATTAAAAAACTATACAATACATTTGCACAACTTCTATCGAAACTACAAAACAAACTTGCTTCAAAAAAAGGACATAAAGCTTATTACTCCAACCTCAAGTAGGTTAAAGTCGTGTAAAAAAAGAGTTGATATTTTATTCTCTTTATTTTCAGTTCCTTTTTACAAATCAACAAATATTAAACGTAACAAGAACATTTTATATTGTTCTAAAAGTTTACCTTATCAAAATAATGGAGCAAGTATAATAGCATTAATGTTTGCTAGTTTTTTAGGTAGTTTAATAGATGCCTCTCGAGATAAAGGCGATGGGAATAGGTTGTATTTAATTACTACTGTACCAAAGCATATCTATACATTTTTAATTCTAAAAAAAGGAATATTTCCTGTTCATACAAGAGCAGAAAATATTCCTTTTTTCTTTTCCAATTCTCTTATTTATTCAAATCTGATTTAAAAAATCATGAAAAATTTATCACTACTTACCTTATTCGTTTCTGTACTATTTCTGACATTAACAGAATCTATTGCTCAGAACTACAATTCTACTTTTGGTCAAATTGCTTACGGAAGTGGTAATAAAGATTTTCAGTTTGGTAACAATACTGATAATGGAAATATGTGGCTACTAACTTTAGACCACGTTTCTGAATGGAGTTACGGTGGTAACTATGCTTTCATTAATTTTATGGCTGCAGACAACATGATTCCAGATTTACAATTTGATCAAAACGGAGCTCCTATATTCGATCCTGCTACAGGTGCCCCAGTTGAAGGTACGGAAGGGCCTATTCGTTTATATACAGAATGGTCTCCTTGGTTATCATTAAATAAAATTACGGGGAAAGATTGTGGTTTCTGGATCTTTAAAGATTTCTCGGCAGAAGGTCAGTTAAATGTATCTTACTCTGGTTACTATGCACTTTTAGGCGGTTTAGGAGTCACTTTTAAAACAGCTAATTACGATACATTCTTAAAATTGATGGTGTATTATAAATCTGCAATTTTTGCTGGTCAGCAATCTAACTTAGCACAAATAACAGGTGTTTACGACATCCCATTATCAAGAAAATTAGGAATTCGTTTACAAGGTTTCTTCGATTTTATTCCAAATGGTGTTGATACAGAAAACAACAACTATATGTGGGGTACAGATTTCCTTGCTCAACCTAGAGTTCTTTACAACTTAGGACAACACTTTATGCCTGACGAGTTTACAAAACTTGAAGTAGGTTTAGATTTATATATGCATTATAACAGCGAATTATCTGTAACTGCTCCTCAAGCTGCAGTTCGTTTAACATGGTAATTTCTCTGCAACCAATTCAATTAATTTACTAATACTACAACAAACCTGAAATGAATAATTCACAGGCAGAAAATGGATTTTTAGAGCGCTTTTTTAATATTAAAAAGCACGGTTCTACCAAACGTCAAGAAGTAATTGGAGGGGTAACAACTTTCCTTACAATGGCCTACATTATATTTGTTAACCCTAGTATTTTAGGTGAAGCAGGTATGGATAAAGGAGCCTTATTTACTGTAACATGTGTTGCAGCTCTTATTGGTACTTTATTGGCTGCTCTTTGGGCGAGAGTACCTTTTGCAATGGCTCCAGGAATGGGATTAAACGCATTCTTTACTTATGCTTTAGTACTTGGTAGAGGTTTACCTTGGGAAACAGCTTTAGGTATTGTATTTATATCTGGTATTACTTTTATACTACTTACTGTTTTAGGTGTTAGAGAGAAAATTGTAAATGCAATCCCTCTATCGTTACGTTTAGCAACATCAGCTGGTATTGGGCTTTTTATTACTTTTATTGGTTTTAAAAATATGGGTCTAGTAGTTTCTAACCCAGCTACATTAGTTGGTTTAGGACATTTAGGTACACCTACAATTATAGCATTACTAGGTCTTATATTTATAGTTGTTTTAGAAGTAATGAAAGTTAGAGGTGGAATTCTAATTGGAATTATTGTAATGACAATTGTAGGTATGGCTATGGGTGAAGTAGCATTACCTTCAGAAATTGTTTCTTTACCTCCATCTATGGCACCTATTGCTTTTAAACTAGATATAATGAGTGCATTGGATTTAGCATTTATTGCTCCAATATTCTCTTTTATGTTTGTTGATTTATTTGATTCTGTAGGTACAATTGTAGCTTGTTCTTATGAAGCTAAAATGGTAGATAAAAAGGGTAATATTCCTAAAATTGGAAGAATATTAGAAGCCGACTCATTAGCAACTGTAATTGGTTCTGTTCTAGGAACATCTACAACTACAACATATATCGAATCTGCCTCTGGAATTGCACAAGGCGCTAGAACAGGTTTAGCTTCTGTAGTTACTGCTGCTTTATTTGCAATAGCCCTATTATTTGCCCCTTTAGTAACTATTGTTCCTGCATTTGCTACTGCCCCTGCATTAGTTATGGTGGGTATTTATATGTTTAAAAATATAAAAGATATTGAATTTAGTGATTTAGTAGAAGGAGCTCCTGCTTTCTTAACTATTATCTTAATGCCATTAACTTACAGTATCAGTAATGGATTAACATTCGGTTTCCTTTCGTACTTAATTATTGCATTATGCAGCGGTCAGGTAAAAAGAATCTCGAAAGTTATGTGGGTTATTGGTTTACTATCTGCTGTTAATTTATACATTGCAGCACTAGCGTAACACATAACACTCATTAAATATAAAAAAGCAGTAAAGGATTACGATTCTTTACTGCTTTTTATTTTAATATTAGAATTATACATTAAATTGCTTACCACTTTTACTGCAGATTTAAAACTTTATTACTACTCACTTAATGAACAACAACACTAGGTTTGACACTTACCTAAGTCTTGGAAATAGCTTCCACTTTACATACGACTGTTTAAACTTAACAATTTCAAGTATTTCAGATAATCTTGAGAGCGAAACAGGATATATCAAAAATGAGATTCTAAATAATTCGAGTTTTCATTTTACTGACAGTAATTTCTTCAATAAGAATATTAAAAATTATATTAGTATCTATAACTCATTTATAGCGCTACATATTAATACATATATCGATTATAATGTATTTTTTCACTTCCCCTTAATTAGAAAAGATAATTCTGTTGCTGAATGTGTTTGTGAAGTTTCTATAGATCAGTTAACTGCAGGTAATAAAATTGCAATTTGCTCAGCTTCTGTATCTATTATTAAAGATAATTTTCAGAATATTGAAAAAGATGGTATTAGTATTATTACATCAATACATAAATTTTCCTATTCTACTATCCTTTCTCTAGAAGAGTTAGAACAAAATATTAAAACTACTCAATTGTCTGAGAGAGAAATTGAGATTCTATTTTTAGTTAGTAATGGTTTATCAAACCAGCAAATAGCCGACAAAATTAATGTTAGTATACATACTGTTACTACGCATAAAAAAAATATTATTACAAGAACTGGCACATCTAATATTATGAATACTATAAAAAAAGCTGTAAAATTAAAGATGATTTAACTAGCACACTCCATCCTACTTCCCCTACTATTATGATAGATTTAATTGCTACAGATTTTGTAGCTAACCTAACTTACATTTATGAAAATAAAGGTATTGGTAAAAAAATAATTTCCAATACCAATGCATCTTATAATCAAAGTAATACTATAATTGAAAAGAGCAGTTACTTTAATTATCCTGGACCTACTGTCGATTTTATAGTTGATGTTGAAAAATTCACCTTTTTAGTATTAAAAAATAGAGGTATTAACTTCGAGTTTCCAAGCATAGAATCTGATTTATCGTTTCTAATCAAAAGTCTTGATGTATTGACATTAGAAGAAGATAAAGACGTCTACCTTTACTCAATCAATAAACTTTTTAATTACTTTATCTTTCTATTTTATAAAGATATAGAATGTAATTATAGATCAAGTTTTACCTTCAGAATAAATAATTCTAAAGGAATGATCAATCAGTTTATGCAACAAAATATTCCTCTTGAAATCAAAAATGGTCAGATTACTAAATTCTATTCTAGTATTACTGATATATCGCATATATCTACTAAACAGGAATATAAACTGTCTTTTTTTAATATTATTAATAATGATGTACATCATATAGATATAAAGAAATTTACTCATTCTCCTACTGATCAAGTACCAGAAATTAACTTATCGGAAAGAGAGTTAGAAATCCTTATTCATATTTCGAATGGCTTAAATGCAAAGGCTATTGCCATAGAATTAGCTATTTCTATAGAAACAGTGAACAAGCATAAAAAAAATATGATTAAGAAAAATAATGTAAATAACCTGATTCAATTAGCTACTAAAGCCATTAAAAAGGGTATTCTTTAATGCATAACAACATTGAATAAAATAATAATTTAACACTTTATTACTTGTTGAAAGATAGTTGTATAAAGTAAATACTATATTTGCATGTGAATAAAACTGCAGACAAAATTTTTAGTATGTATAAGATAATTTTTAGTTTCTTTTTCTGTTTAACTTTAACGAGTACTGTTTTTGCCCAAAAAGAAGAAGGCAAAAAGAAGAAAAACAAAAAGACAATTACTGCCGATCCAAATGCAAAACTTATAAAACCTACTGATGTAGCCTTTGATGAGAAATCTGGACTGTTTTATATTAGTTCTCCTGGTAACCATGGTATCATAAAAAGAGGTCGCCGAGGAGGTGCTGTTTTTGCCGTAAAAGATTTATTACACCCTAGAGGATTAACTACTTATGGAGGTATTCTATATGTTGCAGATTCCAATAGAGTGGTTGGCTATCAATTAAAAACATCTAAAAAAGTCTTTGAAGAAAATATTGACGGGGCCAATGCTTTACATAGCATAGCTTGTGATGGATCGCATTTATTTGTATCTGACAAATCTGTTTCTAAGATTTTTAAAATCACGATAAAATCTAAGAAACAAGAAATTCTTACTGCTGATATTGTTAACCCTACTGGGTTATATTACGATAAAAAATTAAGAGAAATTTTAATTCTAAGTTCTCAAGAAAGTGGTGGAGGGGTTTATACTTATAACCTTAGAAATAAAGAAATTGAGTTACGATTAACAGTTGATGAATTTCCTTATTTAGAAGATATTACTTTTAATGAATCTATGAGTTATTACATTACTGCTTGGGGAGCAGACCATAAAGAAAATGTAATAATTAAAATTAATAGTAGCTTAAAAAGAGAGGCAAGAGTTATCCAATCTTCTACAGATGGACCAAGTGGTTTACTTTATATAAAAAGAACAAACGAACTGGCCATTGCAAGTGAATATTCTAATAATCTGAATATTATTAAACTAGGTTACTAATTAGATTACAGAAGTAGTTTATAAAAATATTTTACGCTTTACAGTATAAATCCAACTTTTTTGAAGGGGATTTATACTGTAAAGCGTTTTTTTTATGTTATAATATTAAAAATATATAATTAATTCTTCGGTATTTTATAAATTAAAACACGGAATTTAAACTTCACGATTTTATTAACAGAATGAAAAGTATTTTATTGATTGCTACTACACTCTTCTGCTTAGGCTGTAGTAGTTCTGATGAGGTAAATACTGATGTGCGTTACGAGGCTGTAAAGGGGTTTCATAAAGTTGAAACTAGCGATACATTAGACCATGAAAAACTCATCGTTTTTACTGAAATTTCAGATATTGGGAAAGGTACAATTACACGCCCCGAAGGACATATATGGCCAGAAGAAATAACATTAAGAATGCCTTTTGATAGGCTAGAAGGTTTTAAAGCTTATTCTAATACCGACAAAGATCATTTATTTGAGCAATTTTATTCCTCAAATCCGAGACAACCTCAGTATGTTTCAACATTCAAAGGTTCTGAATTAAAAACTTCAATTAAAGATCTACCCTACATAGATATTCAATTACCAAAGGAGATGTTTCAAGACAATCCAAAATTAATTTATGTAGAATGGGTAAATGTTTACCGTAATTAAATGAAAAAAGGACTGCTTCCCCACAGTCCTTTTTTTTATACTCTTTCTTAAAGATTCTATATGAAATGCCGTTTTTTCTATTTTCCCAATAAATAAACCTACCTTTGTGTTTCGTCAAGAAATAAAAAGAAAAAGATGACATTCAAGGAATTAGGAATTCAAGATGCTTTAGTAAAAGCATTAGTAGAAAATGGTATTGAAGAACCTACGGCTATTCAGGAAAAATCAATCCCATTTTTAATCACAAAAGGAACTGATTTTATCGGACAAGCACAAACAGGTACAGGAAAAACAGCCGCTTTTGGCCTTCCTCTTCTTCAGACTGTAAATCCTAAAAGTTCTCAACCTCAAGCTTTAATCCTTTCACCTACACGTGAGTTAGGACAGCAAATTCAGAAGCAATTATTCCGTTTCACAAAATACTATCATAAAGTATTCTGCGAGGCTGTTTATGGTGGAGCTTCTATCGATCAACAAATCAATAACCTAAAGAGACCAACACATATTGTTGTTGCAACTCCTGGGCGTTTATTAGATTTAGTTGACCGTAATGCTATTGATCTGTCTGAAGTTAAAACCGTAGTAATGGATGAGGCTGATGAGATGTTAAGTATGGGATTTAAAGAAGACCTGTCTAAAATTCTTCGTCTTACAACAAATAAAAAAGCGACATGGTTGTTCTCTGCTACTTTCCCTGCAGGTATCAATGATATTGTAAATAAACATATGGATAAAGATGCGTTCCGTATCGAAGTAAATCCATTTAACGTTATCAATAAAAAGATAAAGTTTGAATATATTCTTGCTGAACAAAAACAAAAAATCGAAACATTAAACTGGTTCATTAGATCCCAGGGAGATGCAAGAGGAGTTGTTTTTACAAGAACAAAAGCAGAAGCTCAACAAGTATCTAAGCAATTACATGGTAAACAGTTTAAGGCTGAAGCAATCCATGGTGATTTATCTCAGAAAGAAAGAGATAAAGTAATGCGTGCTTTTAAAGGTAACAAATTACAGATTTTAGTAGCTACAGATTTAGCAGCTAGAGGTATTGACATTGCTGACCTTGCGTACGTTGTTCACTATCAACTTCCAGATAAAATGGAATACTTTACTCATAGAAGTGGTAGAACAGCAAGAGCAGGTAGATCAGGTACTTCTTTATGTATTGTAAGTAAAAGAGAGATGACTAAACTTGATGACATTGAAGATTCTTTAGGAATCACAATGGAACAAATTTTTGATTAATCATCACTCCATTTAGACATAAAAAAAGCGAGTCATTCTTTTATCTAGAATGACTCGCTTTTTTTTGATACTTATTTTCTTAGAAACCGAAGCCACTAGTACTCATTTTATTGTAACCTACAGTAGATAAGTTATACTTTTTATTTACAACCTCTGCCGCTTTTATCATCATGTTCGAGTTATTTTTAGGATCTGTAAAACGTACTCCTAATAATACTTCGCCATCTTCTAATTCAACACCAATTTTCTGAGTTAAGATTTTAGTAAGGTTTTCTAATCCTTTTGCAGGGAAATCTACTTTACCAATAAAGACCTCAACTTTCTGTCCGTCTTTTTCTCCTTCAAAGGCTCTACATTTAGAACCAAGAATTTCTTCTTTAGATTTTTTATTCTCCTTTACGGGAACATCTTTAATGCCCAATACATCTAAAGTTTTTGGATCTACTGGAGATTCTACAGCTATCTTTTGTCCAAACTGACGCATTAATATTAAGTATTTGTTATTTTCAAAATCACATAACATATACTGAGAACCTGCATCTTCTTCTGATACTACTCTTGCTCCCAAATATTCTGCAGGACCTACCAATAAGGTAGCCTTAGGATATTCTTGAACTTTACCGTTTTGAGATTGTTGAAATACAATTTGTTTCTCAAATGGATACGAACCTTGTGCAAATACTGAACAAGCTGTAATTAGTAGTATGGATAGGATCTGAATTAATTTCATCTTATTTAATTTGAAAGTTGAATTCTAAAATAAAAAGTCGATTGTTTACATAAATCTATTCGAACCTAAAAATAAGCATACGAATTGATTACTTCACTTTTTTATCTTGTAATAATTGATAAATATTTGATGCTCCGCTCTCTATAATAACATCTTCTTTAACTGTAAACTCAATATCTGTTCTTTGAGGTTTTAAATGATTCATTTCAATTCCGGCGTTATTTTTTCCTTTACCTTCCTCTAAATGTACCTTTACAACGGTATTCTCTGATCTATAAGTTCCTGAAAATTCGTAAAATGAACCATCAGAATATTCTACAATGTACTTCATTGTACCATTATTATTAAAGGCATATGCTGTCGTTCCTCGTCCAGATGTATGGATATATACTTTAGCGTCTTTTTCAATTATAATATCATCATCTGCAATGATTTGACTTCCAAAACAGAATGAAAACAGTAATAGAAATACTACTCTTATTTTATTTTTCATAGTTGAGTGTCTTTTATTATTTATACTACTGACGTACAATTATTAATAAAAGACACCTATGTAAACATTCATTTAATTGAAATGAGATTTTTTAACGAAAAAAAGCCCTTCTGAGAATACTCAGAAGGGCTTTTATATATCTTAAAAGAAATAAAACTATGCTTTAACAGCAGTAGCTTCAGTAGCTTTCTTTCTGATTTCTTTTTTAGAAGTATCAAATACCACTGGAGCAGCGATAAAGATAGATGAGTAAGTACCCACCATGATACCAACAAATAATGAGAATGAGAATCCTCTTAATGCTTCACCACCAAATACTAATAATACAAAGATTACTAATAATGTAGTAAACGAAGTAATAATTGTACGGTTTAATGTACCATTAATTGCTTTGTTGATAACGTTAATTAATTGATCTCCATCTTTAGAATTTTCTTCTTCTTCACGAACACGGTCAAATACAACCACTGTATCGTTAATAGAATAACCAATTACTGTTAAGATTGCTGCAATAAATACTTGGTCTAATTCAAAACCAGCACCTAATAAGTTTGCAATACCAAAAGCACCAAATACAATTAATGTATCGTGAACTAATGCTGCAATTGCACCAATACCAAAGTTAGCTCTACGGAAACGTACCCAGATATAAGCAAAGATTCCTAATAAAGAGAACAATACTGCTTCTTCTGCACCATCTGTAATATCATCTGCAATAGTAGCACCTACTTTAGATGTAGAAGGAATAACAAAAGTACCAGCATCTACTTTTTGTTTATCAGAGAATTTATCTCCAGTAAACTTCTCGATACCTTTTACTACAATTTGTTGCACTTTAGTATCTGCCTCAGTAGACTCGTCGTCTACAAGGTATGCTGTAGTAATTTTTAAAGTTTGATCGTTACCGTAAGTTTTAACTTCAACAGATTTACCATCAAAATCCTTCACTAAAGAAGCTTGTAATTTTGAAGGTACAATCGCTTCGTCGAAGCTTACAATATAACTACGCCCACCAGTAAAGTCTACACCTAAGTTTAAACCATTAATTGATAAAGAAGCAAGACCTGCAATAATAACAACTACAGAAGCAGCGTAAGCAATCTTACGTTTACCCATGAAGTCGTAATTAGATTGTCCAGCTAATTTCTTAGATAAACCTGTTTCGAAGCTTAATTTAGTTTCCTCGCCATACTTGTTAGTGAAGTAAGAAACAATTAAACGAGAAATAAATACTGCTGAGAAGAATGAACAAACAATACCAATCATTAATGTTACTGCAAAACCTTTAATTGGTCCCATTCCGAATACATATAAGAATGCACCCGTTAATAAAGTAGTAACGTTGGCATCAAAAATTGTCCAGAATGCACGGTCATAACCATTATTAATTGCTTGTAATAACGACCTACCTGCCCTTTGTTCTTCACGAATACGTTCGAAGATAAGTACGTTGGCATCAATCGACATACCAATTGTAAGTACAATACCTGCAATACCTGGTAACGTTAATGCTGCACCAAGCTCTGCTAAAATACCTACAATAAAGAAGATGTTTGATAATAAAGCAACGTTTGCAATAATACCACCTTTAGCATAGTAAACGATCATAAATACGATTACTAAGCTTAAACCTAATAATACTGAATTAAGACCTTCGCTTTGCGCAACTTTACCTAATGATGGTCCAACTACTACTTCCTCGATAATACGAGTTGGAGCAGGTAATTTACCAGCCTTAAGAACGTTTGCTAAATCTTTTGCTTCGTTGATATCAAAAGAACCCGTAATTTCAGAACGACCACCGTCAATTTCAGAATTTACAGTTGGAGCAGTATATACTTCATTATCTAAAGCAATAGCAATACGACGACCTAAATTTTGGCCAGTCATTTTCTTCCATTTCTTAGCACCTTCAACATTCATTGACATTGAAACTGCAGGTTGAGCTCTTTGATCAAAAGTTTGGATTGCATCTGTAATAACATCACCACCAAGTTTTGCTTCACGATCTTTCTTCACTGGGAATAATTCGTAGAAGCTCTTACCGTTTTGTTCAGCAAGTGGTTTGTGAGCCCAGATAAATTTCATATCAGAAGGGATAACATCCATAACTTCTGTATCACGTAGCATTTTGTTTACTGCTGCTGTATCATCATCAGAGTAAACTAAACCACCTTGCATTTTAGCTAAAAGAGGAGAAACTGAAGTTTCGTCAACTTTTGCAGAATCTGCAGCAGCAGTTGTAGAGTCACCTTCGAATAATGAATTTTCAGATGCTTCTTTTTTAGGAGCGTCAGCTTTAGCTACTTCTCCTGATAATTTCTTACGAGCTTCTTCTTGTTTTACCCAAGCTTGGTTCATTTGGAAAATGTAAGGCTGTGCCTCTTGGTTTGTCCAAACTTCTAAGAACTCTAATTTTGCAACACCTTGTACTAAATTACGAACACGCTCTGGGTTATCAACACCAGGAAGTTCGATAGAAATACGGTTAGTACCTTGAAGACGTTGAATGTTTGGTTGTGTAACACCAAATTTATCAATACGAGTACGGATAATTTCAAATGCTCTATCTACAGCACCATCCACTTCAGACTCTACTAATTTTTTAACTTTATCGTTTGGAGAATTAAAAGAAATTCTTCCTTTGTTAGATGAAGTAGCAAAATAAGTTGCAAAAGGAACGTTTGGAGCGTTCTCTTCTAATGCACTAAAGAAATTGTCTGTAAAAGACTCTCTATTTTCTTTTTCTGCAGCAGATGCAGCAGCAATTGACTTTTCAAAAGCAGGATCTACATTAGAACCAGCCATAGCTTTAATCACTTCGATTGGAGAAACCTCCAATGTTACTGACATACCACCTTGAAGGTCAAGACCTAATGCTAATTCTTTGTTTTTTACCTCTTCGTATGTGTAAGAAGTGAAGCCTAAATCATAAACTGGTAATTTCCATACCGAATCAATGTAAGCTTGTTTTTTAAAATAGTCTACATGACCTTTCGAATCCATTGCATACTCATCTGCACTGTTCTGAACTGAACGAGATACAACTGTGAATGATAGGTCGAATAAACTGAATAGCGTCACTGTGATCGCAATAAACAGTACAAAACCTCTGTTTCTCATAATTGTAAAAAAATACTATATAATAGCTGAAATGATTAATTGAATATATATACACACAAGAATTAGAATAGCCAAGTCGTTACTTGCCTACAAATTCTGTAAAAAGTGTCTATTAAATGATAGGAGTACCCTTAATTAGGTTTAATTAAGGTGCATTTGGTGCGGCGTACAAGCCAAACACACAAGATTTGTGTGCTGAAGTTGGAGCATCTTGTTGATGTCCATTAGGTTTGATGTTATCGTTAGGCTTTAAGATCAATCTAAAGTTTTCTGTTGGAGGTAACGTTTTTATAAAAACATTACACCATTGGATACTTTCTGTACTCTGTGGCAAAGCATTCGATTGTTCTTTTAAAACATCGAAAGTTGCTTTCTGAGTATTACCTTGATCTGAGTCGTCTTCTGATGCAGAAGCTACTGTAGTGATAACAGTTGCATCCATAGTCACAGCATACACCGTCTCAGCAAATAATGCTGAAAGGATAACTATTGCCATCATAAATGGAAATAATTTGAATGATATGTACTTATTTTCTTGCATAGATTCTTACTATTAAAGCAAAAATAAGAATCATTTAGAAATAATCACAATGTAGGGTGGTGTTTTTCACTAAAAAAAACACAATTGTAACTTTAAAAAGTTATGGGACATGATAACTAAGTGTCAAAGCAATAATTTACTATTGCTTTTGCACTAATTTTCAACAGAAAGTAACTATTCTCTAATCAAAATAGTAGCATCTCCTACTACTTGTGGTTTCTGTTCTCTGTTATTTAATCGTCTTGCCATATATTCTACATTTGAAGTAATGTATTCTGACATCTCTTTTACTGATATCTTATTATCGTTGTTTGTATCAGCAGCACCTTGTAACCCCTTTAAATAGAAATAGGTAAATAAACCATGGTTCTGATCATTATACCAAGAAGCAACTTGCTCTGATTGAGAGGCTGACATAATTACAGCTAATTCATCGTTCATTACTTTATTTTCTGTCTTAATAAAAACAGGCGAGATACTTTTAAGTAACATTCCTCCATCAGAAGAACCACTGAAACACGCATCTATAACTACATTTAATGATTTATAAGGAACCTCTCCTAAGTTTTTATAAAATGTAGTTAAAGAGTAACCGTTAAACTGAATTAAAGATGGGTCTGTATCTACCGGAACAAAGAAACCCTCTTTGGATTCTGGGTTTGGAGCTCCATGACCACTATAAAACACAAATACATCAGACTTATTTGGTTTTACATAATTGTATAATTTCCCTTTAGCATTACCCTTAATGCCAAAAATGGCATTAAAGTCTGCCTGTGTAGCGTTTTCTTTATAAATGATATTCCCTTCTCTAAAACCAAATGTTTCAATAAGGTATTTCTTCATAATTTTAGCATCATGAACAGCATATTTTACCTCTGGCACATCTGGATTTCTGTAAGCTTTGTTACCAATAATTACAGCAACTGCATCTTCATTTACTTTATTTGATTTAGGAATATTAATGTCAACATCACTAGAATATACTTCAACAACTTCTTCTACAGGAACTTCTTTCTTTACCAATAGAACTTCCTCTTTAGGTGTTTCTTTCTCAGGTGCTTGTTTAATTACAGGTATCACTACAGCCTTCGGTACATCTAAATACTTTCCTGCTGCAAGATTTGCTGTTGCAGTTTGCATCAAAGGTTTAATTATTTTTTCAAATGCTTGCTCTATTTGCTTCTTCTTATCTGTAGAATAATTAGGAGTAGATTTTGACACTTGTGTAGCCAACAATCTTCTTTCAGAAACATCAAAAACATTTACAGTAATTTCTACAAAAGACCCGTTATAAGAAGTCTTTGTTTTAGCAGCAATTTGAGTATATAATTTTAATCCGTTTTGAGAGATTATTTCATTCTGAACTTCATCATTTGCTTTATAGCACCCTCCAGAAGAATACAATTGTTCTATTATAGCAGATGAATTTACAACACTATATCTATTTTTTTTGTACACATTCTCTACGGCACTAATACTTATTTTATTATCATATATCTGATATGCATTGCAAATGGTTCCTCCTTTAGCAACCTTAGGCATTACCACAATTTTTTTCTGAGCAAAAGTAGAAATTGAAAAAAGTAGACTTAGTATTAAAAATATTGTTGTTCTCATGAGTGTTCTATAAGTTGAAAAGCAAAAATAACTATCTTCTAGTATAATTACATGATGTACTTTACTTTGATTCAAAACAAAAACTATTTTTTAATGTTTTAACTCCTAAAGTATGACAAACGAAATAGGTTTTGTGCCTTTATTAAATAAATACTCATGAAAAGTTATCTGGTTGGACTATTAAGTATTTTTATTTTAACGATTAGTTGTAACAACGAAACGGAAGAATATCCCTCACCTTCGTATAATTCTACTACTACGGCAACAGTTATTAATGAAAACATTCCTACTCGTTCTTTAAAGATTTTAGCTTTGGGAGATTCCTATACAATTGGAGCTAGTGTACAGAAAAAAGACCGGTGGAATGAACAGCTAAAAGTACAATTAGAAGCAAAAGGATATTCTATTGGAGAAGTAACCTACATTGCTCAAACAGGGTGGACAACAAAAAGCCTTTTAAACGCAATCGACACTCAAAAAAACACACTTTTAACTAATTACGACCTTGTTACTTTATTGATTGGCGTAAATAATCAGTACCAAAGAATTAATTTTGATGTCTTTTTAGAAGAATACCCTCAACTACTAGATATTGCGATCAAGTACGGTAATAACAATACTGATAATGTAATAGTACTTAGCATACCAGATTACGGAGCAACTTACTCAGCACCATCACCAAGTATTTCCACAGAAATAGATAAGTATAATTCTTCTAAAGCAAGCCTTACTTATTCTAAAGGAGTTCGCTTTTTTAATATTACAAGTATTTCTAAAATGGCACAACAAGATCGTACATTAATAGCCTCAGATGGTCTTCATCCTTCTGCAAAGATGTATAAGTATTGGGTGAGTGATATTATAGATGATGTTTTTAATCAGTTGCTTGAACCATAAGAAACACAAGCTATTTAGATTGGTAGTTTCTATTAATATTTAGGATAAAGTCTTGTAATTTAGAAGCAAAATTCTTCCAAGACATTTCCTTTTTCAGCTCAATAATTTTTAATTTATACTGCTTGATATCATTATTAAAAAAAGTATCAATACCTCTCTTTAAATGATCTACAGTTGCAGAAGGAACAATTTCTCCTGTCTCTCCATTAATTATAAGTTCTTTTAAACCGCCTACATCAGTAGCAATTAATGGTACCTCAAAATGCAACGCAATTGATGTAATTCCACTTTGAGTAGCCGACTTATAAGGTAACACACAAACATCTGCAGCAGAAAAGTAATCGCCTACTTCTTGATCTGAAATGTACTGATTGAATATATGAATACGTTCTTTATTTCTATTTTCTTCAATAAGCTTAGTATAACTATCAAAAGAGCCATAAACTTCTCCAGCAATAAGTAATTGATACGAATCGTCGAGTTGATCAAATGTTTTGATAAGAATATCTAGCCCTTTGTAATCTCTTATAAACCCAAAGAATAATAATGTCTTTTTACCCGTTTCTACTCCTATTTTTAACTGTGCTTCTTGTTGGTTTTGTGGATCACCAAAATGATTATATAATGGATGAGCTTTTAATAGGCTAGGCTTTATCGGTTCATAACTTCTTAAGTCTTTTTCAACAACATCGCTCATTGTTACAAAACAATGGTGCTGATTTAAGTAGTACTTTGTAAAAGGTTTATCAAAAAAACGACCTTCATGAGGAATTACATTATGTAAAATACTTAAAGTAATGCAGTCGTTTTTCAGTAATTTAGCTACCGTCCCCATAGATGGTCCAAAAAAAGACATCCAAAATTGAGTAATTAAAACATCAGGTTTAAATGCTTTTATTTTTTTGGCAGTAGTATAATAAGTTATCGGATTAATTGAGTCCAGAACCTCTTCAGATTCTACGCTTTCAACATTATCCTCTTCTGTAATATATTGTGACTTTCCTGGAAACAAAAAATCAGGGTATTGTCTAGAAAATGTAAATGCCTTTACAACATGACCTTCATTTTCTAAAGCTTTTAAAAGTGCAGCCCCATAAGTGGCAATTCCACCTCTTAATGGATAAAAGGTAGAAAGTATGGCAATCTTCATAATCTATTCGTTAAAGCAATTATTGATTGTATTCAACTCTCACTCTAAATTCTTCGTTTACAACCCCAATTTTCTTCGCTACTTGCTCAGAAATTTTAATAATAACGCCATCAGCAATGCTTTGATCTGGTAAAGCTGCCACCACTCTAACAATTGCTTCTTTATCGTTATTTGGATTGATCACTTTTATATAAGAACCTACTGTTTCTTTTCTATGTAATGCCATTAGCTTACTTGTATTATTAGGCAAATCGACAATAATGCCATTTCCTCTCTCTACTTTCTGCATAGGAATATCATAATCTTCTGCTTCTTGAACGGTTAAATCTGCATAAGATTTTGATTGTACTTTATTTGCAGTTTCATCTACTTTATTTACTTCTCCTGTAATACTCACTACAATTTGCTGATTTTCTACAAGCATCTGATCTGGTAAAAATCCATTCCAAACAGCCAAACTATCTACAGGCACTTGATATATATAAGCTACCTGACGAAGTGTTTCGCCATCTTGTGCAGAATAATAAATCGCTTCTTTGATCACCAAATTTTGAGCTGGAGTAATCTTTATTGCTGGTATTACTTCTGTAGCAGGAACATTGTAAGGGTCTTCTTCAACTTCCCCTTTCTGTGGAATTGTAAGTACCTGACCAATCTTAATTACATTATTTTGAATGTTATTTGCGTCAACAATTTCTGTAACAGACACATTGTATTTTCTAGATATTGAAAATAATGTTTCTTGATCTTGTACCTCGTGAGATACCGTAGTTTGTGCGTGTGTAGCTACAATTGGAAGAATGAAAAAATAGAGAAAAAAAAGTAATACTCTCATGTTGTATGTTTCCTATTGATATTTATGCTAGGGGAACTGCATTCCAAATTTCTTTATCCTTAATATAGAGAAGCATATTTTCTGCTACAAAAAAACTATCCATAATCTGAGCTTTTACGTCCACATCCATAGTATCTTCATAGATTACCTCTCCGGATAAATTACAAATTAGCAGTTTTCTACGAAGTTCCCCACTACTATTTTCTAAGAATACAAAAATAATTTTATCATTACTCTCTAAATAATGTATATCACTCTCTTCTACCAAGAATTTTTTTGATGATAAAAACTCGGTTAATGTTGTATTATGTGATACACCTTTAGGATAAACAATAGGTAAAATAAAGTTTTCGGCACTTACTAAATCTATTGGATCTTCTTGATTATCTTCAATAATTGCAGCTTCTAAAATATCCAGCTTAATCAAGTTACTAACTTTAGGAATACTACTTTCTGCATCAAAACGAGAGAAGTACAAAAAGCCATCTTTTACTCCTGCCATAGAAACCCACCAAGAATCGTCTAATTGTAGACCTTCCCACAATACTTTTCCTGTTACAACATTCAAAGCTGCAAAACTTACTTCTTTTCTTTCGCCATCGCGCATCTCCAATAAAATTACCTTTAAAGAAGCTGAATACATAACACGCCAAATCAATCCGTGTGCATTAAAAGAATAGTTTAATTGAAGTTTATCCATATCTCGTTTTCTGTATTTTGATAGGTCCAAAGATCAATATTTATAATTGACTACACAAAAATATTTAAGAAAATGAGAGCAATTTTAGAGCTTATCAAGAAGTTAAATAAGTAAGAATTTCAATTCTCTTTTTGATGTATCATGATTTAAAATATATTCCAAAGTTTCATTTATCTAAAAGCCGAAGAATCCCATCATTTAATGAAGAAATACGTATCTTTATAAGATAATCGAGAAAAAACAAAACCGATTAAGACAAATAGAGTTTTATAATAAACAGCATAAATTACTCGAATAGCATGAAACAATTCGTTCACTATATACTCCTTGGATTATTACTATTTAGTAGTCTAAACACTCTTGCAGAAGATAAAGACCCCATCGTTTTCGAATTTGCATTACGTGCCGAAATTGATCCTAGAACATCTCGATTAGTAGAAAATGCTCTTAACGAGGCAACAGAATTAAATGCAGATTATGTAATTATTGATCTAGATACTTACGGAGGTGCTGTAAATGATGCCGATAAAATCCGTCAGTTAATCTTAGATTATCCAAAACCAATTTTTGCATTCATAAATAAAAATGCTGCCAGTGCTGGTGCGTTAATATCTATTGCTTGTGATTCTATTTATATGGAATCTGGTTCTAATATTGGTGCTGCAACTGTAGTTATGGGTGGTTCTGGAGAAAAAGCTCCCGATAAATACCAATCTTACATGCGTTCAATGATGCGTTCTACTGCCGAAGCAAACGGAAGAGATCCTCAAATTGCAGAAGCGATGGTAGATCAAGATTTAGTAGTTGAGGGTATTTCTGAAGAAGGTGCTGTAATTACTTTTACGACTACTGAAGCTATTAAATATGAATTTTGTGAAGCAGAAGTGACAGGAGTAAAAGAAATCTTAGAAAGAAATAATATCACTTCTTATGAACTCAAAAAATATACACCTCCAACAACAGAATCTATTATTGCATTGTTTTTAAACCCTGCCATTAGTAGTATTCTAATATTGATAATTTTAGGTGGAATCTATTTTGAGCTTCAATCTCCTGGAATTGGATTTCCTATTGCAGCAGCAATAATTGCAGCGGTTTTATACTTAGTACCTTATTACCTTAGCGGGATGGCTGCTAATTGGGAATTGATAATCATTGCCGCCGGACTTCTTTTAATAATGTTAGAAGTTTTTGTAGTTCCTGGCTTTGGCGTTACCGGAATTTCCGGAATTGTCAGTTTAATTTTAGGGTTAACATTAGTAATGCTAGATAATGAGTATTTTGATTTCACGTTTGTATCTACAGAAAGTATTGCTACCTCTTTAATTAGCGTTACTTCTGCTATTTTTATTGGTGGAGGAGGAATTTTCTTGTTCGGTCATAAGTTATTGGATAGCCCAATTTTTAATAAAATTGCATTAGAAGATACACTCGATAGTTCTGCAGATTTCTTGGTAACTTCTTATATCGGTTTAACAGGACTTGCTTATACAGTTTTAAGACCAGCAGGGAAAGTTAAAATTGATGATCAAGTATATGATGCAACAACAGAAGGTGATTTTATCTCTAAAGGAACACCTATTGAGGTAGTTGAACAAAGTGGCTCAACTTTAAAAGTGAGAACATTAAGCTAAAAATCATCTATTAAAACATATAAAAAGGTCTAAAACGTGTTTAAACTACTACGTTTTAGACCTTTTGCTTTATTTAAAGAATAATGATTATAAAATTAAATATAATCACATTTTCACTGCTACAATTAGCAAGAACAACATGAGTTTTTAGGTTTAGCCTCTACATCCTGTCCCTCTATATTACAATTAATTGCTGTTTTAAGTTCTTGAAAAGCTTCTTGAATTGTAGACAATGGAGATGCAGTATTCAACCTCATAAATGAAGAATGATTATCTCCAAACCAATTTCCTGGAGTTAATGCAAGGTTTGCTCTATTAAAAACTAAATGATTCAGAGCATCATCAGAAAGTTTTAAACCACTAAAATCTAACCATATTTGATAGGTTCCTTCTGGTTTAAATAACTTTACTTCTGGTAATTCTTTTGAAAGAAAACTCTCAATCCAACAATTTGTTTTTTCTAGATAACCTAGTAATTCATTCAACCATTCTTCTCCTTTTGTATATGCTGCAATAGTTGCATATGCAGATAATGCATTTCCATGATCTAAATACATTCCTCCAATAACTCCCTTTAATTGCGTTCGCATTTCTTCATTAGAAATATATAAATAACCATTAGAAATACTATGCATTCCAAAAGTCTTTGCTGGTGATCCTATCACTGCAACATGTTTATGTAATGTATCTACAGAGACTATACTATTAAACTTTGATGTAGAAAAAATTATATCGGAATGTATTTCATCACTAATAATTGTGACGTTATATTGATTTGCCAATAACGTTAATTTTGTCATTTCTTCTTTACTCCAAACTCTACCAACCGGATTGTGTGGATTACAAAGAATCATCAGCTTTACGTTCCCTTGTTTAAACTTTAATTCTAGATCTTTAAAATCAATAGAATAAACACCATCAACTATTTTCAAAGGATTTTCTATAACTTCTCTTTTAGCTGACTTTATTACTTTAAAAAATTGATGATATACAGGAGTTTGAACAACTACTCCCTCACCCTCTTTAGATAGTTCTCTAATTAATAATGAGATTCCTGTTAATACACCTGGAACTTGTAAAAAAGCATCTGTATTTAAATCAAGTTGGTGTCTTTTAAAATTCCAATTTTTAATGGCTTTAAAAACATCTTTTTCAATAAATTCATAGCTATAAATACCTCTTTCAACAATACGGTTTAGCTCTTCTGTAATTGGTTCAGCTACTTTAAAATCCATATCTGCAATCCATAGAGGTGTTGCTTCTGTATTCCCAAACATAGATTGCAAAAAATTTGGATTACTTTTAGCAAAATTGTTTTTTACCTCGTGCTTAATATCTAATAAACTCATCTCTTTTTTTGTTTTTATATTGTCTAATTATGCTTATTTCAAAGTTTTTAGCTTTGAAATATAAAACACAACTTGTTGTTTTCTTTTAAAATCAACCTATAGACGTCAAACAAAAAAAAAGACGCAAAAATTTAGTTAGTCACAATTATCATCACACTTTTTAGGTTTACATTCTAAGATTTCTCCATACTTATCTGTAGTAATATTACAGCATTTATCATAGGTTGCTCTTAACATTTGTCTTCCTCTTTGAACCCGAGATTTTGCACCTGAATAAGATATTTGTAGCCTCTTCGCTAATTCTTTCTGAGGCATATTTTCTATATCTGAAAGTATCAGCGCTTCTCTATATTTAGGAGGTAAAGTACCTATCATAGGATGCATGTATTCTATTACTTCTGACTTTAAATCTTCTTCTTCAAATTCCTTTTCCTGGAAAAAGTCGTCAGATGGTATTTCAAACTTGTTTTGCCTAAAGTGAGATACTATTTCATTTCTTGTTATCTGATAAATCCACGAGACTAATTTGTCTTTATCTTTTAATGTATCAATTTTAGAAAACACCTTTAAAAAAACTTCCTGAACTATATCCTTAGATAACTCTTCATCTTTAGTTTTTCCTTTTACGAAGTTTACCAAACGGTCATTCATCTGATTCCAAACCGATATTAATTCTGTTTCCATAATTCTTCAATTTATTACTAAATACGTATATCCGTCACATAAGTAATGAAGATGTAATATATTTATTTTCAAGAGCATTAAAATAGCACAAGAAAATCTCAGAAAAAAAATAAGGGAGACCACATTAAATATTTTACTATCTAAATATGATTCCCTTATACTCTCTATTCGTCAACAAAAATTATTACTCTTATCTTTATTGGAATACTACTCCAAGTTTTTTTAATTCTTCTTTTAAATTCGTTGTCTTTTTCACATGTACAACCTTAAAACCTAATATTTCAGCTGCTTGAACATTCGTTAAATTATCATCTATAAACACGGACTGCTTCGGTTTTAAATTATATCGATCTGTCAGAATAGTATAAATTTCCACATCAGGTTTACAGATTTTTTCTTCTCCCGATACCACTACTCCTTTAAAATATTTAAAGAAGGAAAAACGGTTATATAGTATTGGAAGAGTTTCAGATGACCAGTTTGTAAGACCATACAACTTATAATTTTCTTTCAGGTTGTCTAAAAGTGAGCTATTTTCAGGGATATCACTTTTAATCATTTCATCCCAATTGGTGTGAAATAATTTAATTTCTTTGGTGAATTCTGGAAACTTCAGAATTAGATCATTTACCCCACTTTCAAAAGGATATCCTTTATCTAAATCTTGATTCCAAGTAGTAGTACAAACGTTCTCTAAAAAGAATTGTAATTCCTTTTTATCTGTAAACTTATCGTCAAAAAGATACAATGGGTTCCAATCAATAAGAACTCCTCCAAAATCGAAGACTATATTTTTTATTTCCATGCACTTTATTGTTTAATGATAATACAAAAGTACAGGATAGGTATGCCCTTTAATTGTATATTTTAAACACTTTTCATTTTACACAAAAAAATACTGCATCTTAAAATTGGTACTTGACGTAAAAAGAATTTGACTGTTCTAAGACAAAAGAAATATTAAGAGTAAAATTAGATTAGTTATGTTTTTAGTAACGTAGTTTGCATCTCCCTTTAAATTGATTGACCTAAAAATTATCAAATGAAAAACTATTTATTCATCACCATATTAACAATCGGCCTTATTAGTTGTACATCTGAAAAAGCATTATTAAAAAATAGTGAACTTTCTACTGCTTCAATCGAAATAAAAGGTGAAAAAGCATATGTAAATGGTATTCTAGGAAAAACATTTTATAAACGTCTTCAAAAAGCGTTAAAGGAAAACCCTCAGATTAACACATTAATTTTACAACAAATACCTGGTTCTATTAATGACGATTGGAACGTAAAATCCTGCCTTCTGATTTATAAACAAGGAATTAATACAGAATTATTAGAAAATTCTGTTGTTGAATCTGGAGGAGCAGATCTCTTTGTTTCTGGGAAAAGATTAATAATTGTGGAAGGTGCTAAAATTGGAGTTCATTCTTGGGCCGGTTCAGAAAAAGCAGCAATCGAATATCCTAAAGACCATGATGAGCATAAGATTTTTTTAGATTTATATACAACTGTAAAGATTGACACTTCTTTTTATTGGTATACTTTAAAAGCCGCTCCTGCAGAAGATATACATTATATGACAAGTGGTGAAATAAGTAAATATCTAGGCAGTAAAATCAAATAGTAATAAATTTTATTAAACTTAATTTCTCTAAAACCTAACTAATATGGAAATAACCTCTTACCCTGTAAACCATTATCCAGACTTAATAGAACGTCTATGGATTATTGATAACAAAGCAGAAGATACTGATTTAATCACACCCCCAAGTCAGTATGTAAATATAATTATCCCATTAAATCAATCAACTTATACATACAATGGAGAAATAAAAAACTCTCCACAAATTGAAGGGTTAAGTTTACAATCATCTTGTATTCATTATCCAAAAGGAAGTAGGTTTATAGGAGCTCGATTATATCCACATGGCTTACACTCATTTTTAGATATCCGAGGGGAAGAAATCATGAATAAAAGTATAGACTTCTATCCCCCATTAGATGTTTCTATTTTTAATAAGAGTAATTCTGATGTAGAACGATTGAACACTATCTACGATCAATTAAAAAAGATGTTCATTCAAAAAAATTATGATGAGGCTAATTTAGTACGTGATTATTATCAATATTTCAGAAAAACAGAATCTATGATTTCTATAGATGAGTATTGTAAGGAACATAACACAAATTATACTTCTCTAAATAGGCTATTTTCTAAAATTATTGGTTTATCTCCTAAACGATTTGAACGCTTAATAAAATTTAGAAGATCGTTATGTGATTTGATTGATAGTGAAGAAAGTCTAACCAATATCGCAACAGATTCTGGTTATTTTGATCAAGCACATTTTATAAGAGAGTTTAAATATTTTCTAAACAGAACCCCGTCTGCTTATCAGAATCTAATAAAAGCTGCAGATAAAGAAACGAATATTATTAATTACAATTTCAGACTTTTATAAAGTGCTTAAAACATACAATTTATAGATAAGCAGGCATTGTACTTTTGTCTTAGAATCTAATAAAAAAAGTAAAGACATGAAGATTGAACACATAGCAATTTGGGTACGTGACATTGAAAAAATGAAAGACTTTTATACTAAGTACTTTGGGATGAAAAGTAATGATTTGTATGTAAATCAAAAAAAACAATTCAGCTCCTACTTCTTATCTTTTGATGATTCGTCATCTAGAATTGAACTAATGACAAGAGCAGATATTATTGAGTTAGAAGGTAGTCATAGTATAGGTTTTGGTTACACTCACATTTCTATATCTGTTGGTAATCGTGAAAATGTTCATGTTTTAACCGAACGTTTAAGAACCGATGGCTTTACAATTTTTGGAGAACCTCGTGTAACAGGCGATGGCTATTACGAAAGTGTAATTGAAGATCCTGAAGGAAATCATATTGAAATTGCAGAATAAATAACCTTTTAAGTAAAACGCTATTTCCAAAGAATAATTCTTAATTTTAAATCTAGAAGTAGCATATTTATTTACGAACAATTTTAGTTATGAACACATTTAAACTTTTAGCGATTTTAGCATTTTTATCTACAGCTTGTAGTCAAAATCAAGAAAATGATAAGGACAATAAGAAACAACAACTTGTTGGTGCATGGAGTACTGCTGATATTAATAATGAAGTAGAAAGTGCAACTACTTTTGCTATAAAAGAATTAGGAACTTCTTCTCCACTCAAAGATATAATTAGTGCTAAGAAGCAAGTTGTTAGTGGAATGAATTATGAAGTTGTTTTTAAATTACAAAACAATGAAATATGGTCTGTAAAAGTATATAAAGATCTTTCTGGCAATTACACTCTTCTTAGCAAATCTTTAAATAAATAAGTTGTAAACATTTGAACTTCTATCTTTTAATTCTCAACTATTTTGAATGATGATAATTAGAAAGTTATCAACATGCATTTTTTACTACCATAGGAGCTATTTTAAACAGTAAACCATAAAAAATGCCCACTATTTTTATGGTCTGTTTATTATTCTTTAGCAAAGAATAGAACTAATACTCCTACTATTTACTAGATAAGTAGTCGATCTTATACTTATTCACATTCGTGTTAATCTCTATACCTAAAGAGGTTAACATAAAGTTCTCTATTGTATTCACCTTCTTTATAAGAATCTATTGATACATATTACTAATAAATCATTAGACAAATTTCAGATCAAAAAGGTTGGCGATTGGAATTCGCAAGAATTATTAAAAGAATAGTAGTGTAATCGGTTACTTCTTCTAACTTTATATAGAGTACACTTTCAAACTTTTACTCAAAAAAAAATTATATTCTGAAATCGCTTCGCAAATAAACTGTAAGCAACTAGTAAAAAATCTATGAATAGTAAAATAACTCCTGTTTTATCCTTCTTATTAATGGGGCAATTTTTTGTTGGTTGTACTCCACAATCAACCCCAGTTACTGAAGACACTTCTAGTACAAAAATACAAAAGATGAAAATGTCTACAGAAATACCTGATGGCATTGAAAGTCCGAATGTAATTAAATCTAAAACATTAGGTGATTTATCTTTTTATGATGGTGTTCCATTACCTAATACAGTAGATAAAGTGTATGATTATCTCGATCTAATAAATGCTATTGATGCCTACACAAAAGGTATTCAGTTGGCATCTATGGAAGCTATGAAACAAGGTATATTATCTTTTGGTCCTGCTAATCAAACAGCATTGCTTTTTGAAGATTTAATGGATTCTAAGGCACTGTTTCTAACAGCGAATACTACTTCTGTATATATGATGTCGTGGTTAGAACTTGGTGACGAACCTATAGTTATTGAAACTCCTCCTGATGTTTTAGGAATTATAGATGATCATTATTTTAAATATGTTGCAGATTTTGGACGTCTAGGTCCAGATAAATCAAAAGGTGGTAAATTTTTAATCTTACCTCCTAATTATAAAGGAAAAGTACCGAAAGGATACTTTGTAAAACAAGCTAATACATATGGTCATTGGGTTATTTGGAGAGGTTTTCAAAAAAATGGAAGTCCACTACCTGCTATCCAAGACACCAAAAAAACGTATAAGGTATACCCATTATCTCAAAAGGATAATCCTCCTGCAATGAACTTTGTAAATGTTTCTGGAAAAGAATTCAATACAATTCATAAAATGGACGAAAGAATTTATGATGAAATTGATGCAGTGATTCAGGCTGAACCTACTTTTGGAGAAAATCCTGAAATTTTAGGTTCATTAGCAGCTATTGGTATTGAAAAGGGTAAAAAGTTTGCTCCAGACAATAGAATGAAAGAAATTTTGAAAGAAGCGGCTAAAGTTGGTAGTGCTATTGTTCGTACCGAGATGGCGAAACCAAGAAGTAAGTATTTATTCAAATTTCCTAATACACAATGGCTAAATCCGTTGGCCTATAAGAGTTATTTATTTGAACATAATGGGGCTAGATTATTAGATGCTAGAAGTGCTTTTCATTTTTATGCAACAGGAATTACTCCTGCAATGTCTATGAAAATTGTTGGTAAAGGCTCTCAATACTCTATTGCTTATTCTGATAAAGATGGAAATACTTTTGACGGTAGCAAAACCTATAAATTCCATGTACCAGCTAATCCTCCAATGAAAGATTTCTGGTCGTTTACTATTTATGACAACCAATCTAGATCTATGTTACAAACAGATCAAAGATTCCCTGGGATAGATAGTAACCAAAAAGGATTAGTACAAAACAAAGACGGATCTTGGGACATTTTTATTGGTCCTAAAGCACCTAAAGGTTTTGAGAAAAACTGGATTCAGACAAATCCTTCTAAAGGATGGAATACAATATTTAGACTTTACGGCCCTTTAGAACCGTGGTTCGAAAATAAGTGGTATCCTTCTGATGCAGTTTTAGTAAAATAGACTACATATATACTTATTATACAAAAGGCATATTGATGAAGAAATTCAATCAATATGCCTTTTTCAATTTATCCTTATAAATACACTACCCAAAATTGTATTTGATACTTTTAAGTAGAAACTTGTTTATTCAAACCTTAATGATTCTATAGGGTCTAATCTAGATGCTTTTCTTGCTGGATAATATCCTGAAACTACACCAACACCTACACAGACAAAAATTGAGATTGTTATCCACATCCATGGTAAAACAAAACTCTCAGATTCTAAAAATACTGCTATAATATTCCCAATGCCTGCACCTAAAAATGCACCCACTGCTCCGCCTATCAAACAAATAAAAATAGCTTCTAATAAAAACTGTTGGCGAATAGCTGTTGGAGTTGCACCCATCGCCTTTCTAATACCTATTTCTCTGGTTCTTTCAGTTACAGAAACCATCATTATATTCATCAAGCCAATTGATGCTCCTAATAGTGTTACAATCGCAATAGCCAAGCCGCCAATTCTTAAAATAAAAGTCATCTGATCAAATTCACTATTTAAAGAATCATTCCTTTTTATTTCAAAAGAATCAGGCTTACCTAACTGGTCTTGGCGAATAATTCTTAAAATACCCCTAGCCTCACTCATTGCATAGTCTAAACCTCTTGGATCTGTTATATTAATTGTAGCTGTGTAATTTAATAATTGTTGGGCGGCAAACTTATTTGCATTTAGTAGAGGAATAAAAACTTGCCTATCAGCATCTCCTTCCCCAATTCCTCCTTTTTCTTCTAAAACACCTATTACTCTATATTTTTTTCCTTTAAAGCCTATAGACTTTTCTATAGGATCTTCGTTCTTATCAAATAATTTTAACCGAACATCTTTGGCAATAATTGCTACATTCTGACCTTGAGATAATTCTATAGACGAAAAGGATCGTCCATCTTTTAAAGTATAACCATTATTTGACAAGTACATGTCATCAATACCTACAACACCGTAATTTGGTGTAGTTTTCTTAGATAATCTTTTAATTTCCAAAGAACTAGAGATTGGCGTCTGAACACTAATTTTTCCCTCTACAGGTAATAATTTCTTAAACTTACGCAGTTGCTCGTAAGTAATTGTATTCTTTTTAGATACTTTCCTACCAAACTTACCTCTTCTACGTGTTAAATCTGTAATTGTGAAATTACTTACACCTAGATCATCCATTCCAGAATTAATAGAATCCTGAACAGCATCTATGGCAGTCATTATTCCTACTAATGCCATAATACCGATAGCAATCATTGCAGAAGTTAGAAAAGACCGAAGTTTATTTGCTTTCACAGAGGTAATTGCCTCTATTATATATGTTATTAAGTACATAAGCTAAATATCAATTCTTAGTATAGTACAATTGTTTATTATCAGTAATTTTTTAATAAAGTTATAAACATTACAATGTAATATTTTCTCAATTTAATTACTTTTTAGAGTATTTATCCTCTCTAAACAATTGTAACTTAAATATAGTTTAAAAGTTCATACAATTACGTTTACTTTCCTGTTAAACCAAATTGCCATGTCTTTTACCCCTATTAACAACAGATAATAACCTATACTTTATGAAATACATTATCTCATTTTACTTCCTAATTTTAACACAGTTGACTTGCTACGGCAACTATATTCTTGTTCCAATGGACAAAGAACAAAACAACCATCTGAAAGCGTATGGTGTTACGTTCTGGGTATTGGAGCAAGAAATAGAAGCTGAGTGGCTCTTAAACTACCGTGGTGGAAGTTTTATGTTTGAAAATGTGGCTCATTTTGAACAAGAGCTTGTTATCCGAGGAATTGACTATTCGATACTCTCTAATGCACAAGCATTACAAATAAAAGAAGAAATTGCTCACCCAGAGTCTAATATGGATATCATGAGATTAGATGCGGTACCACGTATTGCTGTTTACTCTCCTCCATCAAAACAACCTTGGGATGATGCTGTAACATTAGTATTAACCTACGCAGAAATACCCTATGATGTGATTTTCGATGATGAAGTGATGGCCGACCTCTTACCAAAGTATGATTGGCTTCACTTACATCACGAAGATTTTACTGGACAGTACGGAAAATTTTATGCTACCTATGGTAGAGAAGCATGGTATATAGAAGCTCAAAATCAATTTGAAGAATCTGCTAGAAAGCATGGTTTTGATAAAGTGTCTCATTTAAAAACAGGTGTAGTTAAAAAAATAAGAGATTTTTGTGCTGGCGGTGGCTTCTTATTTGCCATGTGTTCTGCTACAGATACTTATGATATAGCATTAGCAGCAGAAGGAATTGATATTATAGATTATATGTATGATGGAGATGGTGTTGACCCCGACGTTCATGAAAAATTGAATTATCAGAACACTTTCGCATTTAAAGATTTTAAATTAAAGCTTGATCCTTATCAATATGAATACTCAGAAATTGATAACCAATCTTATGAAAGAGGATTAAGAGAAGAAAATGATTTCTTCGAATTGTTTGCCTTTTCAGCAAAATGGGACCCTGTTCCTACAATGCTAACACAAAATCATCAAAGACAAATTAAAGGGTTTATGGGGCAAACAACAGCTTTTAAAAAACACTTAATAAAGAGTGATGTAATTATTCTTGGTGATTGTAATTCTGCTAAAGAAGCTAGGTACATTCACGGTACTTTCGGTAAAGGTACTTGGACATTCTTTGGAGGTCATGACCCTGAAGATTACAGACACTTTGTTGGTGAGGAACCTACTGACTTGAATCTGCACCCAAGTTCTCCTGGCTACCGATTAATACTAAATAATATTTTATTTCCGGCAGCTAAGAAGAAAAAACAAAAAACGTGATACCATTTAACACGATTCATTTAAGGGTTAGAATTTCGGTTCTAACCCTTTATTTTTTATATTAGGTATATACATTAAGTGTATTTGATAAAATGAGTAAATATTTATACTCATAATTATTTCTTTAGTATTGATTTAATCATACTAATTAGTATTCACCAACCGTTTTTAATTTGGAATTACTGCTCACACTTTTCTTATCTGTATTTAAAATATACATTGTCTTAGGAGTACTTTATAGTATTTATTTCTTCATTTGGGGAGCAAAGAAAATCGATCCATTAGTTGCTTCCACAAACAAATCAACAAGGATATTATTTATACCTGCAACTATAATTTTATGGCCTTTACTAATCAGTAAAATTAAAAATGACATCAACTCTTAGACATAATCATTTAATTGTTTGGATAGCCATTCTTTTCCTTATTCCTATAGGGATTTATTTATCTTCAAGCACATCCGTTTCTTATTTATCTGCTATTACAATTACACAGCCTCTAGAGCACCCTGTAACATTTACTATGGACAATGGGCAGTTACATGTTCATGTTATTCAGTCTTATAAAGCTCCTTCTGCTTTATTATATATTATAAACACAAATAATCAGAGGGTCTTTTTAGGTGAAATAAGTAGTAGAAATAGATATCATTTTTCGTTACCAAAGAATGCTAATTCAATTTTAGTAATTAACGGTATTAATAAAAAAACACTCTTCGAATCTAAATTATAAGCGCTACAATGTCACATGATTATCAAGCAGTACTTTGGAATCCTCAGAAGAAAAAATATGATCAATTTATCGTTCTAGGAATTATAATTTACTTAATGTCCTTTGCTGGTTTAACTTTACTTTTTGATAGTAATACCTCATTAGAAACATTAATTATTAGAGCATTTGGTTCTTTAGCAATCATCTTATTACAACTAATTCTTAGTATCGGTCCTCTTACAAGAATTAATAAAGGTTTTATGCCTTTACTATACAACAGAAGGCACCTTGGCGTTAGTATGTTTTTAATAGCAACTGTACACGGAGTGTTTTCATTAATACAGTTTCATGCTTTAGGTGATACTTCTATCATTGATTCCCTTTTTAAAGCCAATCAAAATTATAATTCAGTTGGCGATTTTCCATTCCAAACATTAGGCTTCTTTGCCTTAATTATTCTTTTTACAATGGCTGCAACTAGTCATGATTTTTGGAATGCCAACCTTGGTCCTAGAGTTTGGAAAATAATTCACATGTTCGTTTACCTCGCCTACCTTCTCATTGTATTTCATGTTTTACTAGGAGCTTACCAACAACATCATGCAAACTATCTTTTATTTATTGTATGTGTTGGAAGTCTATGGCTAGTTAGTATTCATCTTTATACTGGCTTTTCCGAAGCACAAAGAGATAAAACTTCTAATGCTAAATTGGGTAAAATTCAAAACGATGGCTTCTTGTGGGCTTGTACAATAGAAGACATTAATGATAACTGTGCTAAGGTTATTCAACTAGGTACTGAACGTGTAGCTGTTTTTAAATACGACAATAAAATTGCTGCAGTATCAAATGTCTGTGAACATCAAAATGGCCCTTTAGGAGAAGGAAAAGTAATTGATGGCTGTATTACTTGTCCATGGCATGGATATCAATACAAGCCAGAAGATGGACAATCTCCACCTCCTTTTACAGAGAAAATTCATACATATAAAGTTCGATTAGAAAAGAATAATGTCTACGTTGACCCAACACCTCTTCCTAAAGGTACACCTACTTCACCTGCTATAATTTCTGTTTAATTATGAAAGATTTCTACATCGGTTACATCAATAAATTACCCAAAAGGTATAAAATAGCATTAAGTATAGGCTTACCTATTTTTTTGATAACACTTATATTCGCAAGTATTATTTTTAGCACAGAACAAGAACAATTTCAAAATGGCACATTCGAACTTTCTAAGGAAACAACAATAGAAGGTATGCTCTTTCAGAAGCCTGTTCCTATGCTTAAAATTGAGGTAGAAAAAGGTTATTTTAAAGATATACTTTTAGTTGATAAAGGTAAGTTTGGTGCTGAAAATAGAATAGCTCATTTACCAAAAAAAGAAGGGTTGCCTGTTAAAATAAAAGGCCATTTGATTTATTATAATGGACATTCTGTTTTAGAAATTGAAGAAATAAATGCACTCGAAAGCAAGCTTAATTTCCATGCTTTCAATAACTATCTTGAAGGAATTCATAATACAATAATTGGAGAAATTGTAGATCCTAAATGTTATTTCGGTATCATGAAACCTGGTTTTGGTAAGATTCACAGATCATGTGCTATACGATGTATTTCTGGAGGTATACCTGCCGTTTTAGTTCATAGAAATAATGATGGTCTAGAAAGTTATTACATCATAACGAGGAAAGATGGTACAAAAGACAACAGCGATTTATTTGATCTAATAGGAAAGACTGTTCAGATTCATGCTAAAATAAAAAAAGGTAAAGACTGGAATTTCTTAGAATTAGATGATAGATCAAAAAAATTAATTATAAATGAACAAGGCTATTCTTATTACCCTATTACAACTACATTACCAACAGAAACTGTTGTCTGTAAACATTAGAAATAATTCAAACCACATAAAAAAGTCCTGCTCAGTATACTGAACAGGACTTTTTAAGTTTAAAGCTAACTCTGTTTTATAAAACACAGATAACTTGATTTCTATATATTTTTACCAATCTGGCTTATTTCTATCGTTCTTATTCGATTTCTTTTTCTTCTGTTGGAAGTACTGCACTTCATTATTTTTAAGTGCATCTAAAATCATTTGAGCTTGGCTAGCAGGCATTTTTATTTCTTCCATACGCTCATTGAACTGTTGTTGTTCCTGTTCCTGTTCGCGTTGCTCTCGTTCCTCTTCCGTCTCTTCTCCTTGTTCGCCCTTTTGCTGATCCTGCTGTTCTTGATCTTGTTGCTCCTGATCTTGTTGATCTTCACCTTTCTGATCTTTATTTTGCTGATCCTGTTGGTCCTGTTGATCTTGCTTATCTTGTTGCTCCTGATCTTGGTCCTCTTTCTCCTGATCTTCCTTATTTTGATCTTTTTCCTGATCTTTATCCTGCTTGTCTTTATCTTGATCTTTTTGATCTTTATTATCGTCTTTATTTTCTTGATCTTGTTGATCCTGCTCATTTTTTTGCTTTAAAAGCATTTCATAATCATAACGAGCAGCTAAATTCTTAGGATCGTGTTTCATTGCTGCCTTTAAGAAAGCAAGAGCAGGTTTTATTTCCTTTGCCTGTGCTTTAATTACACCCAATTGTTGGTTAGCAATTGAGGCAATTTTCTTATTTGCAGAATTTTGAATACTTGCATAGCGCTTTGTTGCATTTTCAGCATCTTCAGATAAAAAGTAGGCATGCCCAAGATCAAGCATTGCTGCATCATCTTGAATACTCATTGAATCTAAAAGGTAAGTATATTCTTCTATTGCGGTTTTATAATCTTCCGCTTTAAAGGCAGATTCAGCTGTAGACTTACGTGCGTTAGCCTTGGCAATCTTCCCTATTCCATTGTTATCAGAATATATATTTAATACGATAAGTAGTGATAAAATCGTATACATAAAGTGTATGTGTTAAAAAATCTTATAGAAATATCCTTTAATACCGAAAGACGTAAAAAACCCGCTCAAAGAGCATTTTTTACGTCTTTCATGAATGATTCATCTATTCTAACTGATTCTTAGCAAACAATCAAGTTTTTTAAACAATCTCGCCATATAAATCAAATGGTTCTGCACTAGTAATCTTGACATTTGCAAAATCACCTAAACGAACATGATTCTTTTCTTCCACAGGTACTAACACTTCGTTATCTACCTCAGGAGAATCATATTCTGTTCTTCCTACAAAATAACCACCTTCAATTTTATCAAATAAAACACGGAATACTTTGCCTACTTTTTCTTGATTAAGCTCAGCAGAAATTTCTTCCTGAATTTGCATAATCTCATCAGCTCTTTCCTGTTTAACATCTTCTGGAATAGTATCTTCCATGTCATCTCCAGCATGTGTATCTTCTTCATGAGAATAAGTAAATACACCAACACGTTCAAAACGCATACGCTCAACAAAGTCTAACATTTCCTCAAACTCTTCTTCTGTTTCACCTGGGTGACCAGTAATTAAAGTTGTACGGATAGCAATGTTAGGAATCTCAGCACGGATATCGTTAATCAATTGCTCTTGTTTTTCTCTAGATGTACCTCTACGCATACGTTTCAACATTTCTGTAGAACCGTGTTGTAATGGAATATCAAGGTAATTAGCAATATTATCACGTTCTTTCATTACATCAATTACATCCATTGGGAAGCCCGTTGGGTAAGCATAATGCAAACGTATCCACTCTAAACCTTCAACATCTGATAAAGCTCTAAGTAAATCTGCTAAACGTCTCTTTTTATAAATATCAAGACCATAATATGTTAAGTCTTGTGCAATAAGAAGTATCTCTTTTACCCCTTTAGCAACCATGTCTTCAGCTTGTTTTACCAAATCTTCTATTGGAGTAGAAACATGTTTCCCTCTCATTAAAGGAATTGCACAGAAAGAACAAGGGCGGTCACAACCTTCTGCAATCTTAAGGTATCCAAAGTGTTTGTCTGTAGTAAGAAGACGCTCACCTAATAATTCTTTTTTATAATCTGCGTTTAAAGCTCTCAACAAGTTTGGCACTTCTCTAGTACCAAAGAATGCATCAACTTCAGGAATCTCGTTTACTAAATCTTCTTTATATCTTTCTGATAAACAACCAGAAACATATACTTTATCAATTAAACCTTCTTTTTTAGCATCTGCATAACGAAGAATCGTTTCAATAGATTCCGTTTTAGCATGCCCAATAAATCCACAAGTGTTGATTAATACTATATTAAACTTATCATCTTCAGCTTCATGAACTACTTCAATGCCATTACCTTTTAACTGTGTCATAATTACCTCAGAGTCTACAATGTTCTTAGAACAACCGAGTGTAATAATATTGACTTTATTTTCTTTAAGTGTCTTGGTTTTCAAGAGATTACTTGTTTCGTGATTTTACTTTACTTCGAACTGCAAAAGTATTGCTTTCCTTTGTGGTTAGCAACCAAAACTTTAAAGAGATGTAAATCATTTGGTAACCTTAAGAAAAAAAGATGTAAAACTCCTCAATTAGTAAGATTTGAGAGGGAAGATCTAATAAAAAATAGATATTTTTGTAAATTAAAGTATTAACTCATGATTCGAAATGACTATTTATTTAAATAGTCTATTATTCCATATATAATATGAAGCTCTTCGAGCAAGATAATAACAAACGTGAAAAAAAAGAGCACATCTCAGAGGCTACCTTTATCCCTGTAATGACTCTTTCTGTAATCGCTATTACTTTCTTAGTAGGCATTTGGTCTATTAAAGAATTGAGCGATTATAAAACTGATGTCGAAAAATTAGAACATGAGTTCACAGAGAAACAAAAAAGTGTTACCATAAATGAAGTAGAAAATGCTTTCAAGTATATCAAGTACTTAGAAAATAACACTGAAAACACTTTAAAAAAGACATTAAAGAATAGAGTTGATGAGGCCTATCATATTGCTTCTAATATCTACGAAAGAAATAAGGGGAGATACAGTAAAAAACAGATTATTAATCTAATTAAAGATTCATTATACCCTATTCGTTTCAATTCAAATAGAGGATATTACTTTATTGATCATATTGATGGGTATTCTGTAATGAATGTAACAGATCCTAAAGCAGAAGGTAAAAGAATATTAGACTATCAAGATGCTAGAGGAAACTTTTTTATTAAAAAAGAATTTGAAATAGCCAAAACTAAAGGGGCTGGTTACTTTGAATATTATTGGCGTAAACCTGGACAAACAGATGCTACTCAATACCCAAAAACATCTTACTTAAGGTACTTTAAAGAGCTTGGATTAATTCTAGGAACAGGGGAATACATGGATAATGTTACCTATGATATGCAACTGAAAGCACTTGAAAGAATGTCTGCTATTCATTTTGGAGAAGATGGTTATTTATTTGTAAACAAAAGAGGTAATCCACTTTTAATGGGATGGAAATTTTTCCAAGAAGAAAAGAAAATTAGTGATAAACAGCTTAGGTCTTTACCTCTAACTACAGAAAAAGGGGATACTACTTACTTCCAAGATATACCATCACATTTAATGAATAAAAATCAGACTGGAGATTTTTATTATTATAATTATAAGAAGCCAACATCCAATGAGGTTACTAAGAAGTTTTCTTACATATTATATTTTAAAGAGTGGGACTGGACAATTGGTGCTGGAGTATATTTAGATGCTTTAGACGATCAAATTGCAGCCAAAAGATCTTTACTCATTAATGAACTTACCACAGAATTATTCCGAATTCTATCATTATCAACACTTCTTATCGCTATTCTTTGGTGGAGATTAAGAAAGGTGGCAACAGGTATTACAAACAATATCCAAGAGTTTGCTACTTTCTTTGATGACGCCTCTAAAGAACATGTGAAGATTAATAAAGATCGTTTAGCTTATGCCGAGTTTGATCATTTAGCCGGTTTAGCAAACAAAATGCTTGATGATAGAGAAACGGATAAGAAAAAAATTATTGAGGCTTATCACGAAATTCAGACCTCAGAAGAAGAGCTTAGACAACAATCTGAAAGTTTGCTTTACACTAATCAAAAATTAGAAGAAGCAATGCAAGAAGTTAAAGCTGCTCAGGTTCGTTTAATTAATTCTGAGAAAATGGCTTCTCTTGGTCAATTAACGGCCGGAATTGCACACGAAATTAATAATCCAATTAACTTTGTATCTTCAAATGTACAACCTCTTAAAGATGATATAGAAGATTTGCTGACGTTATTAAATAGCTGCAATGATCTTACTAAAGAATTTGAGAGTAAAGAAGCTTTTGATAAAAGGGTAAGTGAAATTAATTCTCTAGCCAATGAGATAGAGGTTGATGTAATTACCGAAGAAATTAAGCAATTACTAAATGGTATAGAAGAAGGTGCGTTACGAACAAAAGAAATTGTTCTTGGTTTACGTACTTTCTCTCGTTTAGATGAAGATACTTTTAAATACGCTAGTATTAACGAGGGTATAAATTCTACGCTTACAATCCTTAATAATAAAGCAAAAAAGAAAAACGCTATTATTAAAAGTGAGTTACAAGATAAATTACCTGATATAGAATGTTTACCTGGTCGAATTAATCAGGTTTTCATGAATATTATTAATAACGCAATTCAAGCTGTAGATCAAAATACAGGTTTAATTACTATAAAATCTAGTTACTTAGAAGGCGATGAACATATATCAATATCAATTAAAGATAATGGTGTAGGTATGCCGCAGGCAGTAATTGATAAGATATTCGAACCGTTCTTCACTACTAAAGATGTTGGTGAAGGAACTGGTTTAGGACTTTCTATTTCATACGGTATTATTCAGAAACATGGAGGTGAAATTATGGTTGCCAGTAAACCAAAAACCGAACAAAACCCTGAATCTTATACCGAATTTACTATACACCTACCAATTGTAGGCAAAAATGATTTAAAACACGATTATTAGATATATGAGCGATTATCATGTTCCCGTGATGCTTCACGAATGTGTAGAAGGACTAAATATTGATCCTACAAAAGTTTATGTTGATGTCACTTTCGGTGGAGGTGGCCACACAAGAGAAATATTAAAACACCTTACAACAGGTAAGCTTGTTGTATTTGATCAAGATCCTGACGCAAAGAAAAATGCTGATGAGATTAATGATGATCGTTTAATTTTCTGTGCAGCAAATTTTAGATATTTAAAGAGATATTTAAGATTACACGGCATAAAAGAAGTAGCCGGTATTTTAGGTGATTTAGGAATTTCTTCTCATCAAATTGATGAAACCTCTCGTGGTTTTTCTACAAGAGGAGATGCTCCTTTAGATATGCGAATGGCACAATCTGGAACTTTATCTGCTAAAACACTTATTAATGAGTACGAAGAAAGCAAGTTAAAGAGTATTTTCAGGTTGTATGGAGAATTAACGCATCCTCATAAAGCTGCTAGTTTAATTGTACAAGCAAGAGCAAGTGCTGAGATAGAAACTACAGTAGATTTAATGAATGTCTTAAGACCAATGGCACCTAGAGGTAAGGAAAATAGATTCTTTGCACAGGTATTTCAAGCAATTCGTATTGAAGTAAACGAAGAGCTAGAAACTTTAAAAGAAATGATTGAGCAAGGTACCGAAATTCTAGAAGTAGGCGGACACTTTGTTATCGAATCATACCATTCTTTGGAAGACAGATTAGTTAAAAACTTTTTCAAATCTGGAAACTTTGAAGGTACGCAAGAAAAAGACTTTTTTGGTAATTTAATCCGACCTCTTAAGCCTACAAAAAGCAAACCGATTACTGCTACTCCAGAAGAAATTGCACTCAATAGAAGGGCAAGAAGTGCCAAATTAAGAGTTGCGGTTAAACAACCCCCTCTTCCTAAGAAGTAGATTTAAAAATTTGACACAAAAAAACCGTTTGATTAACTCAAACGGTTTTTTTTTATGCTTATTACTAAGTAACTATTTTACTTTTGTAATTACAGCATCTGTAATATCATCTGCACCATCTTTGTAAAGTAACATCTCTACAGGTAATACATATTGGTATCCTTGTGCTTTTGCTACTTCTGCTAAAGCTACTTCAGCTCTTTTACGAAGTGGTGTAATTGCAGCATCCTGACGTTTAGCAAAGTTTTGCTGAGCAGTTTGTTGAAACTCTTGTAAGTTTCTTTGTAACAACTCTAACTCTTGTGCTTTTTGTTGAATGATTTCTGGTAACCAATTAGTTTGGTTTTGTTGGAAATCAGCATATTTAGATTGGAACTCTTGTTGTTGTTGTTGCATAGATGTATACAACTGATTTTGGTAGCTTTCCAATTCCTTCATTTTAGATTCAAATTCAGGAATAGCTCTAACAACACTATCAAGGTTTGCGTAAGCAAAGATTTTCGTTTGAGCAGAGCTTTCAGTAGCAAAACTCATTAATATAACCGCAAATAAAGATGCGAATAAAGCTTTTAATTTCATTGTTTCTTGTTTGTAAGTCAATAAATATCTTAGGTATTATTGCCCGTTCATTTTAGCAATAACTTTACCTGTAATGTCTTCACCGTTCGCATCAATTAAGTATGCTCCAATTCTTGCCATTACACCACGAGCAATTACAATTGTATAACCGCCTTCTTTAGCTACAATTGCTACTTGTCCCTCTAACTTTTTCATTAAAGGTTCCATAGCTTCAGCCTGTTTCTTGTTGATACCTTCCTGAGCACGTTGCTGTAAAGCTTGTATCTCTTGTTGTAACTCTTGTAACTCTTGTTCCTTTGATTGAATCTCCGCAGGGGCTAAAGTTGCTTGGCTTTGCGACAATTGCTGGTATTTCTCCTGCAATGTACGTTGTTTCATCTCGATCTGAGTTTTAAACTGTTTTGCATAAGATTCAATAATCTTTTGCTGAGTTTTAAACTCTGCCATAGAAGTAATCACACTATCTTCATTGATATAGGCTACTTTCTGTTGAGCCATTGCCACTGAAGATAGCATCATCAACGACCAAAGCGCGAATAACATTTTCTTCATTTGTGTAATTTAATTTCTCTGTTTATACGTAAATTTCTACTTGGAGAAAATTTTCAACTGCAAAAATATAAATTATCTTGGAGAATCCTCAGGATCGCCCTCATCAAGTTCGTCTAAAACGAAATCTGTGTAATTATATTTAGGATCTGAGTAGATTAAAGTGATATCTGATGCCTTATCGAAGATAAAATTCAACTTTTTTTGTCTAGCAACTGTTTGACAAGCTTTTGAAATTTTATCCTGAAGTGGTTTCATATATTCCATTCTCTTCGAATACAACAATCCTTCATACCCAAAATGATTGGTTTGAAACTCTCGCAAAGCCTGTTTTAATTCAGCAATGTTTTCTAGTTTCTCTGCTTTCATTTCTGGTGTAAGCAAGATTTCTTCATGAGAATAAGCTCTTTCAAGATCGGCAATTTCAGATTTCATATTGTCGAGTTCTTTTAACCACTTATCCGTCAATTTCTTTAATTTCCCTTCAGCCTCATTATACTCAGGTAATTGTTCAATTATTACCTGTGAATCAATATATCCAAACCTTTGAGCATTCACTAAAGGCAGATTAATGAGAAAGAATAGAGTAATCAAGAGGAAGTTCTTCATATTTCTCCAGTTTAATTATCCTTAAAGATGTTTATATTCTTTATTTTATCAAAGTATAGATTGCTCTTATCAAATGCGTCGTAGTTTCGTAAGTTTGCAACGAATGCGAGCTAAAACCTGCCCTAGATGAATATAAAGCGATATCTTCCGCATCTACAAGTGTTGCATCTAAGACACCCCAATCCTCCTTTACGACAACTTTTTTATCATTTGATAACATTCCGACCTTAGAAATTGAATTATTTTTAGGACATTCTATGATTAAACGTCCTCCTTCTTTCAGCCAAGAGTGTGCTTTTTTAATAACTAATTGTTGATCTTCTGGTTTTAATTCCAAAATTCCAGACCACATCCATAGAATTGTATCAATTGAATTTTCTTCCCATTCTAAATCACAAAGGTCTTCGTGTAGCACCTTTACTTGAGACGAGTAGTTTGATTTTAAAAGAGCTACTAAATCACTAACTCTTTCAACAGCAATTACATTTCCTTTAAAATTTTTATGAGATAATGCCTTTATAATTCTACCATATCCAGATCCAAACTCCATTAAAGTGGGTGAGTTATTAATAGAATCAAAAACTACGTCTAAATCTTCTCCGTTTGCTAACCCTATTTGGTTGGCAAAGTTTTGAAACGTATCGAGAGGCATATTTTCATAGAAAGCAGTATTACTATCTTTCACTTGTTTCATATAAATTATTTTAACACAGTAATAGCACTGCATTGAACACATTCATAACGGTTCAAAAATAATGCAAATTGTATCATCAAGTGTAAATATTACTAATTAGATAGTTTTAGTGTTAATAAAAGTAAGTTTTTAAAGGTGGTTTATAATTAAGTACTCTTGTTACTTATAATAATCCTTATTTCTAATTTTACTAAAACATAAAAAGACCTCTTCCAATTGCTCGGAAAAGGTCTTTTTTATTGTAAAAATTAAATCTTTACACAAGTTGCGTTAAAGCATCATTTAATGTGAAACTTGGACGCATAGCTTTAGAAGCCATATCAAAAACTGGGTGATAATATCCTCCAATTCTTTGAGGTGTACCTTGTGCATCAATCAATTCTTTATTGATCTTCTCTTCGTTACTTAATAACACTTCAGCTAATTCAGTAAATTGAGCTTTTAAATCAGCATCTTTATCTTGTGCTGCTAATTCTTGTGCCCAATATAAAGCTAGGTAGAAATGAGAACCACGGTTATCAATACTTCCTATTCTTCTTGCTGGAGATTTATCATTATCTAAGAACTTGTCAGTTGCTGCATCTAATGTTTCTCCTAAAATTTTAGCTTTAGGGTTATTAAATGTATCACCTAAGTGTTCTAAAGAAACTGCTAATGCTAAGAATTCTCCTAAAGAATCCCATCTTAAATAACCTTCTTTAATAAATTGTTGAACGTGCTTTGGAGCTGATCCACCTGCACCTGTTTCAAACAATCCACCACCGTTCATTAAAGGAACGATAGAAAGCATTTTTGCTGAAGTACCAACTTCTAAGATTGGGAATAAATCTGTAAGGTAATCTCTTAAAACATTACCTGTTACAGAGATAGTATCTTTTCCTTCTACAATTCTTTCTAAAGAAAACTCTGTTGCTTCTACTGGAGCTTTGATCAACAAATCAAGACCTTTAGTATCATAATCAGCCAAGTATTTGTTTACTTTTTTGATTAATTCTCTATCGTGAGATCTGTTTTCGTCTAACCAGAATACAGCAGGAACACCAGTTGCTTTTGCTCTATTTACAGCTAATTTCACCCAATCTTGAATTGGAAGATCTTTAACTTGACACATTCTGAAGATATCGCCAGCTTCAACAGCTTGCTCAATCAAAACAGTACCTGCTGCATCAATTACTTTTACAGTACCAGCTGCAGACATTTGGAATGTCTTGTCATGAGAACCATATTCTTCAGCTTTTTGAGCCATAAGACCTACGTTAGACACACTACCCATTGTAGTTGGATCTAAAGCACCATTCTTTTTACAGAAGTCTATTGTTGCTTGGTAAATACCTGCGTAAGATCTATCTGGAATAACTGCTTTAGTATCTTGTTGTGCTCCAGCATTGTTCCACATCTGACCCGAAGTACGGATCATTGCAGGCATAGATGCATCAATAATAACATCAGAAGGAACATGAAGGTTAGTAATTCCGTTATCAGAATTTACCATTGCTAAATCAGGGCTTGTTGCATAAACTGCTTCGATTGCAGCTTCTACCTCAGCTTGCTTCTCATGACCTTGGATTTTTGCGTAAACATCACCTAAACCATTTGTAGCAGTAACACCTAATTCTGCAAATAAATCAGCATACTTTTCAAATACATCTTTGTAGAAAACTTCTACAGCAGCACCAAAAATGATTGGGTCAGAAACCTTCATCATTGTTGCTTTCATGTGTAAAGAGAAAAGTACTCCTTGTGCTTTTGCATCTTCTATTTGCTCTGCAATGAACGACTTTAAAGCCGCAACACTCATTACAGAAGCATCTATAATTTCTCCGTCTAAAAGAGCTACTTTCTCTTTTAAAACTGATGTAGAACCATTTGTACCTACAAATTCAATCTTAACGTCAGTTGCTTTATCAACTGTAACAGATTTTTCACTTCCATAAAAATCACCTGCAGGCATACTTGCTACATGAGATTTAGATGTTGAAGTCCATGCACCCATAGAGTGAGGATGTTTCTTCGCGTAGTTCTTAACCGCTTTAGGCGCTCTACGATCTGAGTTTCCTTCTCTTAAAACAGGGTTTACAGCACTACCTAATATCTTTGCATAACGTTTCTTGATTTCCTCTTCTTCTGCATTAGCAGGATCAGCAGGATAATCTGGAATATTATAACCTACAGCTTGAAGCTCGTTAATTGCTGCTTGTAACTGAGGAATTGAAGCTGAGATATTTGGTAACTTAATAATATTTGCCTCAGGCTTTTTAGCCAATTCACCTAATTCTGCAAGAGCATCACCAACTTTTTGCTCATCAGTCAAGTTCTCTGGGAAATTTGCTAAGATACGTCCAGTTAGAGAGATGTCTTTCGTTTCAATCTCAACACCCGCAGCGCTTGCGAATGATTTTACAATTGGTAAAAACGAATAGGTAGCTAGTGCTGGTGCTTCGTCTGTTTTGGTGTAAATGATTTTTGCTTTTGTCATGTCTTACTTTCTTATGTGATAAGGAAACACACGGTATGCTGCCGAAATTTGTTGTTAACTTAATTAGAGATAGTACAATATTAAACGAAATACTGCTCTATTTCCAAGGTGCAAATTTACTAAATGTTTGTTATATCAAAATTAAATTAAGTTGACAGAAGTTAGAAATGTAAAAAAAAATGCTTTAAAGCTCATTTTAGCCTACTAACGGAATTAAAAATACAATCAATTTTAGCGTTTATAGTTAAAAATTACCGATTTAATCAGATTCTTTGCTTATTCATCTGATAGATTTAGTAGATTCGTTAATATATGTATATCAAACAATAATCACTTATATGACCTTTCAATTAAAAAATAAAATTAAGCAAGATACAGTATGGCAAGTACTTCTAATACTTGCTTATTTCTTTCTTACATTTAACTTTTTTAATCAACGTTTTGGCAATCAATATGCATTAATGAAAGCTTTATTATTGATAAGTTGTCAAATATTCATCTGGCAGGTCAATATCACTTTCCTTCTCCCAAAACTTTTACTTCAGAAAAAACACATACTATATGCCGTTGTATTATTTACAATGGTAATTATTGTCGCTTTTGTATATCAAAAAGTAGAACGATACATAATAGACTCTTGGAAGCTATCTGTTAGAGAAGAGTTACTGTTTCCTTTTGATGATCCAGAATTTACAGGTAGAAATCACAGGCCTAATTTAAAGAAATTAAAAAGGGGTTTTAAACTATTTGAATCAACTTATAACTTAATCTTATTTAGTGTAATTGCATTAGCTTCTACTGCTTACAAAATGACTACATATAGCCTTAAAAAAGAAAATGAAGCATCAAGTTTAAGAGAAGAAAAAGTGAAATCTGAGATGGATTTTCTTAAATCCCAAGTAAACCCACATTTCTTATTTAATGTTTTAAATAATATCTATTCACTTTCTTTTCTAAAATCTGATAAAACTCCTGATGTTGTTTTACAATTATCAAATATGCTGAGGTATATGCTTTATGATACCGGTACTGCAACTGTACCCCTTCAAAAAGAGATAGATTACCTAAATAACTTTATAGGATTACATATTCTTAAAGATGATGCTATTAAAGATAACATTGATATAAATTGGGATATACAAAATAGTAATTTACCTATTGCTCCTTTGTTATTTGCTCCATTTATAGAAAATGCTTTTAAACATAGTCATATAGAAGATGAAACAAATGGGTGGATTAAAATTTCACTGTCCTCATCTTTAGATGGCCAAATCACTTTTAAAGTTAGTAATAGTCAGCCTTTAAATAATTTATCAAAAGATAAACAAGGAGGAATAGGTTTGGAGAATGTAAAAAAACGTCTCAACTTGCAATACAAGAATAAACACTCAATGGTAATACATGATTCATCTAAAGAGTATTCCATTATACTAAATATCAACACACAATAAACATTAAACACATACCACAGAAATGACCACACAAATTAACAACCAACCTTACAAACCTAAACATAAAATTAGGCTTGTAACGGCAGGATCCTTATTTGATGGACACGATGCTTCCATCAACATCATGCGTAGAATTATGCAATCTACGGGTGCAGAAATCATACATCTTGGACACAACCGTTCCGCACAAGAAATTGTAGATTGTGCAATTCAAGAAGATGTACAAGGTATTGCAATTACTTCTTACCAAGGGGGACACCTAGAGTATTTTAAATATATCCATGATCTTCTTAAAGAAAGAGGTGCAGAATATATTGGTATTTATGGTGGTGGTGGCGGAACTATTCTTCCTTCTGAAATCAAAGAGCTCCATAATTATGGAATTAACCGTATTTACTCTCCAGATGATGGTAGGTTAATGGGATTACAAGGCATGATTAATGACATTTTAAAACAATGTGATCATCCTACAGGAAAAAAAGTTAATAAGGAATTATTAAACCTCGAGAAGAAATCTCACCGTAATCTTGGGCGAATTATTTCTGCTATAGAAAATTTCAAAGCTGATAATAATGAGTTACTTGATACCATAAAAGAAAAAGCAGCTACCTCTAACACACCTGTTTTAGGTATAACTGGTACAGGTGGAGCCGGTAAATCTAGCCTCGTAGATGAATTAATTCGTCGTTTTTTGTTGACTTCAGACGATAAGCAAATTGCTATTATCTCTGTAGATCCATCAAAAAGAAAAACAGGAGGCGCTTTACTAGGCGATAGAATTAGAATGAATGCAATTGCTGATAATCGTATCTATATGCGTTCTTTGGCAACAAGACAAGCGCATATAGCTTTATCAGAACATATTCAAGAAGTAATTAATTTGATGAAGGCGGCAAAGTTCGATTTAATCATTTTAGAAACTTCGGGTATAGGTCAATCTGGAACTGAAATAATAGATTTTAGTGATGTTTCTCTATATGTAATGACTCCTGAATATGGAGCTGCAACTCAATTAGAGAAAATAGACATGCTTGATTATGCGGACATCATTGCTTTAAATAAATTTGATAAAAAAGGTGCCCAAGATGCACTACGTGATGTCTGTAAACAATACCGTAGAAATCACAATCAATTTGAATTACCCGATGAGAACACTCCAGTTTTTGGTACAATGGCGTCTCAATTTAACGATAGTGGGGTAAATCAATTGTACAATAAATTAGCAGAGCTTCTTAACGAGAAAAGTACATCTTTACATCTTACTAAAATTGAGAAAGGTTCTCTTGATGAACGCTATCATATAATCCCTCCTGCAAGAGTTCGTTACCTATCAGAGATTTCTGAAGTAGTCAGAAGTTATAATTTAAATGTATCTGAACAAGCTGAAATAGCCGATAAATTGTATGGTCTACAAAAAGCCATTGAGGTTGTTGCTAGTGATTTGAATACAAAAAAAGTATTAGAAGATGCTTTCTCATCATTAAAAAAACAATTGGACCATGAAGTAATTGATCTAATTGAAGGATGGAAAAGTAAAGTTGAAGCGTATAGTCAAGAAACCTTCACATATAAAGTAAGAGGGAAAGCTATAAATGTTGCGGCAAAGAGCACTTCACTTTCTGGTACAAAAATCACTAAAGTAAGTCTTCCTAAATACAAAGGTTGGGGAGATATTACAAAGTGGGCCATGCAAGAAAATGTACCCGGTGAGTTTCCATATACTGCTGGTGTATTTCCTTTTAAAAGAACAGGTGAAGATCCAACAAGGATGTTTGCTGGAGAAGGTAATCCTGAAAGAACAAATAAAAGGTTTCATTACCTTTCGGAAGGTCAACCTGCAGCTAGATTATCTACTGCATTCGATTCTGTAACACTATATGGAGAAGACCCTGCCTTTAGACCTGATATTTATGGTAAAATTGGTAATTCTGGAGTAAATGTTTGTTGTTTAGATGATGCTAAGAGGTTGTACTCTGGATTTGATCTTTGTGCTGCAAGTACTTCCGTTTCTATGACCATAAATGGACCTGCGGCTACCATGACTGCTTTTTTCATGAATGCAGCTATTGATCAACAATGTGAGTTGTATATTCATGAAAATGGGTTAATTGAGTCTACCAAAAAAATTATTAATTCCATTTTTAAAAATGGAAAGCAACCTGTATATAGATCTGATCTTCCTTCTAATCACAATGGCCTCGGTTTACTTCTTCTAGGAGTTACAGGAGATCAAGTTCTTCCTTTGGATGTCTATTTAAAAATAAAAGCCACAACTATTGCCAAAGTTAGAGGTACAGTCCAGGCTGATATCCTAAAAGAAGATCAGGCACAGAATACTTGTATATTTTCTACAGAGTTTTCTTTGCGATTAATGGGTGATATGCAAGAGTATTTCACTAAACAGAGTATTAAAAACTTTTATTCTGTTTCCATATCAGGATATCATATTGCAGAAGCTGGTGCAAATCCAATTTCCCAATTGGCTTTTACCTTGGCAAATGGGTTTACATTCATAGAATATTACTTAAATAGAGGAATGAAAATTGATGATTTCGCTCCTAACTTTTCTTTCTTTTTCTCTAATGGCGTTGACCCTGAATATGCTGTTATTGGAAGAGTAGCAAGAAAAATATGGGCTAAAGCATTAAAATATAAATATAAAGCAACAGATAGGTCTCAAAAATTGAAGTACCATATCCAAACTTCTGGAAGGTCACTTCATGCTCAAGAAATTGCTTTTAATGATATTAGAACAACACTACAAGCTTTGTATGCCATTTACGACAACTGTAATTCATTACATACAAATGCTTACGACGAAGCAATTACAACACCTACAGAAGAGTCTGTACGTAGAGCAGTTGCCATTCAACTGATTATCAATAAGGAATTAGGGTTAACAAAAAATGAGAACCCAATACAAGGTGCATTTATTATTGAAGAACTCACAGATTTAGTAGAAGAAGCTGTAATGGCCGAATTTGATAGAATTACTGAAAGAGGCGGTGTTCTTGGTGCTATGGAAACGATGTACCAACGTTCAAAAATTCAAGAAGAATCTTTGTATTATGAAACGCTAAAACATAATGGTGAATTTCCAATTATTGGTGTAAATACTTTCTTATCAAAAAATGGGTCACCCACAGTAATTCCTGAAGAGGTAATTCGATCTACTAAAGAAGAAAAAGATGAACAAATTCATTCTTTAGAAAAATCACAAGAGTTTAATAAAAAAGAAACGACAAAAGCTTTAGCTGATTTACAACTGAAAGCTTTGGAACAAAAAAACACTTTCGAAGCGTTAATGGATGCTTCAAAGGTATGTTCATTAGGTCAGATAACTGCTGCACTTTTTAATGTAGGCGGACAGTATAGAAGAAATATGTAAAATATTAATGGGGAATGAAAACAAATTCATTCCCCTTTTTTAAAATCACTTACCCACAAAATGATCTAAGTGAAACACTAACTATTACTATCAACTAACTCAATAAAATTTCGGATTATATAAATTCAATTCGATCAATTTTTTGTTCTACATCAAGATATAATTTTAAATAATACCCCAAAACAACAATTTCACTAAAAGAACCAAAAGCCTGTCTTGTAAAATATTCTTTATCAATTTCAAAAAGAAATACATTATAAAATACTAATACTGTCATCATCAAAAGCATTACTCCTTTAGTTCTTTCGGCTGATTTAAAAGACATTAAAATGTAGAGTAAACTTAAAAACCCTGCTAATATCGTTTCAGAAAATGTAGCGATTTCGATATAAATAAAAAGAAGATTCCAGATTGCCAATACAATAAATACGTATTTGATTTTATTGCTTATTGTACCTAATCTTTCTAGATGTGACTTTAACATAATGCTTAATTTAAGTAATGAAGAGATTCATCATCTTATATCAAGACACCAAAAATATCACCTTTGTAATCTGTATTTTTTTATTAAAATTGAAGCAAAAAAAAAGAGTAGCATAAAACGCTACTCCTTTCTATCTTAACTTTATTTACTCTAAAACTCTCTTTATCTTAAAGGCCGAAACAAATACCTATTTGTGCTCCAGTACCTATATTTCCTTGAATACCGATTTTATCAGAGATGTGATATTTTGCACCTACACCAATACCCAAGTGTAAAGCATTTCCCTCTCCAAATTTAAACCCTGCATCACCTACTGCGTAGACATCCCATTTTGGATTAGTGATGTTTAAAACTCTATCTGCATACCATCTAAATCTTGCTCCAGCTCCAAAAGAGCTTCCTTTACCACTCCATGACTGATAATCTACAAATGCACCCACAGTAAAATCTCTACCTAATTGTGCTATTTCATAATCAGCCATAAAGCCTATTGTATTATTAGAAAACCCTGTAGTTAAACCTAAATTTAATGTACCAGGACCTTTAAAATTTGCTGCTCCTGCTTTCTTCGTATTATCTTGTGCTATTGTTGTTGTAGAAAAGCCTAATAATAATGTTGAGACGAATACAAATAATAACTTTTTCATAGTAGATGTTTTTTTGAATAATGATAACTTAATTGAAGATTGTAATGGCTTATTGCCTTTGTTCAATTACTAATATCCCTACTTAAAAAATGTCACCACATCCTCAGATTTTTTTCCGAAAAAAAATCCCTTCCTAAATAAATTAGAAAGGGATTTCTTTGAATTTGATTAAGAACAATTAGTTCATTGCCTCAATCTCTTTCATATCTTTTAATTTTTGAATTTCTGAAAATTCATAGCGAACTGTATTTTTAAACGATCCACCATAAGCTGCTTTTAAGAAATTCTCTGCTTGTTTATAATCTCCAGCTTCTTTATAAACTAGTGCAATAGCAAAATTATACTTTGCTTTTGTTGGAGGATTTATACTTGGGTTATGAATAACCTTTTTTAATTTCTCTGTAGAAGCACCTACCTGCATTAGGTTTTTCTCACACATTGTTTTAATGAAAATTACATTTATGTTTCTTTCATTTTGAGGCAATACATTTTGGAACTCTTCTAAATGTATATATGCAGTAGAATAATCTGCAGATTGATAATTTAAAATAGCTAATTCTAATAATTTTGCAGAACGCTTCTTTATATCTTTTTCAGCCATTAATGCTCTATCCTGAGCTGCAATCACTTTTGTTTTAGTAGTATGTATAGCTGCAAGTTGTTTCTGTAGATCAAATGCTTCTATATACGATGAGTTGATGCCTAATGTGATATCAATCATAGCTTGACTCTTTTCATAGTCCATTACATCAAAGTAAGTATCAGCTAAGCTAAAATAGTAATCTTCTCTAAAGATCATAAACATTGCTTCTGCCTCTGAAGTAGTAATCTTATCCATCCATTGACTTGCTTCAGAATATTTTCCTTGAGAGAAAAGTGACCAAATGTACTGATAGTAATAACGCTCATTTCCTGAAAGCGGCTCAATATCACCAATAATCTTAGCCATTAAATCTTCCGCTTTTTCTGGACTATCCATTTCGTTCCAGTACATCGCTTCATAATAATCAAGATCAAAAGACTCGACTAAATTTAAAGATCTAACATCATCAATATGAGGTTTAGAAAAACGGTGTCTATTTGCTTGATCAAGGATATCTAATATTTTTAATTTATATAAATATCTCTGGTCAATACTTGGGTCTTTTTGAAAAGCAAGGTCATAAAAATTAACAGCTTTAATTGGCTGCTTTCTTTGTGAATATAAATCACCAAGCATTTCATAAGCTCTAAAATAACTAGGGTCTGCTTGAACACAACTTTCTAAAGTTGCGATAGCTTCACTAAATTTTGTTACAGCTAAATATGTATTTGCCTTTTTAAAATAAACACTTCCATCAGATGGATTTGCTTGAATTGCTTTTTCCAATTCATCTAGAGCTTCTGAATATCGATTATTTGCTAATAAAAAATCCGCAGTCTCTAGGTGTGCTTTAGCTTCGCTATTTTGAGCAATACCTTCATTTAGAAAAAATATTGAGCAGAATAACGTAATAATAATATTTAATTTAGATAGTCTCATATATTGTAATGTTGAAGAACTCGTTCTTTTGTACTTGCCTGATAAAAAAGTTTATTGAAAAAATTAGTAAGACTTTAAGAAATCAACCAGTTGCCCATCAACTCCGTAAGATTGCAATTGCTTAAGATACGCTTGAGCACTTTCTTTACTTACAAAATTTCCTGCAAACACCTGATATGTAATATCACCACTGTATTGATCAATCATAATAAATACTTCTTCTATGTTGTATTCATTTACAATATGACAATGCTCTTGTGCAGATTCTAAATCGCCAACATCTGTTACTAGTACAGACCATCGGTTTTTTTCTATCCTCACTCCATTTGGATTGTATAAATATCTATACATTGGATCAAATGAAATGTATTCTGCAAAATATGTTGTCGGTTCAGCGCTTTCACCATCTTTGTTCTTAATATTAAAGAACCAATAGGCTTGTAAAACATTGAAATTCGACACATCTTCTGTTCCTTTCACATACAAGTAGTACGTATTACCTTGATCTGTTAACTGTCTTGGAATACCTCTCCTCATAGTATAAGAGGTGATTAAGTAGTTTGTAACCACTTCACCTGCAATATGATCTTTAGGTGGTTTAGGTGCAACCCGTAAAAAATCTAATTTACCGTCATTATTATAGTCACCAAAACTATCAGTTCCTTGAAATAAACTTGAGAAAGAAGTTTGACGAATTGACCCTTTATCTGTTATATCAAATACATTATAGCATCTGTAACGACAATTATCACCTAAACAATCTTCTCTAAAAGAGATTAGCATAAGGTAGCTTTTGCCTAAATAATCAAATTCTTTTGCTTCTAAAACGTTTGAATAATTCTGACGAATAGATTTTTCCATTGAACAGAAAAAATTAAATTCTCTTCCATTCAAAATAATCCCTGTAGGGTTAGGATTAAATATGTTATCATACTGCGCTCCATTTACAAAATAAATTTTGAACGGAACGGATGCATCACCATAAATCGTGAAAGTTGTATCACCTACTTCGTTTGATGAAGTTGGGAATAATTCACTTTTTACATTTACAGGTTCCTGTGATAAACCTGCAGGGGAATATGTCTGACCTTCGGTAACTTCTTGGGCAATACTAGTTGTTGATGTAACAAATAGTACCCCAATAAATATTAAATTAAATAAATAAAGATTTAATATTTTATTTCTGATAATCATATATGAAGTCTTATAGAATAAATTAACTACTATATTAACGCGAAAATTAACAATTGTTATCGACTAATACATATTTAATTTCCATCAATACTAATAATAGTTAAAATTTGTATACGAAAACTATGTTTATAAGGTTAAACCTTCTAAAATTTGAAGTGTAAACACTATAATTTTAACTCTAAAAGTTATACTAACAAATCCTGTTCCGTTTAATGTGATATATATGTGTACTATTTTTGCTTATTAGTTCGTTAACAGAAAAAGAAGTTTTCTTTATATCAATACTCAGTAAAAATTTAATAGATGAGACTCTTACTTATCGCAGCATTAATATTATCTTATTCTTTATCTATCAATGCTCAAAATCAATTAGATAGAACAAGAATAATATTTAAGTCAGGAAAATATTCGAACTCAACTTCTATAAATGTAGAGATTCATGGTGTTGGCATTACAGAAATGATGGCCAATGGTAATGAATCTTTTAGTGGAAGTAGGTGGATAAAATTTCAAAAACTTTTTCATTATACACTTTCTAGTGGTGATGGAGTTAAAACTGTATACTTTAAATTTAAAGATGCAGATGGAAACGAATCAAGTATTCTAAAAAAGAAAATTATTTTAGATACTACCCCTCCACAAAATACTAAAGTGGAAATTGATGTTCCTTCAAAATATTTCACAGATCAGAAAAGTTTAAAAGTTGGTGTTATACTTACTGCAAAAGATGCTAAGTATTATCAATTAGGAAACACCTCTGCATTTCATGGTAGCAAATGGAGGCTTATTCAAGACGATTATGTTGAATGGGAGCTAGAAGCAGGTGACGATGGTATTAGAAGAGTATACGCTCGCTACAGAGACCAAGCTGGTAATATAACTCCTGTTATTCATGATGAGATTTTAGTGGATAGAACGGCTCCATTTGGTGCTAAATTGACTATAAATAATGGGGAAAAGATTACGAATAGACAAGATAGAAAAGTTGAACTCGAAATTTTCTGTAGACAAGCTGATTCTATGATAGTTTCTCAAGACCCTCAATTTATTGAGCAAAAGTGGGAAAGTTATAGCATCAAGAAATCAATTAGTTTAACAGAAGGAGATGGTCTTAAAAAGGTTTATGTAAAATTTAAAGACCTTGCAGGTAATATGACTTCTACAACAACTTCTACAATTAATATAGATACACAAGCACCTAAAAATATTGAATTACAAATTGATAGTGGTGCTGAGTCTACAAATAATATTAATAAATTAGTAACGTTACAGATAAAAAGTGATGGTGCTGTACTCATGATGGTTTCTAATAGTTCTTCATTTAGTGGCGGACATTGGAAACAAGCTGACACCTCTGTTATTGATTGGAAATTAAAAGGAGAGACTGATGGCGTTAAACATGTTTATATAAAATTTAAAGATGAGGCAGGAAATATTTCTCGCCCAATTAGAGCCAGTATAGAACTAAAAAGAGGGTTTTAATTACTTTAAACCTTTCTTTTTCAAGAAATTAAAAATCTTCATTCAGTTGTGAATGAAGATTTTTTTTTGCTGAAAATTTTGAAAAAAGTAGAAACTTTCATTACTTCGCATTAATCCTATATAATTAGTAGATTAAACAAAAGTAAATACAATATGTCATCGCAGAGCATTATTACACAAGCTTCAGCAGTAACATTTGATCAGCGTGTTGATGAAATCGCGAAGCAGGTGGCTAAATACCATAAAGATGGTAAGAAGATTTTTGCAAGTTCTTCTTTCCAACCGCAAAGTGTTGTACTATTAGATATTATCAGTAGAGTTGACAAAACGATACCAATTTATTTTTTAGATACAAATTATCACTTTCCAGAAACAATAGCATTTAGAGACCAGTTGGCTGAAAAGCTTGGGTTAAATATCATTGATATTAAATCTGATATTCCAGTTGATAAACAAGTTGATGAAAATGGTCAGCCATTACACGCTACTCAACCTGATAAATGCTGCCATATTAATAAGGTTGCTCCTTTGGAAGATGTACTACCTCAATTTGATGTTTGGATTAACGGCATTAGAAAAGGGCAGTCTTCTGTAAGAGCTCAAATGCAGAAAGAAGAAGAAGGGAAACATGGTATATTAAGATATCACCCTATTTTAGATTGGGATTCAAAAATGGTTTTCCAATATATAAACGAAAGAAAATTACCATTGCACTCTCTTGTTGCTAAAGGCTACTTTAGTGTTGGATGTTTACCTTGTACTGGAAAAGCCGACCCTACTAAACCGCTATGGTCTGATGATAGATCTGGACGTTGGCAAGGACAACAAAAAACAGAGTGTGGTTTACACACAAGTTTATAAACTAGCTTATCTAACTAGAAATTATTAATAGAAAGGTCTCAAGTATTCAATACTCTGAGACTTTTTTTATGCCCAATTTGTCAATTATTAAATTTATTTATCCGTTGGTTGAAAATACTATACCGTTGGTTGAAAGCTTTTAATTCCTTGAATCTTTTCTTTCATATTTGAAGTATACAAAATCAAAACAATCACTTAAAAAAATCTAGTGTCATGAAAAAGTTAGGAATAATTGTAATAGCAATATTTATCGGGTTAGTCTCTTTTAAAAAAATTGCTCAAAAAGGAGATCCTAAAAAAAGGGAAGAAGCTAAAAAAGAAATCAATGCATACATGAAAGCAAACATGTTACCTGTTATGCTTGAAAACAGAAAAGAGTTCGACACGAAACTTTCTAAAAAAGAAAAAGCTACTCTTGTTTCACTTAGAGAAAGACTTGATGCTTTAAAAGGTAAAAAAGATAGCATGAAGAAAGATAAGTCTTCTGGAGAACCTTCTGAAGCACAAAAAAGTGAAATGAAAGCCATGAAAACTGAAATGCGTCATATTATGACAGATGCATGGGTAATTGTAGATAATCATGAAAGTGATTTAGAAGCTATCAAAACAGCCAATAAAGCAAATGAAGAAAAATGGAAAACTGATATGAAAGCTATTTTTGAAAAATACAAACCAGAAAACTCAGAAATGGGTAAGAAAGGCAAGCATGGTAAAAAAGGGCATCGTTTCGGTCAAATGGATGATAAAAAACCCGTAATGTTTGTTCTAATGGATCCTTCTAAATCTGTTGATCAAATTGCCTCTGAAATGGAACAAAGACAAGAACAGAGAGGTCATAGAGGTGGAAAAGGTCATCACGGTAACAAACGCTAAACCTAATTTAAATAATAAAAAAAGCCACGAATGTTAATTCATTCGTGGCTTTTTCAAAATCAATTAATATTAATATTCAATATCTGCTACTACTAAGCTTTCTAGAATCGGCTTTACATTAGCACCTACAACTTCTACGTGTGCAGGGTGAACTTGGTAACGATCTAAAGCTACTTTATCCTCAAATAAAGAAAATAGAATTACAGTATACCCTTGCGATCTATCTGAAATATTTTTCTTTACTTGAATTTCCTTCAGCTCATCAATTTCCCCAGATAATGCTTGTAAAGCATCTATCATTCCTTGAATTTGATCTTCTGAAGCTTCTTCTTTTAACTTAAATAAAACGGTGTGATTAATCATCTTGTCATGTTTTTTAGTTCATGACAAAAATAGAAACCTTTTACTCAATAACTAAAGATGTTGATCACTTTTTATTACTGAGCACTTACTTCGTTTTCAATACCGCCATTTAATAGAAGTTCTTCATCTTCATCATCATTAAATGATAAATTATATGAAGCCTTTGCTACAACAAGCCCTGATGATAAGGGCGTACCTTCAACTCTATAAACAATTACAAGAGGTGTTTTTGAATTTTCTTCAGATACAGAATATTCCCAATCTTCATCAGTTACAAATTCAACATTATTAAAACCTTCAGAAGTTATTGTCAGCCCTGCTCCTGCATATAATTCATTCAGTGTTCCTAAATGCTCAGAAAGCTTATTGTACTCACTTAATTTCATTTCTCTTTTTTGCTGAAGTGCAACAACCTCATCAAAATTACCCAGGCGTTCCTTTGTTTCTGAAACAACTTGATCAAATTGACCTTTCTTTCTAAAAAAGTCTTTTTCAGAATGGTTTACAATAATTTCATCATATAAATAATCTTGAAGAGCAATGTAGAATACGTCTATAGTTTTCCCATCCACTTCCGTTTTTCTATGTTGATTATATATGTATTCGAATGCAAATAATGTTCTCAGTAAAGATCTTCCCTCTTCAAAAAGACGTGTATTAGCAACTTCTAATTCTTCTATTGCAGTACTTACTCCCCCCATGGTAACACGAGAGTTTCTTGCATCTTCTAATACAGTTAATACCTTATCAATATTCTCCTGCATTACATTAATATCTCTTATGTAACCATCTCTTGTAGATAAAAGCCTTGTTAAAGCAGATTTAACGGCACGACTTTGCCCACTAGCATCAGACTGAGAAATATTATCAGAAATTACTTCTGTATGCTTATATATATCAGTCATATTATTAAGCTCTTCTTGTAATGACATTAAACTAGCTTCTAAATCACTAGTATCATCACCAAGAGACTGCATAATTGATTTAATATCTGCATCAACTTGTCTTACATTCTGATCTGCTCTTTCTACAGCATTCTCTACCTGATCAAGGTTCATATTTGGCATACGAAGCGTGATGGCAACAGCACTACCTTCTACAGCATCTCCATTTAACTCCCAAACTGTGTTCTCCTTTATATATTCGTCTACAGTTACTAGTTTAGGGTCAATTTCATCATCGCCACTAAAAATAAAAAAGGCGATTGTTGTTACTAATAGTATTCCACCAAAAACACTTCCTATTATGATAAGTAATTTGGTTGATGAGTTCTTTGAATTTTCATCCATAGTATTTGAGCTTATATTTGGTGATTTTGATCTTAGTCAAATTAATCGAAATCTTGGACAAACTTATTTACTTTTTATCTAAAATGATGAAATATATTGAATTAATTCAATTTCATTACATAAGATTTGATCTTTATCAATTAGAACGCTGTAGAACGCAATTAATTTTAAATGTGAAGAAAAATATTTTTTAATTCTCAATGGTTGATAAATTGTATTACAATTCCTTAAATTGTTATTAATCTTAATTAAAGGTTGATAAATGTATTCTTAAAATATCAATCATCAGAAACTCTAAAGGAGACTAGACGTAAGAATACTTAATATCTAATTGAAATTGAATTACAACAAAAATAGATGAGCCAACAAAAAATATTATGGGCCGATGATGAAATCGACTTATTGAAACCTCATATTTTATTCCTTACTAAAAAAGGATATGATGTTACACCCGTTTTAAGTGGGCTTGATGCAATTGAAAAATGTGAAGAAGAAGAATTCGACATAATTTTTTTAGATGAAAATATGCCCGGTATGACAGGGCTTGAAGCACTTGAGCAGATTAAAAGAATAAAACCGAATATTCCTGTAGTAATGATTACTAAGAGTGAAGAGGAATATATTATGGAAGATGCCATAGGTGCTAAAATTGCTGATTACTTAATTAAACCTATCAACCCTAAACAAATACTACTCTCCGTAAAAAGATTACTTGATACAAGAAAACTTGTAACAGAAAAAACAAACTCTGCTTACCAACAAGATTTTCAAAGTATCATGATGTCATTTATGAATGACATGGATTGGGAAGATTGGGTAGAAACTTATAAAAAATTAGTCTATTGGGATTTAGAAATCAACCAGACAGAAAGCAAAAGTATGAGTGAGGTCTTTGAAATGCAGAAAAATGAGGCAAATCATAATTTCTGTAGATTTATTAAAGACAACTATGTGGATTGGATGGAAGAAACAGAAGGTAGACCTATCTTATCTCCTGAATTACTCCCTGAAAAGGTTTTTCCTTATGTGAAAGAAAACGACGAAAGTGTATTTTTCATACTCGTTGATAATCTTAGATATGATCAATGGAAAGTAATAGAACCTTTAATTGCTGATTTATACAATATCAAAGAAGATGTTTATTGTCCAATTTTACCAACAACAACCGCTTACGCTCGTAATGCAATATTCTCTGGGTTAATGCCTGCTGAAATTGAAGCGACGTACCCTGAATGGTGGGTTAATGACAATGATGACGAAAGTAAAAATAACTACGAAGAGCAGCTTCTTGGAGAACAGCTACTTCGTAATGGTATAAACGAAAAATATAGCTACAATAAGATTATTAGAGCTTCACAAGGAAAGCAACTTAACGAACAAATAAATACATTAATGCATAAGAAATTTAATGCTGTTGTATATAACTTCGTGGATATGCTTTCTCATGCAAGAACAGATACCAACATGGTAAGAGAACTTGCTCCTGATGAAGCTGCTTATAGATCGATTACAAAATCTTGGTTTGAACACTCAACATTATTTGAGATGTTGAAAATTCTTGCTGAGAAAGATTGTAAAGTGTATATCACTACAGATCACGGTACGGTTAGAACACGAAAACCTTATAAAATTGTTGGGGACCGTGAAACAAATACAAACTTGAGATACAAACAAGGCAAAAATCTTTCTTATAACAAGAAAGGGGTATTAATAGCTAAACACCCAGAAGATTTCGGGCTACCGAAAAATGAAATTTCGACTTCTTATGTATTTGCTATGGAAGATACATTTTTTGCTTATCCTAATAACTACAATTATTATGTTAGTTATTATAAAGATACCTTCCAACATGGAGGTGTTTCTATTGATGAGATGATTATTCCATTTATAGAATTATCTAAAAAATAAATCAAAAAGCTCTTAAGATTGATCTCTTAAGAGCTTTTTTTAGAACTTCCAATCAAGTTTTGATTTGGGGTTTATTTTAAATCTATCTTCTAAATCTTGTGGCACTTCCTTTAAAATATTAGATAAACATAAATTGACTAGAACATCTGATGCTTCTTCTTCCGAGAGGTCTCCGTGTTTCATCAACTGATTTAAAGTAATAAAATCGTTTTCGTCTAACAGTTTTAGAACCATGCGTTCTAACTCACCATACTGAAAAACATAATCAATATCTTTACTTCTCCCCTTAAGTATTCTACGTATTAGCTTACTCATCTGAACACTTTTATCCGCTACTCTGATATAAGCTTTACCTACTTTTCTTTTCAAGTTATAAAGTAAGAAAACAGGTTTATTGTGATAAGGATCTATTTCGAAAACAACTACTTGCCTAATATGAGATACCTGAACTATATGAATTTGATAATCTATTTTTTTTGATATTCGAGTTTTTATAGCTTCTTCCAAAACATATTTTTCTCCCTCAATATCAGTAAAGCCATCAATTCTACCATCATCTGCTACGCCTACAATTAAGTAGCCTCCATAATTATTTGCAAAGGCAACTACCTCTTTCATAATTTTGACAGGATCGGCAGCCTTTTTCTTAAACTCAATTTTGAGTCCCTCTCCTTCTTGAACTAACTGTTTTAAAAAATTAAGATCCAAAACAATATATTTAATATCTAAAAATCACAAAAACAGAATATAACAATCTATAAAACGTTACGCACCAAGATGTTTAACTGAAATACGTAATACATTTTGTCGTTAAGCCAATATTTCCGAAATTTATGTTGAAATAAGTAATTATTTCCGATTGACTTTTAACAACTTATCTATGCCATACAAAAAAGCCAAATAGGCTTAACGGTTATTCTAACTATTTTATTTTTATTAGCGAAAAAAGGTATCTCATAGTACATCTATAGATACCTTTTTTATATCTTAATTATAATATAGGCGAGACCTCTTTAACTAATTCTAAAGCATCAAAATAAATCTTGTAAGACTTACCATCTTCACCTGTTTTCCCTTTACACTGGCTGCCTTCTGTTACATAGTAAACATATTGCTTGGTACTTCTAGTATCTAAATCTACACGATCTGGTTTACCCAAAATCTGTCTAATATCTGTAATACTTGTACCTAACAATCTATCTTTAACAGATAAAAAATCGTCTTCTAATTTTTCTCTATCACCCTTACACGCAAACGGATCGTTCTTCCATGTCTTCATGTCAAAATTTTCTTGTTTTATCTTTGAATCTTTAGCACAAGATGAAAATAAGACTATTGTGCAAATAAGTGGAAGGAAGAATATATTTCTTTTCATTATCTAATTTCTATGTGAGCCTTCTCAGTTTCCAAGGTGTAAGGATATTTGTAAGGTCTGATGTTTCTTCTGATTTTTTCTTTTCAAAAAATAGCTTTGCAATTACAGCAGCACCTACAAATTCTTCATCCTTGGTTAAAGGTTCAATCAATAATTCAGGTTTAAAAAACTTATTCACGAAGTTAGTACCAAAATTACCAGAAACAAAAGCATCGTGTTTAAGAACAAACTTACAAAAGGGTAAAGTTGTTTCAAGTCCCGTAATTTTATATTCATCAATAGATCTAATCATTCTACTGATAGCCTCTTCTCTAGTTTTTCCCCATACAATTAACTTACTCATCATTGGATCGTAGTGCATGCTTACTTCCATGCCTTGCTTATAACCACTATCAACTCTTACACCCATACCTGCAGGTTCTTCATAACGATTTAGAACGCCAGTATCTGGTAAGAAATTTTGATACGGATCTTCTGCATAAACGCGTATTTCTATTGCATGACCATTAATCTTTAAGGCAGATTGATCATAACCTAACTCTTCTCCCTCTGCTATTCTAATTTGCTCTTTTACTAAATCTAATTGCGTAATTTCTTCGGTAACTGTATGTTCTACCTGAAGGCGTGTATTCATTTCTAAGAAGTAATAAGAATTGTCTTCATCCAAAATAAATTCTACTGTACCTGCCCCAATGTAATCACAGGCTTTTGCTACACGTACAGCACAATCTCCCATTTCTTGTCTTAAAGCCTCCGTTAAAATAGAAGAAGGTGCTTCTTCAATAACTTTTTGATGTCTTCTTTGGATTGAACATTCTCTTTCAAATAAATGAACAACATTTCCATGTTTATCAGCTAATACTTGAAGCTCAATATGTCTAGGGTTTTGAATATATTTTTCAATAAAAACAGCACCATCACCAAAAGAAGAAGTAGCTTCACTTACTGCTCTTTCCATCTGATTTTCAAAGTCATTCGGATCATCTACAACCCGCATTCCTTTTCCTCCACCACCAGCACTTGCTTTTATTAAAATAGGATAGCCAATTTCATCAGCCATTTTTTTAGCCGCTACTAGATCTGTTATTGCTTCTTCGCCACCGGGAACTAATGGAACATTGAACTTAGAAACTGTTGCTTTGGCTTCTAATTTACTTCCCATTACTTCTATAGCTTTTGCAGAAGGACCAATAAATATCATCCCTTCTTCTTCTACTCTTTTTGCAAAAGTTGAATTTTCAGATAAAAATCCATAACCTGGATGTATAGCATCTACCTTTAGTGTTCTACAAACTTTTAGTAGATTATCAATATCAAGATAAGAGTGTGTAGAACTAGCAGGACCAATACAAACAGCGTGATCTGCTAAAGCTACGTGAGGAGCTTCTTCGTCTGCTTCGCTATACACTGCAATAGTAAAAATACCTAACTCTTTTGCAGAGCGTAATATTCGAACAGCTATTTCTCCTCTATTCGCAATCAGAAGGCGTGTAATTTTTTTCATTATATGTGTTAGTTGTATTTATTGTTTAAGTGTTCTGTTGGAAAGTAATTAACTATACCAATACTTTTCTAAGGTCGAAATAAATAATGAAGGAACAAAACCTTTCAAACCCACCCATTGAATAGTTTTTTGGTTTGATTTTAACTCCATTGCACGCACAATTCCTAATTTTTGGTCCTCAACTTTTTCGATCGATAGTATCTGATTAAAGTCCCACGAAAATGTTTTTAATTCACCACTATTCGGGCTCGCCCCTATAAATTCTAAATTAGACTTATAGAGTATCATCATTCCAAAATACCTTTCGTTACCTTCCATAAAAGAAGCCCACATTCCACCTTTCATATCGTTAGGTTCGATACCTCTTTTATTTAAAACAACCACCACTTGGTCTAACATGCTTATTAATGCATTTTTATCAAAGGTTTTTATTTCTAACATTGAAAAATGAGTATCCCATTTCTCTTTAAAATCACTATCCATTCTAATAATTAAATAAAATATTAATTTACTTATATATTGATTATCAATTTTATAAGTAATCATCTAAAAACGTACGTAGGAATAAAATTATGATTAAATTCTGAAAAAAAAGTACACTGCAAACGTTATATAAGTACCTATAAACATCATTTAAAAATAACTCACTATTTAACCCACTCAATATGATAAATTACTACTCCATTCTACTACTATTTCTCATTACTATTACCAACTTCGCTTTTTCTCAGAATAAAGATGCTGAAGACTATTACGTCAAAGGTGAAGTTTATGCTGAATTAGGACAATTCAAAGAAGCAATTATGGCTTATGAAGTAGCAATAGCCAAAGATGACACAAATCCTAAATACAAATATAGGCTTGGTAATGTCATCTTAAAATCGGGTAATAAGAATGAAGCAATTCAAATGTTTAATAAAACACTTGAAACAGATCCTAATTACATAGATGCTCATTTAAAATTAGCAATTTTATACAAAGAGAAAAAAAATTATAATGAAGCAATCACTCATTTAGATGCTGCTTTTAATATCTCTACTAATAATAACAGAAAAATAGCCTACAAAACAAGAATTATTAATTTACTAGATAAAATTGGAGAATTTGATAAAGCCGGAGTTCATATTGCTGATGCAAAAGCACTAGACCCAAGAAACAATTATGTTTTATATATGGATGCCAAATACAATAATTACATCACAAAAAATTATGAATTAGCTAAATCAAGTATGCAATTGGCTATTTCTCAAATGGAAGAAGATAAAGGCAAAGCACATGAACATTATTATTATGAATTAGGCTTTGCTCATCATTCTTTAGAAGAATACCAAAATGCAAACATTGCTTTTAAAGAAGTTAGAAATGACAAACTTAGAAGCAAAGTTAGTTCAATGACTCCTGAGTACTTTTATCAGGTTGCTTCGGCCTATTATAAAACCTATTATTTAGCAGAAGCTAAGGAGCTACTTGAGGCTGTAATAAAAATGGATGATAAGTTTGAACCAGCTTACGATTTATTGATTGAATTGGAAGAAAACCAATTGAATAGATCTGATATTGTAAAGTTATTGGAACATAAAGTAAGTATCCAAGAAGACAACACCCAGAAAGTTAGAATTTTAGCCGATCTTATTGATCTTGAATTAAAATACAATGATTTAGAAACTTGCTTTACACACATCAAAGAATTTGATAATTGTGGTATTCCACTACCAAACGTAATGTTTATGGAAGCAAAAGCAAATGCATTAAGAAAAGAATATCCTAGATCTGAAGACATTTTAAAACAAATTATAGAAAATTACAAAGATTCTAATATTCGCTATAAATGTTTATTTCTCTTAGGAATGATTTATCAAGAACAAGGAAAAATAAACGAAGCCAAACTTATTTATGCGAATAATTTCCCTGGAGATTTTAATGTAGCAGTACGTGAACAGTTAAAACAGATCACCACAAATAAAAAAGAAACTCTAGTGAAAAAGAATTAATTGTAATAAACACTAAAAATAGACGTCTATCATTCATTTGATAGGCGTCTTTTTGTTTTAAAACTAGTAAGATTTAGTAACTTTAAAATCTGAATATAGACTGAATGTTATTAAGTAAACTAGAAATAAAAGGCTTTAAAAGTTTTGGTGAAAAAGTTACACTAAACTTTGACAAGGGTATAACCGCAGTAGTTGGTCCTAACGGAAGTGGGAAATCCAATGTAGTTGATGCTATCCGATGGGTTCTTGGTGAGCAAAGCACAAAAGCATTGCGTTCCGAGAAAATGGATAATATCATCTTTAATGGAACAAAAACGCGTAGACCTCTACAAATGGCAGAGGTATACCTTACTTTTATTAATAACAAAAATTTACTCCCTACAGAATATACAGAAGTAACTATTGGTCGCCGATTTTACCGTTCTGGTGATGGCGAGTATTCATTAAACGGTGTTCCATGTAGACTTAAAGATATCCATGGTTTATTTATGGATACCGGTATTGGGTCTGATAGTTATGCAATTATCGAATTAAAGATGATTGATGAGATTTTGAACGATACTCAAAATGCTCGTAGAACTCTCTTTGAAGAAGCTGCAGGAATTTCAAAATTCAAGAAGAGTAAAAAAGAAACCATGAAAAAACTCAAGGATACAGATGCTGACCTTGAGCGTGTGGACGATTTACTTTTTGAAGTTGAAAAAAATATGCGTTCTCTAGAACGTCAGGCCAAACAAGCCCAACGTTACTTAAAACTTAAAGAAACTTACAAGGGAGCAAGTATTGCTTTAGCACAGAAAAAAGTAGCAAGTCAGGCTACGGAGCTTCATGAACTAGCAGATACAATGACTAGTAAAAATGAAGAACGTAATACTACATTAAAATTAATTGATGAATTAGAAGCCTCTATTTCTAAAGAGAAAAAAGAAGCTATAGATAAAGAATCCTTATTTGGTTCTCGACAAAAAACACTGAATGAGCATATCCTTAAAATGCGTCAAACAGAAAGTGAGAAACGAATTAAAGGGGAAAGACGTCGTTTTCTAGAAGAAAAGAGAATGACATTAGAAAATCAATCATCTATAGATCGAGAAGCGGTAGCACTTGCACAACAAGGTATTGAAGGTTTGCAGATACAGCTTCAATCTATTGATAGAATGGTTGGAGAAGTTGAAACAGAATTATTTGCGACACAACAAGAAAAAGATGCTCAAGCAAATAAAACTAGTGACTTAGAAGCAACCACTTCAGAATACGAACAACAAGTAAAAAATAAACAAGCTATTATCTTTCAACTTAAACAAAGAGTTGAAATTAATGAGGTACAACTTTCTGCATTAAAACAAGAGCTTGAAAGAGCACATATAGAGTCTTCTGATAAAACGTCTAGTTTAGATGAGTTTGACACACAGTATGCCTCTTTAGAAGGAGAAAGATTAAGTGCTACTGTTCAATTTGATGAAATAAAGGAAGTCCACCAACAACATCAAGAACAATTAAAGAAATGTAGAGAAGATCTTGAACACATAAAAGATCGTTCTTCTGAAATTTTCAGAGTGCTAGATGCCAAGAAAAATGAAAAAGCCTTAACAAAATCTTTAGTAGATAACTTAGAGGGTTACCCTGAAGCTATAAAGTATTTAAAACAAAATACCGAATGGGCAAAAGAAGCTCCAATGCTTTCTGATACTTTACATTGTGAAGAGGAATATAGAGTTGCTATTGAAGGCTACCTTTCTCCTTATTTAAATTACTTTGTTTTAGAAAATGAGGAGGAAGCGTGGAGAGCTGTCAATCTATTAGATGAAATGAAAAAAGGAAAAGCCAATTTCCTTTTATTAGATAAATTTGAAGGCTATAGTGCTTCTCCTAGAAAAGCAATAGAAGATGCCATTTCTGCCATTGATGTTGTAGATTTTGATGATAAATACAGCTCTCTAATAATGTATTTATTAGATGGTGTCTATATTGTACAACGGAATCAGAATAATTTAGCAAAGAATGATAGCGTTATTCTAGTTACCAAAAATGGTAAAGCTATACGAAGAAAATCAGCTATTTCTGGGGGTTCTATTGGTTCTTTTGAAGGGAAATCATTAGGTAGAATAAGACACCTTGAAAACCTTACAGAAGAGATAGAAAATCTAGAAACTGAAGCAGAAAATATACATATACAGAAAGTTGAAAAGCAAGCTGAACACAAAGAGTTATTACAAATTAATCATCAACATGATTTAGAAAGTGCTCAACATAATGTTCAAATTGTAACTCAAGAACTTATTAAAATCAAAACTCAGAAAGAAGAGTTTGCTAAGTTCTTGGAAGCTAGCTCAAATAAAAAAGACGAAATACTAGAACGTATTGGCGATGCTGAAGTTGCTATATCAGAAGGCAGACCGCAGTTAGATGAAGACTCATACACTCTAGAATTTATGGTAGAGCAACTTGAAGAAATGCAAGATAACTTGACCATAGAAAAAGAAAAACGAGTTGAATTAACTACAAAATACAACCAGCTTCATATTAATTTTCTACAGCATGAAAACCAATATAACGGTTTAAAAAAGGAAATTGATTTTAAAGAAGAAGAACTCCTGAAAGCTCAAAACCGAATTGATCAGAATATAGGTGAAATAGAAAAAGTAAATAATGATTTACAAAAATCTGACTCTACTGATGAAGAAGGTAATCAAGAACTAGAAAGAATGGAAGCTGAAAAAACTTCTATTGAACAAGGAGTACTTGAGGCTGAACGTAATTATAAAGAAGCAAGAGAGTTAATTGCTGATACTGAAATTGAAATCAAACTAAAACAAAGTAGCAAAGAGGAAATTGATCAACAATTACTTACTTACAACGAAAAGATAAATGCTTTGCGTCTTTCTCTTACTTCAGTAAAAGAAAAGGTTGCAGTAGAATTTGAAATTGATCTAGAACAACTTCTATTACATAAACCTACTCAAGAAGAAGAGGAAGAAAATCCATACAAAGATTCTTCATTGCAAGAATTAGAACACCTGAGTGAAGATTCAAAAAGGAAATTACATTCCTTAGGTGCAATTAACCACACGGCTATCGATGCATATAATGAAATAAAAGAACGAAACTCATTCATTTTAGAGCAAAGAGAAGATTTAAACAAAGCAAAAGAACAACTTTTAGCTACTATCGAAGAAATAGATGGTATTGCACAAGAAAAGTTCATGACAGCATTTACGCAGATAAGAGATAACTTTATGGAAGTATTTAGGTCTCTATTTACTGATGAAGACAACTGTGACCTAAGGCTTGCTGATGACAGTGACCCTCTAAATTCTAAAATTGAAATCCTAGCCCAACCAAAAGGAAAGCGACCTCTTACAATCAATCAATTGTCTGGTGGAGAAAAAACTTTAACAGCAACTGCTTTACTTTTTGCAATTTATCTGATTAAACCTGCTCCCTTCTGTATTTTTGACGAAGTTGATGCACCTTTAGATGATGCAAATGTTGATAAATTCAATAAGATCATTAATAAATTCTCACATAACTCACAGTTTATTATTGTTACTCATAACAAAAGAACAATGTCTAGTACAGATGTTATTTATGGCGTTACAATGATTGAACAAGGTGTTACAACTGTAGTTCCTGTTGATATCAGAGATAGTCCTACATTAGATGCCTTTACATCTAAATAACTGTTCTAGTTTGAAAAAAGTGTTCGCTCACGTTCATTAACAAATTAACTCTTCAAACAATCAACCAACTGATAATCAACAAATTAATGCATAAGGTATATTATTAGACAATAGATAGTTGTAACCGAACTGAATGTCTATCTCTCTTAATTATACTAAAATGAAATATCGAGTCATAAAACACCTGTTTTTATCCTTTACCCTTATTTTTATACTTTTCACTAGCTCTACACTATCTGCTTCTACACATCATGGAAAACAAGATAAAGTAACATCAAAGAAAAATAATTCTGAAAAGGAAGAGTGGCTTCATTATGCAAATTCTGCAAGACAGTGTATTGAAACCAGTAATCTGATGGATGCCCTAGAATTGATTGATATAAGCATAGAAATCAATAAAAATAGTACAAATTTGGAAATTAAAGGTGATTACTACACTAGTATGGGTAATCTAACAAAAGCATTCGAACATTATCAGTTAGCAATTCAGCATTTTAATAATAATGGATACAATAATATAATGTTAAAAGCTTTACACAATAAAGTTAATTTAACAAAAAATGCCTTAACAATCAGAAAATAAAAAATGCTTTTAAACAACTGAACCTCAACACTTTCATGTTGAGGTTCTTATACGATTTTCATCAGTAGTTGCGTCAGATAGGAAAAAAATAACCGACTAAGTTAAAAAAATCTTCGAATAGGAATATTATTCCTTTGAAGTATTACAAATATAGGGAACTATTAATAAATATCAATAGAATCTTAAAATATTAACAAATAAATGTCAATTTAACCCTATATATGTTAAAATAGACTACTGAGTCTAATTCTGACTACTTTTTAATTGCTTCAATAAGCTTAGGAACTACTTCAAAAGCATCTCCTACAACTCCATAATCTGCCGCTTTAAAGAAAGGTGCATCTGGATCTTTATTAATAGCGACAATCACTTTAGAAGAGTTCACCCCTGCCAAATGCTGAATTGCACCAGAAATACCAACCGCAATATATAATTGAGGAGCTACTTTAATTCCTGTTTGTCCAACATGCTCGTGGTGAGGTCTCCAATCCATATCAGATACAGGTTTTGAACAAGCAGTTGCTGCACCCAATGTAGAAGCTAAGTCTTCAATCATTTGCCAATTTTCTGGGCCTTTCATTCCTCTACCTGCAGAAACTACTAAATCTGCTTCTGGTAATAAAATATCACCTTCTTGTTTATGAACACCGATACGTTTTACACCAAAATCAGCAGCATCAAAAGCAACAGAAATTTCTTCTATGGCTGCTTCTGAAGAAGTAGGTTCTAATTGAACTACATTCTTTGTAACAGTAATAACTTTTTTACCATCAGGAACTGATACAAACGCAAAGGCTTTCCCTGTAAATACTCCTCTTTTTACTACAAAACCATTTGATGTATCTGGAAAATCTTGAACGTTAGTTACTACACTAGCTCCAATTTTTATTGCTACTCTAGCAGCTACCGCATCTACTAAAGAAGAGCGCGACATTACAACAGTTTCTGCTCCAGATTGACCTACAGCCTCTGCTATTAATTTTGCAGTTGCAGCAATTACACCATCATTTAGACGATCATCAGAACAGTGTAATACTTTCTCTGCACCATAATTGCCTACTTTAGCTAATTCAGAAGCATCAATACTTCCCATAGCTACAACAGTTACGGCTCCTATTTTTGCTCCATACGCTACAGCTTCTAATGAAGATTTTTTTATAACTCCATTATCTGCTTCTATAAATACTAATACTGACATGTCTTTTTTGTTTTATGTGTTAAAGTTTAAAATGAAATGGTGAATTAAAGTACGCGTGCTTCATTTTTTAATAAGCCCACTAATTCATCCATTTGATCCGCGTCTACCATTTTACATTCCCCTTTTTCTTCAGGTAATTCAAAAGATTGATATGTAGTTACGCCATCAACAGCTACCGCCTCAACTACTTCAAGAGGTTTCTTTCTAGCCATCATAATACCACGCATGTTAGGAATTTTCCACTCTGCGATTGGTTCTTGACAACCTGCTACAAAAGGTAACTGAACTTCAACATCTTCGTGTCCTCCTTCAATTTCTCTACTTAATTTAGCAGTAGTTCCATCTACATCTAACTTCATTGCTGGAGCAATTGATGGCCACCCAAGGAGTTCACCTACAAGACCATGAACCAAACCAGAATTAAAATCTGAAGATTCACGTCCCATTAAGATCATATCATAATTTTCTGATGCTGCATGTGCAACTATTTGCTTTGCTACAAATAGAGAGTCTGACGGTTCAGCATTTACTCTTACTGCGTTATCAGCTCCAATTGCTAATGCCTTTCTAATTGAAGGTTCTGTATCTACAGTTCCTACATTAAGTACTGTAACTGTTCCACCAGAAGCCTCTTTTAATTCTACAGCTCTTGCAAGTGCAAAATCATCGTAAGGTCCTATAATAAATTGTACCCCGTTTGTATCAAGCTTGTTGTCTACAAACTTGATTTTCGTTGTTGTATCAGGAACGTGACTAATGCAAACTAAAATTTTCATGTGTTATGTTGTTAATTGGTGATTACTTTTAATGGTTTAAAAGCAATAATTATCTTAAATTCGTTTTATTGGTAAGGCTAAAATAGTATGCAAGCATAATAAATTCCAAACTTTCTTTAGAATAAATATTAATTATTATTCATTATAGGGTAGAAATAATGTGCTTAAACAAAATTGTTATAAAAATACTTTAGTATATAGCGCTACAAAAGAATTCATTTAACTCAAATATTTAGATATGGGAATTGCAAAAAAACGTTTACAATCTTCTCTGAACAGTGAAGTAGAAAAAATGCTAAACGAGCAAGTTCAATTAGAGGATCAATCATCTCAATTTTATTTATCTTTTGCATCTTGGTGCGAAACTGAGGGATATGTAAAATCTGCAGAGTTTTTATATGACCACGCAGAAGAAGAAAGAACTCATATGTTGAAGTTCTTTAAGTACATTAATGCTGTTGGTGGCCATGCATTAGCTGCAGAAATTACAGCTGTTCCTCATGAATTTAAATCTTTAAGACACGTCTTTGAACAAGTGTTAGAGCACGAAATTAAAGTAACAAAAGCTATTAATGAGATTGTTGACTGCTGTTTTCAACAAAAAGATTTCAGTACATTCCAATTTTTACAATGGTTTGTTGCTGAACAAAGAGAAGAAGAAGAAACTGCTCGTACAATTTTAGATGCTTTTGATTTAATTGGAGAAGATAGTCCTCAGGGATTATGGTTAATTGACCAAGAGATTGGAAGAATTGGTACAGAGGGTGTCGATTCGGATCCTTCTGCAACTGCATAATAAAAAAGGGTATTGATTAAAATCAATACCCTTTTTTATATCATTTGACCATACAGCCTAAATAATCTCTTTACTATTTACTACTTTAATACCAGATACCTTTAAATCGATAACAGCATTCTGCACATCAGTTGGCTTTATATTAACGCCTCTTGTTGCATCTTCTACTAAAAAAGTCTTATACCCGCAACCTTTAGCGTCTAATGCTGTAAACTTAACACAATATTCGGTTGCTAACCCAGCAATATAAATTTCAGTAACTCCTTTTAAGGTCAGAAATTTATTTAAACCAGTATCATTTCTTTTATCGTTATCAAAAAAACCACTGTAGCTATCAACCTCAGTATCTGTCCCTTTTTTAAAAACAGCATCAATATGTTCTGTGTTTAATGATGAAACAAATTCAGCTCCATCAGTATTCTCTACACAGTGTTCTGGCCAAAGAATTTGCGGGAGACCGTTAAGCTCTACAATTTCCCCAATTTCTTTTTTCTTATGATTTTTAGCAAAACTTTTATGGCCAACTGGATGCCAATCCTTGGTTGCTACTACTACATCAAACTTAGATGATATATTATTAATAATGGGAATAATATGATCTCCTTCTGGAACTTGTAAAGCTCCACCAGGTATAAAATCATTTTGTACATCTATGATTAATAATGCGCGCATGTTAGATTATAATATTATAAAAAGATATACAGTTGTAAGTATCTGCTAAAATTGGAATTTTTTGAATTAACTATATATCAAAATTTCAAATTCAAAACGTCACAATTTAATATATCATCAAAAAAAAACATAAAGATGATACAAGAATAAACTGAACTATGTAACTTAACGTAGCAGAAACGATTATCGGTCAATAATTTAATTTTTTTTAATAAAATGGATACTCAAAGCAAAGATTTTTTATACAAATATTTAAATAATGCTTCACCTACGGGACATGAAGCTGAGGGACAGCGTATTTGGTTAGATTATGTAAAACCTTACGTTGATACTACCTTTGTAGACAATTACGGCACTGCTGTGGGAGTGATTAACCCAGAAGCTCCTTTTAAAGTAGTTATAGAAGCACATGCTGACGAAATTGGTTGGTATGTAAATTATATTACTGCAGAGGGTTACATTTATGTAATTAGAAATGGTGGTTCAGACCATCAAATAGCCCCGTCTAAACGTGTATTATTACATGGTGAAAATGGTGTTGTTGAAGGTATCTTTGGATGGCCAGCAATCCATACAAGAAAACCTGGTAAAGAGGCAACACCATCTTTAGATAATATCTTTATTGATGTTGGAGCTGCTTCAAAAGAAGAAGTTGAGGAAATGGGTATTTTTGTAGGTACTGTTATTACTTATGAGGATGAACTAAGAGAACTGAATAAAGGTAGATTCTTTTCTGGTAGAGCACTAGATAACAGAATTGGTGGCTTTATGATTGCTGAAGTTGCTCGAAGACTAAAAGAAGAAGGTCATGAAGTACCGTTTGGACTTTATGTAGTAAATGCTGTTCAGGAAGAAGTTGGTTTAAGAGGTGCTGAGATGATCACTCAAACAATAAAGCCAAATGTAGCAATCGTTACAGATGTTTGTCATGATTCTTCTGCTCCTATGTATAACAAACAACTTGAAGGTGATACTAAAGGTGGTAATGGACCTGTACTTACTTTTGCTCCTGCTGTTCAGAACAATTTATTAAAGATGTTAATTGATACTGCTAAAGAGAAAGAGATTCCTTTCCAACGTGCAGCTTCATCTAGAGTAACAGGAACGGATACTGATGCCTTTGCTTATTCTAATGGAGGTGTTCCTTCGGCATTAATATCATTACCATTAAAATATATGCATACTACAGTAGAAACTGCACATGCAGATGACATTGAAAATACTATTAAATTGATGTATGAGTTTATTAAGCAGCTGCCTAATGAACATGATTTTAGATACATTAAGTAATAAAAAAAGAGATTGTCGTGATGACAATCTCTTTTTTTATAGATAAAATATTTTGTTAGTTCTTTACTTTTGGTACCGAAACACCATGGCTTTTAGAAATAATTACATTTATCTTATTCATTTTATTTTTTGATAGTTTAGAAGATTTCAAACCATCTTCAGAAACTTGATCACCTTTTTTTGCTACAACATAATAGGCTTGTTCTTTCAATCCTTTGGTAAATTTAACTCTACCATTTTTATTTGTTTTATCCTTCGCCTTCATGCCATTTTCTTCATCCCAGGCGTCATCTTCGTTTGCGTAAAGTGTTACTTCCGCTCCTTCTATCACATTTCCTTTTTCATCTAATACAGTTACTTGTAACCCTATTAAAGCAAAAGGCTTTTCTGCTGATATAGTTGTAAAACTTGTACTTATGCATACACAAATCATAAGTACTATTACTGAATAAATGCTAGTCTTTTTCATACCAAAAAAATTGTTTGAATTAGAAATCATGACCTAAAGTTACATAATACTTTGGTTTAGTTTGTCTAAATCCATCTTCAATTCCCCAAGCAACATCTAATTTTAAATAATAGCCTAATAAAGTTGTTCTAGCACCAACTCCATGTCCCATTAAGAATGGGTATCTAAAGTTTTTCACTGTTGCATCAAATCCACCAACCGGACCAATCTCTTCTGTATTTAAAGCATTATCTTCTTCGAATGGATTTACACCAGTCCAAGCAGAGCCAATATCATAGAAAATTACTAATTGTAAATCTCTAAGTATTTTTGATTTTGTAGGCTTCTTCGTAAGGAATTTCATTACTGGCATTCTTAATTCTGCATTAAATACCATGTAGTTTTCGCCTTCCCACTTATTCCAATTAAAACCTCTAACAGGTGTTGTAAATTGAGTAAATAATAAATCAGTAAGATCTGGTTGAACAGGACTTTCTGGGTTACCACCTCTAGGATCGTTGTCCATCTGGCCAAATGCCCAGTTATCCATACCTCCCATTCTATACGTTTTAGGACTATCCCCAAAAAACTTACCTGCAGAAACTCTCATTGCTAAAGACATTGATCGTAATACTTTTTGATAACGTCTAACATCTATAGAAATGTTCTGAAAGTTCTGTGAAATACTAGTAAGCCCGACATAATTTTCATATCTAACTTTTGCTCTAGTACCTGTCAACATATTTTTACCTCTCTCTAAACTATTATCAAATACATATTCTACATTAAAACCTGTCCATGCTCTGGTTACATCGGGAACTGATAATCCTTGAATTGATGTATCAGAATATCTTGTAAAAGATAAAAATGGTTGTACTTCAATTCTACTTCTAATACTTACAGGTAAAGAAACTCCACCTTCGTAGTAATTTTTAGCATAACGTTGTTGATTAATCTCTAAAGTTTGTCTTTCATACCTTATACTATAATCTAAACGATGTCTTAAATAAAGATATTCTGCAAAGAAGTTGCCATTACTTAAAGAGAATGTTCCAAATAACCCCGCATTAATTTTATGGTTTTCCATTGCGTCAGTCATCATTACCTCAAACTGAAGGCCTGAGCCCATAAGAGGATCGAAACGTAGGTTTGTATTAAAACCATCTATTGAAAATCTTGGTAAATAATCTTGAGATTTAGAGAACATCGATTTTTTAGACGATGCATCTTGTTTTGCTTTTAAACGTTCGTTGTATTTTGCCCAGAATGCATCTCGCTTATTTTTGCTATACGAGAAAAATTTATAGTTATCAGTATTTACATCACCTTCTTCATCTACTTCATTATCATATGTAGGTTTCTGAGGTAAATTTCCAATATCAGGGCCTGTTCCTTTTGCTGTATTGATTGTAACAAATTCATAATTGTCAATATCAATTTCTTCATCAAGTGGATCTATTTCTACTTCTTTAATTGGTTCTTGCTCAATTACTGGCTCTTGGTTTTCAATAACTACAGCTTCAGTCATATCTTTTACATCAATAGAATCTTCCCAATCTATATTTTCTGTATCGATAGAATCTTGAGCTAAAATCTGTTTAAGTTGTTCTTCTTCTTGAATGGCCTGATAAATTGAATCTTGCACTCGCTTTAATTCATTTTGACGTTGTTGCTCTCTAAACAAAGCCATACGAGCTTCTGCTTCTCGTTTTCTTTTCTCTTGTAGTGCTTTTTTCTTTTTAATGATTTGTAACTCCCTAAGATCCATTATTTGTTGCCTTCGGGTTTTGGGGGTAAAAACATTTTTATCTGGATTTACCTTACCCGTATAAATATGTTCTTTTTCATTACTATATAATACATAAGCAACTTGATTTCCATAAGTAGTAAAGTCTTTTACACTATATAAAAAGTTTGATACTTGATGTGTTACAGAATCTTGAAAATCATAAACAAAGAAATTTGTGATTCCTTTTCTATCACTTAAGAATAATAAATGTCTATCATCTAATACTCTTGGTTTAAAATCTCTACCTAAATTATTGGTTATTCTTTCTAGCTCTAAGGGTTTTTCTTTTTTATAGATAAACAAATTAAATGTACTAGAAATGTCCTCTAAATCTCCTGTTCTAGTTTTTGTAGAATCAACCGTTCTATTTGAACTAAAAACTATATCCGAACCATTTTTTAAATAAGAAGGTGAAAGGTTATCAAAATAATCTTTTGTAATCTGACGTGTTCTTCTTCTTGCAATGTTGTGTTCGTAAATATCAGTTTGCCCTCTTCTTTCTGCACTCATGGCAATTTTTTTACCATTTGGCGAAACAGCTACATCATTTATGTGATCAAACTTAAATTCAATTTCACGTTTTACGTACCTAAAGAATGTATTAAAACCACCTTTTGATAGGTTATAAATCCACATATAGTTTTGTCCTTTCCTCTGAGAAAAAACAACTAATTCATCTTTGCTAACCCAATCTACCAAAGGAACATCGTAATCAATTTGCTGATTAACGACCTTATAACCACTTTTAAATACCGTTTTAAGTCTCTTTTTCTCTAAATCATATACATTGATCTTATACTTACCTTTTTCATTTTCTGTATAAGCCAAGCGAGTACCATCAGGACTAATATTTATTTTATTATAAATACGTGATTTCCTATTTCGCGCAATCGCTTCTTTTTCATCAATATCTTTATAGTTATTATTTAGTTTCTCCTGCTCTCCTAGGTAGAACTTTTTCCAACCATCAATAAACTCTTCGTAAGAAATACCTAAAGTATTTTGTAATGCTACTTTTTCATCCCTTACAATTCTTGTAAGATTTAAAATACTAGCCATATTACTTTTACCATAAGCTTCTACTAAGTAATTCCATATGGACTGACCTACAATTTTGGCGTCATCTCCTTCTAAGAAGCGAATATTTGGAAACTTTTTAGGGTGTCTAGAGAAAAAGTCTCTTACTTTATCATCCATTTCTCTAGACCAACCTCTAGAAATATAATCTGAAGCTCCAACAATGAACCAATTTGGCAAATTCATTAAGTAACTAGACTTAATCATATCTTTAAGGGACCCACCGTACATCATTTCAAATATTAACGCATCTGCAATACTACGTTTAATATCTTCTTCAAAAATGTATTTGCTACCACTAAAAGCAACTTCTACTTCCGAACGGATAAAACTTGTTTGTCCAGTAATAGCATACCCTTGCTGATTTAAACCAATATTACTCTGCCTTAAATCTTGAATAGAATTATAGACTAATATTTTAGTTTTATAATAAGGAGCATACCCGACTGTTTCTGTTACATTCTGGTATTCACGTTCCGCAATTTGTCCTGCAATTTTAGCTATAGTAATTCCATAGCCATAGTAATACAGTTCAAAGTGTTCTGTTTCTATGTAACTCCAATCAAATACTTCGTACTGTACTCTATTCTTTCCAAATTTATCTAGATGAAAAAAATGTTGAGCATTAACTTCCGAGGCAATTGCGAAGAAGAAGAAGAGTAATATTAATTTGCAGTGTTGGTTCATATTATTAATGTCCCTCCTTTGAGACAGTCAGAATTAAAATAGATAATGCGTTAATGGTACTAGGTCCAAAAACATTGACAATAGAGTTAATAACTAATAGTTTACTAGAACAAGTTGAAATGAAAAGAGTTTTTTCAAATTGCTTCTGATCTAAATTAAGAAAAAAAAATGGTCTAGCACTACTGATTTTAAGAAAAAATGTGCCTTTATAGCCATTTACTAAATTTATATTTAATACTAAATGATAATAATTTCCCGAAAATCAAATAATCTCCTTATTTTTGGCTTGAAAACGAAAAATAATAGAGGCAATTAAAATAAAGTCTTACAATTAGATTATGGCGGAAATAATCAGAATGCCTAAGATGTCTGATACGATGACAGAAGGCGTTATCGCATCTTGGCTAGTAAAAGTAGGTGATCAAATAGCATCTGGAGATGTGATCGCTGAGGTTGAAACAGATAAAGCAACAATGGAACTTGAGAACTATGAAGATGGTACTTTATTGTACATCGCAGTTCAAGAGAAAGAAGCTGTTGCTATCGATGGAATTATTGCAATTGTTGGAGAAGAAGGTGAAGATTACCAATCACTTCTTTCTGGAGATACTGCTGCTGCTCCTGCAGAAGCTCCTGCGGCACCTGCCGCTCCGGAAGCTCCTGCTGCTGCTCCAGCACCTGCTGCAGAAGCAATAGATACTTCTGGTATCAATGCAACTGTAGTTAAAATGCCAAAAATGTCAGATACAATGACTGATGGTACTATTTCATCTTGGTTGATGAAAGTTGGTGACGAAGTAAATGCTGGTGATATTTTAGCTGAAGTTCAAACGGACAAAGCTACAATGGAATTAGAATCTTACGATGAAGGTAAACTTCTATACGTTGCTGTTGAAGATGGTGGTTCTGTTCCTGTAGATGGTGTTATTGCCATTATTGGTGAAGAAGGCGCTGATTACGAAACTTTATTAAAAGCTGAAGCGGCAAAATCTGCTGCTCCTACTACTGAAGCTGCTCCAGTTGCTGAGGCTGCTCCTGCACCCAAAGCCGCCGCTGCTGCTCCAGTTGCTAAGAAAACTTCTGCACCTGCTGTAGCTCAATCAAGAGATGCGGCTCCTGCTCCAGAGCATGATGGAAAAAGAGTATTTGCTTCTCCATTAGCTAAGAAAATGGCTGAAGACAAAGGTTTTAATATTGCTATGATTCCTGGATCTGGAGATCACGGTAGAGTAATTAAGCGTGATGTTGAAGCATTCGTTCCTGCACCAACAACTGCTCCTGCTACTCCTCCTGTAGCTGCTGTGCCTGCTGGTGTTGAAAGCTTTGATGATCAGCCTATGAATAATATGCGTAAGGCGATCACTAGAAACCTTAACTCTAGCCAATTTGGTGCTCCTCACTTCTATTTAACAATGGATATCGACATGGACAATGCTATGGCAGCAAGAAAGTCTATGAACGAGGTTGCAGATGTTAAAATTTCTTTCAATGATATGGTTGTTAAAGCTGTTGCTGCTTCTTTAAAGAAGCATCCAATGGTTAACTCATTAGTTGAAGGTGATGTTATTAGAGTAGCAAGCCATGTAAATGTAGGTGTAGCTGTTGCTATTCCTGATGGTTTAGTAGTACCAGTAATTAGACATACAGATTCATTATCTTTATCTCAAATTTCTGGAACTGTTAAAGAGATGGCTGGTAAAGCAAAAGATAAAAAATTATCTTTAGATGAAATGACAGGTGCAACATTTACAATTTCAAACTTAGGTATGTTTGGAATTGAACAGTTCACTTCGATTTTAAATGCTCCTGCTTCTTGTATTTTAGCTGTTGGTGGTATTAAGCAAGTTCCTGTTGTTAAAAACGGTCAAATTGTTCCTGGTAACGTAATGAAAATTACACTTACTTGTGATCATAGATCTGTTGATGGTGCAATCGGTGCTGCATTCTTACATACACTTAAAGGTCTTTTAGAAGATCCTGTTAGAATCTTAATCTAATTCACACGAATTAGTTTACATATAAAAAGGACTACTGCAATTAATTGTAGTAGTCTTTTTGCTTTTAAAAAATCTAGTACAAAAAAATGCAATATACTTTTACAGTATATTGCATTTCTGAGTGATTGGATTAATCGTCCTGTCGGTTAGACAGCTTTTATTTAGTATTATTCGCAGTAGTTAATAACGAATACTGCATGAATAAGTTTCAAAAAAAATGACATTTTTCACCTTTACCAACTCCCATTAAATATTTCTGTTATTGCACTTTCTAGTTGAGTATCTTTATCCATCTCTGTATCAATAGGTTGCTGAGTTACTAAGATATCTGGAGGAACTCCCAATTCAAAATCTAAATCTCCATCAACAGATCGAGTCTGCGTAACAGACATTCTGTAATACCATCCATTAGGTAATTGACCGCCTCTTGGTGCTCCAAGGCCACCACCTGTTGGTACTCCTATTATCTTTACATCCCTTAGTTTCTGTACTGATTTCATTGCAGTAGCAAAGTATGATGTTGCACTATAACAACCTCTATCTGTAAGAATAACTATCTTACCTGGATAATATAATCCACTTGGAGATATATTAGCAGGAATCCAATCATCAAAGTCATCTGCTCCAGGCCCTGTCTTATTTCTACTATAATACAATGTAACTTCACCAGAATCAGAAGGTATAAACCTTTGACACATTTTAAAAATATTCAATGGAGAGCCTCCTCCATTACTTCTTACATCGATTACCATTCCATAGGTTGTTTTTCCATATCTAGAAATAACATAATCAATATCGTAGCTAGAAATCATTGAAGAAAAACTACTATATCTTACATAGGCAATACCTTTGGGTACTCCATTCTCAATCTTAACAATAGGCTTTTTTTCTCCATCAGCTGGATCAATAGCATGAATAAAGTCATGCTGTAAAGGTCCTGTTATAGTGTAGTAATCACTTAAGTAAGTGGTTCTTATAATCCTTGTACTATAATTAGAATCAGGAACAGCTAATTCGGGATATCTAGAAACATTAAATGCCGAATATAGATTTACATGTCCATCTTCTAATGTCTCTAGCATATTAAACATACTTCGGAAAAATACTTCTTGTGGCATATCATTCGTAACCTGCACTCTATAAACAGAATAAACACTGTCCCAATCAATATTTTTTAATTCTAGATAAGAATATTGATCATGAACTTTTTGCCATAAATATTCAAAAGTTTCTGTATTTGAAGAAGTAGGATCAGCCTCAATAAACATTTTCTCACAACTAAATAATGTGAGTAGTAAGGCAATTGAAATAGCCTTACACACTAGCTTTTTTATATTTTTCATCTTATTTCTTATTTCCAGTTACGTTAAACATAAATGCCAAACCTAAACGGTGGTACGCTCCTTTAGATGTACCACTACTTCCTTCGTTTACAGCATAATATTTCCATTCGTATTGTAATCTAAATGCATTAAGATTATGTAATTTGTAATACATTTCTAAACGAGATTGAAATTGAACTAGCTTTCCAATAAAAGCAAACTCTTGCTGTCCCCCTCCTGATAAGAAGTTGGCTCCTGTAGTAAAATCACTTATTGTATTGTAACTAGGGCGCATGTAACTACCCATTAAAGGCAAAGAAATTGACCATAGAAAAGTAAGGTCTCGATCTCTTTTCCTAAAGAACTTACCTGTTTTCCCTATACTTACATCCCATTCTAATTGCCCTCCTAAACCAAAACCAGAAATATATTCAAAATTTAAAGCTGAATTTGTATAGGAGAAATTACCCCTATAATTCCCTAAAAAATCAATTGCACCTCCTAATTTTAAAGAAGCTCCTTTTGTACCACTAAATACCGGGTTGATTTTCCATAAGGCGTGGGTGTGCACAGGTATCGTATAATATATATTCCCACCTGTATCTGTACTCCCTGAAAGATCTGTATACATTAAGCCAAAATTAAAACCACCATCAATTAGAAATTCAAAATGATCGCTTGTATTTAAGTAACCTCCAGATGCTCCTATTCCCATACCTGAATAGGTTAAAGGAGAAAACGCAGCATCTCTAGATTTAACGTTAGCAACAAAATTTGACCCAAGTAAAATATATTGATTTTGCTTTCTATCTTTTTTAATTTCTTCTACTTCTTCTTGTGCAAAGGAAATAGTAGAAACAAAAGAGAGTAACATCAGCAAAGGAAAACCAATAGCCTTTGTTTTATTCATTGTAATTGATTGAAGGATTAATAATAGTTAGTACGTAATTCTTCTTACGACTAGTTTACTTTAAACTAATATTAAATTAATGAACCTTTTTGAGTAAAAAAATAATTTTTGCAATAGATAATTCTTATTTTTATTACTTAATTTTTTAGAAGCTCCATATTTCTTAAAAATTATCTCTCTCAAAAACATATATCTCTTTATTCTGAAATCAAATTATTGTATTTTTTGTTTATTCTCTTCTTTTGAATTATGTCTAGATCAAACTATAAATATTCTTTTTTAATCCTTATTCTACTCTACCAAATACCGTCATTAGCTCAAACAGGTAGGTATTGGAGTAATAGCTTTAATACAGATGCAAGTTTACTATCTGGTGCGGTGGTAGGTGGTGGTAGTGGAATTGCAGCTATCTTTTATAACCCTGCCCAAGTTGCAGATATTGACTATCAAAAATTCTCTATTACAGCAAATATTTTTAGTACTTATATATATAACTATAGCGATGCTTTAGGAAGTGGTAATAGTTACAGTGATTGGAATTTTAAAGTACAGCCTCGATTTGTTGCTTTTTTACTTAGACCCAAAAATTGGGATAAAACAAGTATAGAATTAGCAAGTTTTACTAGAGATAATGCCAATACAGAATTAAGATCAAGAACTACTCATCAGTTAGATATATTAAGTGCAACACCTGGCATAGATGAATATATAGGAGATTTTTACTATAGATTAGACTATGAAGATTATTGGTTAGGTGCAAGTATCGCTAAAAAAATGTCAGATAAATTCAGTTTAGGTATAAGTGCATTCCATTCTTATGTATCTATGAATTATACCTACGATATAGAAGCTAATGCCTATAACCTAAATCAAAGTAAGCAAATTGATAATGAAGATTTCTATGTAGCTAATTTCAAAAATACACAAAGTATAAAAGGATATACTTCTAGAATAATTTTAAAAATAGGACTTAAATATTCTCTAAAAAATCTAGATCTAGGTCTTGCTGTAACTACACCTACAATGGCTTATGCAGGAGAATCTGAAATATACAGAGAGGTTGCTGTTAATAATGTTAGTGTAAATAGTACTACTCCATTACCTAATATGTTGGTTACTGAGTTTCAGGACGAACTAGTAACTAATTTTAAAGAACCTTTTTCTGTAGCTGTAGGCGGAACCTATTATAGAGAGAAATCTTCTTTCTATTTTACAGCAGAATATTTTGCTGCGATAAAGAAATATAATCAGATAACAGATAGACCTCCAGGACCTGAAGTAACAAACAATTTAATAGGAATTAGAACAGAAAATTGGTTAAATAATACAACAAGTAAAGATCAAGTAACCAATGTTGCTATTGGTTGGAGAAATAGAGTTAGCAAAAATGTAGAAATTATAAGTGGTTTTAGAACTGATTTTACTTATGATGAATATGATGGGGGAAGTGATAACCTATATCCATCAGAAATTACAATATTTTCTTTAGATCAATATCACGTAACTGCTGGTGCTCAATTTAGGGTATTGAAAACTGATATTATTGCAGGATTGCAATATTCTATATCTTATAAAGATAACTTACCTCAGATCGCTAATTTTGATAATCCCATTGAGTTTTCTGCAAAAGACCGTGTAGTATTACAAGGATATAGAAATAATACAATGAGTATAAATGAAAATACATTAAGTTTATTCCTTGGTTTCACTTACAATATTGGAGAGGATAACTAATGAATTTACGAAAATGGTTTACTAATTTTTTTACATCTGCAAACAAACAAAATATAGATTTTTGGGACGGTGCTACCTCTATCATAAATATTAAAGCTCGTTTTATATCCTTACAACAAGGATATATAGAGATGCACGCTTTAAAGCATTTAAAAAAAGAGCAAGATGTTATAAAGTTAGAAAACGTTCAAGGTTATTATTCTTTTAATGGTCATAACTCTTGGGCGACTACTAGTACTTATACTGGAAATCTAAAAATAGAGCATTTAAAAGATAATAAATACGATTGTACCTGGGAAATGGGTATTGGTAATCAGACACAAAAGGGAAATGGTTTTCTTTTTGAAGACTTATTATGTATTAATTTCACTTATAAAGATAAAGACAGTTTATTTAAAGGAATTACTATCTATAAATTTATTAATCAAACAGAAGCTAAAGGTTTTTGGATTGAAGAGGGAATTTATGAAGTTGGGTTTGAAGAAATAAGTTTAAAGAATAAAGGGTTTATATGAATAGTAGACAAATATATGAGAAGTTATTAGCTGATAAGAGTACTGCTAAAAACTATGCGAAGTACAATCAACTTTCAGAATATCAAAAAAAATGCTTGTACAACTCTAATTATTGGAGGGTACAAACAGGAGAAGAACCTATTTCAGTTCCAGAAAGTGATACCTCATATTGGGAAGATATTGAGAAAAATTTGGAGAAATGTCACAATGAAAGTTAACTTACAGATAACAATTAAACACAAATAACAATTAAACTATGAGTATCGAGCCAAATGATATCATTAATAGTAATATCAAAAAGAAAATTTTTGGAGGTTACGACACTAAAGATGTGACTAGACTATTACATACTGTAGCACAAGAAATTTCTGCATTAAGAGATCAAAATACTTTACTATTAGACCAACTTTCAGAACAAAGACAAAGAGTTAATCAATTTGAACGTTTAGAAACCAAAATGATTGACAGTATCAATAGTGCTGAAAAGGCAAAAAGAGTTGCTTTAAAAGATGTACAGGTACAATCTGACGCAATGATTGAATCTGCAAAAATGAAAGCTAATTTTATTATACAAGAAGCTGAATCTAAAGCTCAAAAAGCAATGGAAGAAGTTCATTTACGTTACCAAGCTGAAATGAACAAATTAAGAAAAGATACTTCTCTTATTAAAAGAGATTATAATGCTATTGACAGCTATTCTGATAAGCTATTAAATGCTTTAAGTGAAATGGCTGAAAAGACCTTATCAGAAGCAAGAAGGTTAAAAGCAATAAAAGATGTTGCCCATAGCGACCAAACTGCTTTGAAAATACAAAGAGAAAAGGTTGACAGATTAAATAAGGAGATGCCAAAGAACAATTCTGTATCTTCTAACTTTTTTGAAGAATTAAATATTTGATTAATGGAACATACTATTGCATTAGAGGGCATGGAATTTTTTGCCTACCATGGCTATTTTAAAGAAGAGCAGAAAATTGGAAATAAATATGGTGTTGATCTTATTGTTGCGACAAACTTTGAAAAAGCTGCATTAACAGATGATCTTGATGGCACAATTAATTATATGGAATTATATGAAATAGTAAAACAACGAATGGCTATCTCTACAAAATTACTAGAGCATATTGGGCAAAATATAGTTGATGATATTTATAAAAAATGGGAAAAATCTACAAATGAGGTTTCTGTAACAATTAAGAAATTTAACCCCCCAATTGGAGGTATTTGTACAGCTTCTAGTATAACGATTAAACAGTAGCCGTTTCTGATGCTATACTATCCATTAAACTTAAGAAATAAGGCATACTTACTAATACTTCCATATTTTCACCAAGCTTAAAATCATTACCAACAACCTGTCTACCTGTAATCATTATTTTTGAATCGGGAAATGATGAACTGATTTGATCTAGGTATTTTTGCACATCATTTATCTGTGTTAATGACGTCATTACTGTCAACAAATATTCTGATTTACATCCTTTATATACATCTTTAATTTCGTGAAGTGGTAATGATTGCCCAAGGTATATAACCTTAAAACCACGTGCTCTTATTACATAAGAAGCGAATAGTAAAGATATTTCGTGCAATTCTCCTTCTGGTAAAAAAAGCATAAAAGAAGGCTTATCAGGAACATTAGATGTTACTTGTGCATCAATTGCTACAATTAACTTTTGGCGAATTAGGTTCGATATAAAATGTTCTTGTGCAGGAGAAACTGCACCTGTTAACCATAGCACCCCAATACGCATCATAAATGGTAAAATAATATTCACCATAGATCCTTCAAAACCCTTTTTTAATATATTAGATGATATGATCTTCTCGAAATGAGCCTCATCAAATTCGAGCATGCACATTGTCAATGCACTAATCTGATCTTGATAATTGTCGTTAACATCAAGTACTTTATAAACTTCTTGATTTATTTCTTCAGGTGTAAATTTTGCAATCTTTGAGATTTTAAACCCGTTATTATTTAGTAGTGACACATTCAACATGTGCTTCAAATCGTCATCTGTATAGTACCTAATATTGGTATCAGATCTTTTGGGTGTTATTATTTCGTATCTCTGTTCCCAAATACGAACCGTATGTGCTTTTACACCAGTTAGGTGTTCCAAGTCTTTTATTGAATAATTACTCATGTTTTTTCTGCAACTAATTTATTATATCTTTAACAAGCTTTACAATATAATTGTTTTACTAGTTGAAGGATTTAGATACAAAATACAATATTTTTAATGTCTTTGGCAAAGGGGAAGACTTACTTATTTGTATCCATGGTTATGGACAGACATATAAGGTATTTACTACTCTACCAAATATTCTAAAGAATACTATTATTCTGACTATCAACTTACCTCATCATCCTTTTAAGGGTAAATTAGATGATTTAGACTCAGAAATTTATTTTAAAGAAATGAAAATTTTCATTGAAAAGTTTACTTCTGAAAAAAAAATAAAAAGTTGGTCTATTTGTGGATATTCTATTGGTGCTAGGGTTGCATGTTACCTCTATTTACATTATCCGACAAAATGTAGAGAATTACATCTTGTTGCCCCAGATGGTGTAGGAAATAATTTTATATTTCCATTTGCTACATCCAAATTAATACAACCAGTATTTAAATTAATAATGACCAATACTGTAAAGGTCAGTAAATTAATATCAGTAGCAAAGTTTTTAAATTTAATTTCTGTAAAGCAAGAACACTTTATTAAATTAAATTTAGCTAATAAGCTATATTCTACTAGAGTTGCAAAAACATGGATAGCAATTTCTCAAACCAAGTTTTCAAAAACAGATTTGATCAAAAAAGCAATTAATTCTGATACTTGCCTAATTCTTTTCTTAGGAAAACATGATGCTATCATTCTAAAAAAAGACTTAAAGAGTTTTATCCATCAACTTCCAGAAGATTCCGTTATCTACTTAGAAGCAGACCATAATAGAGTATTATTTAAATATTTTGAATGGTTGAAAACAAAAAAAACCTCTCAAGATGCTTCTTAAGAGGTTTCTAAAATAGTTTTTTTTAAAAAAAACTATGCTTCTTTTGTCGTTTCAGGTACTTCTACAAGACCTTTACGTTGAAGAAGTTTAATCATAAAACCTTTTTGTACTTCTGTAGTGAAGATAGAATAAGGTAAGTACAATGGCATACCTAATTTCTGAGCAAAAAACTTCTGAAGTTTATTAGCATCAACGTTATCATTACCTAACATTAAAACAAAAGCATCGTCAGTCATTTTTGCACTTTTAACCATCTCCCATTTTACAGGCATACCTTCTTTAGCGTTACGCTTCATCATAATGAATCTGCTATCAATCTCATAAGAAAGTTTCTCGAAGAACATTTTACTTTGCTCCATCTGAGTAGCTCCCATAAATTGTGCCCACCAAAATAAAATATAAAGTACAGATAATAATACACCTACACCAACCATCCACCATAGTGAACTTGGCCATATTAATGAAGGTATAATAACAATAGCAGCTGGAATAAACCAAAACCACCATAATTCTTTCATTACCCCAATCAAACCTAATTTTACATATTGGTTCGATTCTAATTGATATTTTTTTGTCTTGATTGTCATCTTAATAATACATTTATACAGCCTTTAGACTGATATCTTTACTTAGACTAGAATGAGTTAAAGCTCCTAAAGAAATAAAGTCAACTCCTGTTTCTGCTACTTCAGCAACATTACTTTCTGTTATTCCTCCAGATGCTTCTGTTTCACATTGTCCTCCAACAATACGAACGGCTTCTTTCATTGTTGCAATATCCATATTATCTAACATGATAACATCTACTTTTGCAGCTAATGCCTCTTTCACTTCATCAAGGTTTCTAGTTTCGACCTCAATACGTAGTGATTTATTATTTTCTGATAGATATTGTTTTGTATCACTTACAGCTTTAGTAATTCCTCCAGCATAATCTATATGATTATCTTTTAGCATAACCATATCATACAAACCAAATCTATGATTTTTTCCTCCACCCAAGAAAACTGCCCATTTTTCCATTAACCTGAAATTTGGAGTAGTTTTACGAGTATCTAAAATCTTAGTCTTTGAGTTTTCAATAAGTTTTACTACACGGTGTGTATGAGATGCTATTCCACTCATACGTTGTGCACAATTTAGAGCAAGGCGTTCTGCCATTAAAATAGCTTGAGCTTTACCTTTGATAGTCATTACAATGTCGCCATAATTTAGACTATCGCCTTCATTAGCAAAACATTTAATTTCCATATCAGGGTCTAAAGTTAAGAAAATGCGTTTTGCCATTTCTATACCAGCAATAACCCCTTGATCTTTAAAAATCATTTTTGCAGATTCTACTGCATCTTTTGGCACAGCAGAGAGCGTGGAATGATCGCCATCTTCGATATCTTCTTTTAATGCACTCTTAATAAATGCATTAATAGCTTCTTCTGTTAAGTACTTTGGTTTCACGGACGCAAAAATAAACAAATGATGTTACTGTTCCACTTTATTTGTTATTGATCTCAAAAAAAATTAAAAATATGAGATCAGTTGTTTGTTAACTTTAATCAATTGTAGTGAGAACAATAAAAAAAGCCATGCAATGCATCGCTTTAAAATAAAAAAGGGTCGGTTGGAATTTCTCCATTTATAACAGGTTTAGGCTTCCCGATTATATGTCGACCTTCCACTGTTAACATTCAAAAGAATGACTTTACCAAAATAAAGTTGAGGCCTGCTCTTCAAAAATCAGTACACCTTATATGAGTTCACGTTGAAAAATCCAAATGTTACCGACCCATGTACAAATGTCATCAAAAACAGTTAAAAACACAACTTTATTAAGAATATTTACACGACAAAATCAATTGATTTATTACACTATAATCGGCATTGTTATTCTAAATGTCGTTCCCTCTCCTGGTATAGATTCTAAAACTATTATTTTTCCTTTATGATAATCTTCTACAATTCGTTTTACTAATGTAAGACCTAAGCCCCACCCTCTTTTCTTTGTTGTATACCCAGGGTTAAATACTTTGTTCAGTTTATTCTTAGGAATTCCCTTACCCGTATCTTTAACATCTATCGTTACAGAAGTCTTATGTTGAGTTAGTTCCATAGTAATATCTAACCTACCAACACCGTTCATTGCATCTACAGCATTTCTACATAAGTTCTCTACAACCCACTCAAATAATGGCAAACTAATATTAATATCTGCTTGCCCTTCTAGATTATAATGAACATTCATACTCACTTTTGCAGAGATACGTTTAGACATATATTCTACAGCTCCACGAACAGAAGATTCTAAATTTGCAGGTTTCAATACTGGTTCAGACCCAATATTAGAAAACCTTGCAGTTATCATTTCTAGTCTCGTAATATCTTTCTGCAACTCTTCTATTATGGATTGATCAAAATCCTCATCAGTTTTAAAATATTCAATCCATGCAACTAAAGAAGATATTGGTGTACCTAATTGATGTGCTGTTTCTTTGGCTAACCCTGCCCATACTTGATTCTGTTCAGCTCTTCTTGATGTAGAGAATACTAAATATGCTGCTAATGCTAAGATTGCTAAAACAGAAAGTTGAATCATTGGTGCAAAACGTAAATTACGTACCAATTTAGAATCTGCATAATAGATGTATTGCTCTTCTCCGTCTGTAAAATCAATTTTTATTGGAGCATAATTCTTTTTCATTTCTTGAACTTCCTTTTTAAGGTAATCCATTCGCTGAACGTAATTAAGATCAGAAGGCAATTCAATATTTTTAGAACTGATAGGCTCTCCTTTATCATCAGTGAGTACAACAGGAATTAGATCATTCCCTTTAATAACTTCCATTAAAAGGAAAGTAACATCAGCATTATCTTCCGTTCCCATTGTAGCTAATTTAGCCTGAACTTTAGCAAAGAAATCTATTTGATCATATTCTCTTTGTCTTAATTCATCAACAAGAAGTTCCGTATAAATTAAAGAAGTGATACCGATTACTAAACCCATTAAGATTACGATAATCTTTAGACTATATCGGTTTGAATATATTTTTCCTTTCACAATTAGAAGAGTTAGTGAAATTTAATTTTAATAAGCTGCCTCTTAATTTATGGCTTTTCTACAATAGCAGATTGAATTACTGTAGATTTTGTAGGGTAATATTCTAAATATTTATTAGGAACAGTTCCAAAAGATACTTCGATTAAGTCGTTAATCTGATTTATTACATTTTCTGGGTTAGGCGTAAAAAGCTCACCCATTGTTATTTCAGAATATACTTCTAAATACGGCCCTTGTTTGTATACCTTATAATTATGTTGACTTGCTGCTTTTTTATTAGAAAGCGCTCCAACAATTGCTTTAATAGGTTTTTCTGTATTTGGGTTTTGAAAAAAAAGAACAGCCAATTTACCTGATAGTTTACCTTTTTCTAATTCTTTTGAAATAGAATCGTACAAACTAATAAATGCCTGTGAATCAGCTTTGCCTTCGTATTCTATTCCTACTAATTCCCATCCATCAGATTCTCTTTGATCAATTTTCACTTCAGAATAAACACCAGTCATGATACTTATTATACCAATCGATATAAAACCAAATAAGGTTATTACCCAAAATCGAGTACTTTTTAAAAAATCCATTCTTACTTTTTTACTATTAATCTCTTAATTTGAAGTCGAATTATATATACAAACCTACTAAAGTTCAATTTACCTTCAACTTTTTTATTAAAAATATTACACCTGTTAGAAAATTGTTTTTTTATTTCTTTCTTATTAAGGCAATTGTCATTCTAGAAATACAAAGTAAATTATCTTCATCATCATAGATTTTAATCTCCCATACATGAGATTTCTTACCTATATGAATAGGTTTTGCAAAACCTGTTACTATACCGTTTCTAGCACTTTTTATATGGTTAGCATTGATTTCTTGACCTACAGGTACTGTTTCTCTATCAATTGCATGTGTTAATGCTCCTACGCTTCCTAACGTTTCTGCTAACACCATAGATGCACCCCCATGTAACAATCCCATTGGTTGTTTTGTTCTTTGATCTACAGGCATTGTGGCTACAATTAATCCATCTTCTACACTGATAAATTCAATATCTAAATGCCCTAACATGTTATCCCTGAGGTCATTTAAAGATTTTTTTGTAATTTTACTGTTAAACATACATTCTTATTATTTGTTTTATATACTAAAGCACTTACTATTACGTAGTGTTAATTAGGCAATTATAACAATTGCACACAAAATTCATTTATGTTTCACCTCTAAATCATTAAGAAAATGATTTTATTATTTAAAAATTATGAACGCAAAACACATTTACATAATCAGACATGGAGAAACTGATTTTAATAAAAAAGGATTCGTCCAAGGAAGTAGTATAGATTCAAACCTTAATGGTTTAGGAAAACTACAAGCAAATGCATTTTTCTCTAAATACAATCACATTGCCTTTGATAAAATTTATACTTCTAAATTAAAACGTACCCATCAAACGGTTCAACCTTTTGTAGCTTCAGGAATTCCAATCGACACCCATTATGGCTTAAATGAAATTAGCTGGGGAGAAAAAGAAGGAAGAGAATTAACTGAGCAAGACGAAATAAATTACATTAAACTATTATCTGAATGGAATAATGGAAATTATGATTATAAATTAGAAGGAGCAGAATCTCCTCAAGAAGTTGTTAAACGTCAGAAAGAAGCATTCGAATTAATTCTTCAACAATCTGATGAAAAAAACATACTCATTTGTACTCATGGTAGAGCTATGAAAATCTTAATTTCTACGCTTATGGATGAACCTTTATGTAAGATGAATCAGTACGAACATTCTAATCTAGCTTTATATCATATTATTTATCAGAATAATCGATTTAGGATTGTTCAAGCCAATGATATTAGACATCTAAATCATATCACTAAAAAGGCACATGCATATTAATTTTTCACCTCAACCATTAATCTTTTTGATTAATAAAGGGAGTTCTGACATACTTTGAATTACGTGTTTTACACCAATTTCTTTCAAAGTATGTTCGTGCCCTTTTTTTATGTGCGATGCTCCCGTAAAACCAATTACATACATCCCTGCCGCAACAGCAGACTTTGCTCCACTTGCACTATCTTCAATTACAATTACCTTAGACGGTTTTACATTAAGTACTTTTGCTGTATGTAAATATATATCAGGAGCAGGTTTAGGATTCAAAACATCTTCCACACCAGAAAACACCCTATCACTAAACAAACCTCTCATCCCTGTAAACTCTATAGCATGGTTTATTTGTTCTTTATAACTATTAGAAATTATTGCTTTCGGTAAATCAATTAGTTCATAAGCAGCTTTTGTTCCTTCAATTGCTTTTTCTTCCTGGGCTGCTGCTTTTTTGTATAATGATGTGATATCATTTACATAATTATCAGGTAACTCAAAGTTGTATTTTTTTGCTAAACCTGTCATTATACCTGAAAACGTTTGCCCGGAAAAGTTAATCAAATACTCATCTAAAGTGATGGGAACGTTATAAGATTGTATGTATTTTACCATTACTCTAGCTGCGATAATCTCACTATCTATGATTACACCATCACAATCGGAGAATAAATATTCAAATTTCATTATTTATCTATTTAAGCTGATCTTTCTTTTAAAGGGGCAAACATCACATACAGGAATGCACAGAAACAGGCAAAACCTGACGCCATAAATGCCCATCCTATTCTCTCGTCAACATTATCGTATAGAAGACCTGATAGAAACGCCCCCATTCCTATACCAATTTCTAAAGCAATATACATGGTAGCAATTGCTCTTCCTCTATGTAAGGAATTACTCCTATCAATTGTCCAAGCATATATAGTAGGCGAGTTTGTACCTATTCCTAAACCTAGTAAAATTGCAGCAGCATATAATTCAAAAGCGGAAGATGCTACTCCAACCCAACACAATGAAATGACTAATAATATTGTTGATAATTTTAGAACAGGTAATCTTCCATATTTATCAGAAAGTTTACCCGCTAACACTCTTACTAACATTGATGCTCCTGTAAAAAACATAAAGAACATTCCTTTATTTTCTATACCAAGTGATTTACTTAAATCTGGAATTAATGTTAGAATAACTCCATAAGAGGTTGTACAAAGCAACATTACTATTGCAGGAGGTAATGCATTTACATCAATAATTTCATTTTTACGAATTCTAAAATGCTCCAATTTTAATTTTTCTGGGTGCTCTAAAGTTTCTTTCATACCCGAAAGAATTAATATTGACAATAATGAAACTGCCGAAGAACAATAGAACATTGTATTTATATCAGTTTCCATAGTTAACCAACTACCTAAAATTGGCCCAACACCAATTCCAGTACTTGAACAAAAACCTAAAATACCCATTGCTTCTCCTCTTCTATTAGCAGGAACAATATCTGCCAAGAAAGCAGAAGTACCTGTTGGTTTAAAACCTGTAGAAAAACCATGAAAAAACCGAAGTAATAAAAAGCCAGCAACAGTACCTACAATTGGATAAAAAAGTGTACAAACACAGCTTACTACTACTCCAACAACCATTACAGGTACACGCCCAACTCTATCTGTTAATTTACCACTAAATGGCCTAGACAAACCTGCTGTCAATGTAAATAAGGCTATAATCAATCCCTTATAATCTCCTCCTCCCAATGATGTTAAGTAATCTGGAAGTTCTGGGATTATCATATTAAAGCTCGTGAAAAATAATAACGAACTCGTACATAACAACCAAAATTGTAATGTGTATATATTTTCTTTTTTCTGATCTGTCAAATTCTTTATCTTTTGGATGTTTCTTAAAGTAAAGGTGATGATTAAATTTATAGGATTCTTAGATTCTAAGAACAATTGAACAAAAAAAAGAGATGTACCCATAAGTAGAATACATCTCTTTCCTGCAAAAATTTGATTTATCCTAAGATATCATTCAATATACCAGCTAAACGAATTCCTGCATACTCAATTCTTTCTTCTACAGTTTTATAATTATCATATAAATATCTGTATCCAAGTTTACCATCTCCTACGTCATACAGGTTAGTACATAAAGCATAAGATTCTTGCATCATGTCTACAGTTGTAGCACTCTGAATTACCTTAACTTCCTCTGGAGTTGCATGATCTACATATTTAGCTATTTCAGAATAACTTAACCCTTTAGATCCCAACATTTCAGAATCCCAAACTCTATGAATGTTTGAAGGGTTACCAAACCAAGTAACTTTTACTTTATTACCACCCCAATCACTAGCATGACCTACATGAAAAGGTTGGTGTAAATCTCCTACTAAATGAGTTAAAATTTTAACTGCTTGAGCTTTTTGTCTTTTTGATGAAGAGGGATCTTTCAATACACTCTTCATTTCTTCAATTGTTTTTATGATATCTCCTTTAGGGTTTCTCTCTAAAGTTTCAAAAGTTTGGCCTTCATCAATGTTAATAAAATGCCAAGTATACATAAAACTATATTTATTATCCGATTTAATATCGTCCATCCAAGTAGACACCATTGGCAAATAAGCCGAATCTCCTAAAATAGCCTGTAATTGCTTTTTTGCTTTCTTTGTTAAATGATTATCAGCGACTTCGGCTACAGCTCTATGACCAGTATGCCCCCAAGCCAAAACATCTTGATTTAAGAAAGTAACAAAGACTATAAGTAAACTTAAAAATAATTTGAATTGATCCTTCATCTTTTAATGATTGGTTAAATTTTTGTGTCTAACGAACTGCAAGTTAAATTGTAGTACATAGGTATCAAAAATTATCTTGATAGATTATAATTTAACGTACTGATATTGACATACATTTAATCTTAGTTGTCTAATCTATAGAATACAACTATTTTTTATTTAAAAACAATCATGAAAAAAATCTTAACTCTTTTAATCGGTCTATTTTTAATTGGTGCTACTGCAAATGCACAAGATGGCTTATTTAGCCTTGGTGTAAAAGGTGGTATTGGTGCATCTAGTTATGACTTAAGTGGTCCTGTTACTGGATGGACAACAGAAGGATCAGCCTCATGGCATGTAGGTGGTATGTTTAGAACAAACATTCCTGTATTACCAATTTATGCTCAAATTGAAGCTTTATACTCTAGAGTTGGAGGTACTATCTCATATCAAGGTGTTTCAGATGAGGCATATATTAACAGATTTGATGTTCCGATCCTAGTTGGTCTTAAATTTGGTCTTTTAGGTATCAGTGCTCGTGCATTTGGTGGTGCTGTTGCTCAATCAAACTTCCCTGAAGATGCAGGAGACTTAGAGTATGAAAACTTTACTTGGGGATGGCAAGCAGGTTTAGGTGCAGATATCAAAAAATTAACTGTTGATGTTAAATATGAAAGTGGTTCAGATTTGATTACACAACAAACTAATGCTCCATCAATTAAATCAACTCAATGGATTTTAAGTGTTGGTTATTTCTTCGGAGGAAACTAAAAATACGAATCTAGTATAAAATAAAAGCCATTCAATTTAAAATTGAATGGCTTTTATTTTTTATTGATATCTAGGAGTTTTCGGACAATTAACCCGAATCAGATGATAACTTAAAGTCACACCCAAAAAATAATAATTATCTCTCCAAGATTCATCAACAAATAAACCTGCTACGCTTTCAGTACTTCTATATACTCCATCAGTTTTATCTGTCCATAATGGCTTAGTGATACTAAACTCCATACCTATATCTAAATAAGTGCTTATTCTTTTCTTAAAACCCATACCTACAGGCATTGTTACTGCTATTGCCGTATCGCTATAAGATTCTCCTGTAGCTGGATTTGAAACTTTATTTATAAATGTCCCAACACCTAATTGTAAAAAGAAATAAGGTGTAAAGTTATCTTTATGACGTTTGTCTTCTCGAAACTGCAAGAAGTTATATTCAAAACCTGTAGATGCATTCCCCATGTGAATTTCTGTTTTGTATTCAGGAAGGTTATCTTGAATACTACCCACTCCTTGGTACCAACCGTAATCAATGTCTGTTCTCCACAGTAAATACGATTTCATTTTATATTTAGCAAAGAGTTTTGCTCCAACTCGGTAATCCACAGGGTTTGGAAATGTAGATAAATCACCTGCATATCCTGTAGCACCTAAAGCACCTCCATAAACCCAATATTTACTTTGTGCGTTAGTCTTATTTATTGTGCAAAAAAATAGTATTAAAAATACTGTTGCAACTGAAAAAAAATGCTTCATCATACTTTATTTATTATGGGTACAAAAGTATTCAATTTATTAGTACAAAAAAGTCCGAACAGTGTACTGCACGGACTTTTAAGTATTAAAAACTTTATCGTTAACGGAATTTAGGCATTTTAATAGTACCTCCCAATATATAATTAAGTGAAAAACCTAATGTCATAAATGCGTCATTCAACTGACTTGATGTACTTCCGTTAATCTCGTTATTTATACCATCCACCATGTCACTTCCTGCGTAATTCACAGTAGCTTCAAAAGCAATATCCATGTGTGTAGATAGTTTATATCTTACTCCAAGAGCAACAGGAATTACATATGTAACTTCTGTATTTTTTTGTTCTCCCGAAATTATTTCTCCTTGGTAATTAGGGTCAGGTTTCTGTGAAACTGTAGATGCAACAAACATTCCCCCTATTCCAAGACCAATATATGGAATAGGAATTTTAGGTCTTCTATAATATACACCTGCATTGGGAAATAAATCAATAATTCCCATCACATTAATTTGAGTGGCATAAGTGAAGAATTCTAAACCTCTATCTGCATTACGCCCTGCATCTGCATCGCTTCCTGAGAAAAAGTTATTATTCAAAGATACTCTACCAGAAATTCTGGGTAAATACCTTCTTTGTACAAAACCTCCAAACTGTACTAAAGTGTTAGACCAATCAATACTACCTTTGTTAGGTGTTGGTGATAAGTCTCCCATAAAGTTTGAAGAGGTTATCATACCTCCAAAACTCCAATATTTCTTTTTTGATGTGAATCGTGCTCTTCCTCTAACTCCTTGTGCAGAAACTTCAGAAAAAGCGAAAAACATTAACACTAAAAATAAAACAGCTTGAAATGAAGTCTTTATTTTCATTATAAAATTTTTTATAAGTAGACTCAAATTGTTAGTAGGAGCCAAAAAATGTCATTTTAAAGAGTAATTACAATTACCTATTATACTCATACACGTATTATGCCAAATTCATGAAAATCATGTACATAATTAATGAAGAGAAATAGTTAATTGTAGAATACAGCAAAACAATACAAAGCCAAATATATTAATTTTACAATAAAATATTAACATTATTAAAGATTTATTTCACTACTTCTTCTAAACCTTTGTTAAATGAGATTGGTTCATATCCAAGTATGTTTTTTGATTTACTAATATCAAAACCCGTTTTCAAAGGTCTTTTTCCATTTTCTTTAAAAGTTCCCGCGGTAACTTCAGTAATTAAATTTGTAGAGAAATTAAGCTTTTTAGCCACTTTCAATGCTATCGCATAGGGAGTTAAATAATCTTTACCCGAAATATGAAAAACTCCTTCGGCTTCTTTATCTAAAATTAAAAAACACCCTTGAGCTAAATCTTTAACATAAGTAGGCGTTCTGTATTGATCATTTACAACTTTTATTGGATTACCTTTTTTTAGATTATTTTTCACCCATAACATTATATTAGTCCTACTCATATCTTTTACCTGACCATATACAAGGCATGTTCTTACAATGGATGTTTTAAAAGGCCAATTTTGCATTACGCAGTCTTCAGCCATTAATTTAGTTTGTCCATAAAAATTAGGCGGATCTCTTCTTTCCTCTTCTGTTAGCATTCCTTTATCTCCTGAAAAAACAAAATCTGTAGATATAAAAATAAAATGCTTTAATCCATTATTCTTACCCGCTTTTAATAAAAACGCTGTAGCACTAACATTTTGTAAAATAGCTTCGTTGTTATTATCCTCACAATTTTCTACTTTAGAAATTGCAGCAGCATGAATAATTATATCTGGTTTAACAGATGCAATTACATCGTCAACTTCTTTTTCTATAGATACATCCATAGAAATATAATTGTAACCCTGTTCTAATAAACGGTCCTTTCCTCTTCCTGAAGCAAACACTTCAATATTCTTTTTTGTTAATAACAATTTTGTGAGGTGCTGACCTAATAGCCCATTAGCTCCAGTTATGAGTACTCTATTTCTCATTTTTTGTGTTTTATTGATTTTATTTTGTACTATTAACGCAAACTAAATCAATAGTTCTAATGTTATATAGTGTGTGATTAGTTAAATATAATCATGATCGTTATTTTTGTGTATTCAAATCTTATACTTTCGTATGTTAAAATTTGCAACTCAACCAGATATAGATGTTCAAGTACTTGAGGAAACTGAAGTAGACTCTGAACTTAATAGAGAACTTGTAGTGTTCAATGATGAGGTCAATACTTTTGATCATGTAATTGATGCACTTGTTCAAGTTTGTGAACACACAACACATCAAGCAGAACAATGTACTTGGATTATCCATTACAATGGAAAATGTGCCGTTAAAAATGGTACTTTCGATGAACTTGCTCCTATGCGTAATTCAATGTCAGACAGAGGTATATCCTCTGAAATTCTCTAATCTAAAATTACCTTTTCGTGTTAAACCTTCCTTCAAAATCTTTAGAGCAAGCAGTTGCTCAGCTTTCAAAATTACCAGGTATTGGTAATAAGTCTGCTTTACGCCTTGCATTACATATTTTGAAGGAGGATGAATTGTACGCAAAAGATTTAGCTACATCAATTGCTGCATTACGCTTAAATGTAAAATACTGTAAAAAATGCCACAATATTTCTGATGAAGAACTTTGTGGAATTTGTAAAAACCCTGTAAGAGACATAAATACACTTTGCGTGGTAGAAAATATGTCTGACGTATTAGCTATTGAATCTACAGGTGCCTATAAAGGGATATATCATGTTCTCAATGGTGTTATTTCACCTTTACAAGGTATAACGCCTATGGATCTAACTATTGAACATCTTATTGATAGAGTTCATTCCGAAGATATCAATGAAGTAATTTTTGCTCTAAATGCTAGTTTAGATGGCGATACAACTGCATTCTTCATCCGTCAGCAACTTAATGACATTCCTGAGATGAAAGTCACTAACATTGCTAGAGGTATTCCTGTTGGTGGTGCTTTAGAATATGCAGATGAGTTAACACTCGGTCGTTCTATTTCTGAAAGAACAAACCTTTCTCAATAATTTTATAGAGATAAAAAAACTGAGTCACCTTACAGTAACTCAGTCTTCAATATTATAATTTCCTTAATTCTTTTTTAGCTTTTTTTTGTTTACCTCTCAAAACACTTGCTGAGATATAAATACTTATTTCATAAAGTAATAAAATTGGTCCTGCAATCAAGATTTGAGTTATAGGATCTGGAGGTGTAATAATAGCAGCAACTATCAGAATAATAACGATAGCGTGTTTTCTATACTGTTTCATACTTTCTGGAGTAACCATATCAGATTTTGATAAGAAGTATACAACCATTGGTAACTGAAACATCACTCCACCGGAAAGGACTATCATTGCTAAAGTTGATATATAAGAGGTTATATCAAACTCATTCAATACAGATTCATCTATTTGATAATTTGACAAAAAGTTAATTGCCAAAGGTGATACAATAAAATATGAGAATAAAATTCCAGTAATAAAGAGTAAACTCACAAAAAAAGTTGCTCCTGTTGTTACAGTTTGCTCAGTATCATATAAACCTGGTTTTACAAATCTCCAAATTTCCCAGAAAGTATAAGGAAAAGCAAAAATTAACCCTATCACAACAGAAGACATTATATGCATTGCAAATTGCCCTGTCATTGTTCTACTCTGAATTGTGAATGGTAAACTTTCAATACATAAGGCATCTGTATGTAAATACTTAGATAATTCACAAAGCCATTGATATGTTGGGAAGTCGAGCCTCGATGGACCTAAAATAATCACATTAAATACATATGATTTAGCGATAAAGGCGATGATTGAAAAAATGAAAATTGATGCAACCCCTCTCATCACATGCCATCTTAGTTCTTCTAGATGATCTAAGAAGGACATTTCTTGCTCAGTACTATCTGCCATTTGTTTGTATAATATCTGTCTTTTTAATTCCGCCTAAAGTTCGACATTTTGATCGAAATCGCATAATTAATATAAGAACTATATAAGAATACTTGTAAATAAGAATCACATCACGCAATTTCGTAGGATAGATTTTACAGAGGACTTATAAATATGACTTTCTTTAAACATATATTACAATTTTCACTTCCACTTTTGGTTCTTTTATTATTGATTGATATATCTGTAGTAAAGGCACAAAGTGATTCTTTTAAACAATACAGTTTCGACAGAAATGTAGTAATTGTAATTGATCCAGGACATGGTGGAGAAGATGTGGGCAAACCTAGAAGTAAAAAAACTTTTAAGCATGAATCTGATTTAAACCTTGATATCGCATTTAGATTAGGTGGTTATTTAGAAGAACGTGTTAAAAATGTAACCATAAAATATACAAGAAAAACAGATAGAACTATTTCGCTAACTGATAGAGTTAACTATGCTAATAAAATAAAAGCTGACTATTTTATAAGTATACATTGTAATGCGTTAAGCAATAGAAATTACCATGGTACGCAAGTTCATATTCAGAGCGAAAAATTTCCAACCTCATTTGGACTAGCAAAAGAAATAGATAAAGAATTTATTCGTGCTGGAAGAAAGAGTAGAGGTATAAAAGACCGTAATGATAGAGGTCATAATCTTCAAGTATTACAATACACAGAAATGCCTGGGGTATTAATAGAATGCGGTTTTATGAGTAATCCAACCGAAGAACTATACCTTAACTCCGGTAAAGGGCAAACTTATATTGCCTCAGCACTTTTTAGGGCCTTAAGAAATTTTGAAAATAAACGCCCAAGACCAAAGTTAGATGTTCGCTACCCTTATTATAGAGTACAAATTGGAGCTACACCAAATTGGAAAGACCTTTCTGCAAAAAAGTATAAAAACCTAAACATGGCTATTGATACTTTAAAAGAAGGAAAAGTGTATTCTTTATTAGTTGGTCGAGAATACATCAAGAAAAATGCAGATGTTCTTGCCAAAAAAATTAAGAAAAAAGGGTTTAAAGATGCTTATGTGAGAACATTTAACAAGCCTACGATTATTAAGAAGGTAGATCCCAAACCTGAAAAATCACTAGAGAAAAAAACTACTCCTACTGTAGTAAGTACTTCTTCGGACTCATCAAAACTGAATGCACAAAATGATTCACTTCATTTTTATAGAATTCAAATTATGTCTAGTGAGGTAGAAATAAACCTTACAAAAAGAGAGTTTACGAATTTAGGCTTTCCTGTTTATCTCTTTTATGATAAGGAAACTAAAAATTCATATAAATATCAGGTACTTGTTGGAAAAACTTATTCTAAGGTAGAAGCTGAGAAAATAAAAGCTGTTGTACGAAAAAAAGGTTTCCCTGATGCATTCATTGTAACTGTTTTAGAACGCGAGAAGAGAAACCCTGAGGCTGAATATATTCCAAAAAAGTAAGCTAAAGTATGTAAACTGCTTCTTTTTCAATGATAGAATGAATTGTTTCATCTAATAAAACATCTAAGTCTCGTTCATTTTTAAGCATTTGTTCTAATGCTTCAATAATGGTTTCATCATGTACTTGATGCGCATACATTAATATTAGATGATACCCAGACAAATCATTAGAATGTAATTGTTTTACAGCAGATAATATTGCCATATCAGTAACTACAGGGTTAACTGATCTTTCAATTATCTTTTCCATTTCTGTAATCACTCCTAAACTACATTCACAAATATCACCTACTCCATTTTCTTGTAATTCAGAAAATAAATTATCTAGTGATGTTAAATGCTTCTGAGCATGATGTTCACAATTCTCTAAAACACGTTTTAAGTGAATAGAATGAACTTTAGTTTTTAGTTGTTGTAAGACTTCTACTTGTTGCGTTTCAGAATCGTAACGATCCTTAATTTGATGAATAAATAGGTGTCTTAAATCTTCGATAAGTTTCATAACGTTGTTATTTATAGGTAACTAAAATTATCTTAACACACATATTTACAACACTTTATAAATATACAAGTGTAATTTATACACACCAAATTCATCAATAAAATAATCACTTTAAATGACAATAATCACTAAAATGGTTTATACAAAAAAAGGAGTACAACCTACATCATACTCCTCTTATAAACTTCCTTTTTTACTAAAAAACTTTCATTCCCTCATAAATTCTAGACTGATTCATATGTTTAATAACACCTCTAAAATTTAACTCTATATTTTCCGTCTGAGCTTTCACCTTTACATTAGCATAATTACCCGCTCCATCTAAAGAGAAACTCATACTTACCATCATTGCAGGGCCCATTGCGTTAAACTTAACAGTAACTCTACCATTCTCTAACTTCTCAACTTGATAATCAGAAATTTTTCCTTCCATTGTAATTCCACCAACACCATTATATCCAACTAACCCTTCAAACCCAAGTTGAAAAATTGCTCTATCATCAACTATTTTCACAAAATTGATTGTACTATTTACATTTTCAACATTTCCATATCTATCGTAAGCTTGAATTGCCTCTAATACAAATAATTGACTATCTATACCTACAACAGCATTCTCATGGTTCATTTTTTCTAATTCTTGAGCCAATAATTTACGCTGTTGTTTTTGTTCTAATCTTTGTTGTTTTCTCTGAATTCTTAATTCAGCCTTTGTCAACTCTTTTGTTTTTACTGTATCTTGAGCAAATAAATCTACTGAACTGAAAAGAATGATGAATGCGAATAAATATTTTAATATATGTTTCATAATCTTATAAGTTTTGTATCTAATTAATTTACAGTAATTTGAACGATTGAATAGTTTTTTAAGATTCAAATATTTTAAATCATTAACAACAATGGCATTAATAGGTATTATTTCTGATACTCACGGATATATAGACGATAGAATAACCGCTCATCTTTCCGATTGTGATGAGATATGGCATGCTGGTGATATTGGTAAAGAAGAAGTAACTGATACGCTAAAGCATTTAGCTCCATTAAGGGCTGTATATGGTAATATTGATGGAGGTAAGTTGAGAGCAGAATTTCCTGAAGAGCAGATCTTTACTATAAATGGAGTATCTATCTATATGATTCATATTGGAGGCTACCCTCCTAGATATACTGCAAAATTAAAAAAACGTCTTGATGAATTAAAACCAAAGATCTTTATATGTGGTCACTCTCATATTTTAAAAGTGATTCCAGACCAAAGTAGAAATTTAATTCATATTAACCCTGGTGCTGCAGGTAAGCATGGTTTCCATAAAATGAGGACTTTAATAAAACTAACAATAGAAGATGGTAAGCCAAAAGATTTAAAAGTTATAGAACTTGGTGAAAGAGCCTCTCTTAGATAATATTATCATATAGCAAAACAATGATATCAATCAACTAAAAAATCATTATATCTCACCTGTGTATGTGTTCAAAATACGCTTAATTTGTTCTTGAAAGTTATGAGATGAGATAATGCTAGCAAACTGAAAAATTTTAAAAAATTATCAGTTTCTAAAAGCGTGACACAGACAGGCATCGGGCGATTTAAGTGCTCGGTGCCTGTTTTTTTATGTCCCATTTTTTTTCAAAAAGACCACAATTAAATTCATTTTCAAGTAGATCTTTGCACTACATAAATTATCAAATAAATAAGATGAATAACTTTCCCCGTATTGCAGAAGTTTTTTTTGTGATGTTTAAATTAGGTTGCTTAGCATTTGGAGGACCCGCTGCTCATATTGCTATGCTTGAAGAAGAAGTTGTCCAAAAAAGAAAATGGATGACTAGAGATCACTTTTTAGATCTTGTAGGAGCAACTAACTTAATACCTGGCCCTAACTCTACAGAAATGACAATGCATTGTGGTCATGAAAGAGCTGGGTTTCTTGGACTCATTGTTGGAGGTATATCCTTCATATTCCCAGCAGTTGTACTAACTGGAATTTTAGGATGGGCTTATGTAACATATGGTACCTTACCCAATATAGCTCCTTTCATCTACGGCATTAAGCCTGCTGTTTTAGCAATTATAGCTTCTGCTATTTATAAATTAGGAAAAAAAGCACTTAAAAATATTGAATTGGGTGTACTAGGAGCAATCACAATTTTATTAAGTATTTGTGGTACTAATGAAATTTCATCTCTTTTAATTACTGGCTTTTTAGGTGTTTTATATTTTTCGTTTAAAAATTCACCTTCCTCCACCAAAAAAGCATTTCTTCCCTTAGTATTTACAAATTCATTACCTGTATCTTCCATAACATCAAGTACTATATTTCTAACTTTCTTAAAAATTGGTACTGTATTGTATGGTAGTGGCTATGTACTGTTTGCTTACTTAGATGCTGAACTTGTAACAACTGGTATTCTTACTAGAGGAGAGTTGATGGATGCAATTGCTATAGGTCAATTTACTCCAGGGCCTGTTCTATCAACTGCTACTTTTGTTGGTTATTTATTAGAGGGTATTAGTGGTGCTCTGTTGGCAACATTGGGTATCTTTTTACCTTCGTTTATATTAGTAGTCCTATTAAACCCTATCATCCCTAAATTACGAAATTCTAAAACTGTTGGTTATTTTCTTGATAGTGTTAATATTGCTTCTGTAGCAATTATGGTAATAGTTCTTTTCCAAATGAGTGGAGATATAGCCTCTCAATGGCAAGGAATTGTAATTGCATTATTAAGTTGTATTGCCACATTTTGTTTCAAAAAATCAAGCCCTATATGGATTGTTTTAGGTGGAAGTTTAGTAGGTTATTTACTCCATTTTATTTAATAGTAGAATCAAAATCTTTTTTTGTAAATTCGTTACTTAAAATAGAGATCTTCTATTGTTTTTTTAACTAAAAAGAGCAGCCAACATCTAATATGTGCGGAATTACAGGGTTATTTGCTTTCAATGAAATTGGAAGAATGCAAGCAATTCATCTTCAAAGAGCAAATGATAAAATTACTCATCGTGGACCAAATGCTTCGGGTATTTTTAATAGTCATTTTGTACATCTTGGACACAGAAGGTTATCAATTATCGACCTCAGTGAAGGTGCCAATCAACCCATGAACGATATATCTGATAGGTATAGTATTGTTTTTAATGGAGAGATTTATAATTTTCTTGATATCAAAAAACAACTTTCTGTAAAGGGCGTAAAGTTCGTTACTTCCTCTGACACAGAAGTACTATTATATGCATACATACATTATGGTAAAAAATGTGTTGAGTTGTTTAATGGTTTCTTTGCTTTTGCTATCTATGATAATCAAGAAGACAGTTTATTTATAGCTAGAGACAGAATGGGTATTAAACCTTTACTCTATGCTGTTGATGAAGATAAGATAGTATTTGCTAGTGAAATGTCAGCTCTTTTAGAATTTGGAATAGACAAACAAGTTGACCCTACGTCTATTTATCAATTATTACAACTTACCTACATACCTACTCCTAATTCTATTTTTAAAGGTATCAAGAAATTACCTCAAGGGCATTGTATGTTCATTAAGAATAAGAAAATAGATATTACTCCTTATTATTCTCTGAAAGAAGCTACTTCAACCCCTTTAACGATTAGTTATGATGCTGCTAAAAAACAATTAGTAGAACTTTTAGATCAGTCAATTCATGATAGAATGATTGCAGATGTACCACTAGGAGCTTTTTTAAGTGGAGGAATCGACTCTTCTGCTATTGTTGCTCTTGCTTCTCGACATACTAATCAATTACAAACCTTTTCTATTGGTTATAAAAACGAACCTTTATTTGATGAAACTCATTATGCAGAGTTAGTAGCTAAAAAATATAAGACTCATCATACTGCATTTCAATTAACTCCTGACGATTTCTATCAACATTTATTTGAAATGTTAGACAATTATGGTGAACCATTTGCTGATGCTTCTGCCATTGCCGTAAACATACTTTGTAAAGAGACAAAGAAAAATGTTACTGTAGCACTTTCTGGTGATGGCGCTGACGAAATGTTTGCTGGGTATAATAAGCATTATGGAGAATGGAAATCTCGACAAGGAGGCTTACTTCCTTCCCTAGTTAAAACACTAACACCTTTATTAAAGAAATTACCACAAAGTAGAAATTCATCACTTGGTAATAAAATTAGACAAGCTGTGAAATTTGGTGATGGTTTATCGCTTACACCTGAAGAAAGATATTGGTTCCAATGTTGTTGGAGAGATACTAATTCTACAGATCAGATTCTTAATTCTTCATTTAAAGAGAGTGTAAACTCTACTGAGTTCTTAAATAGAAAAAATGCGATTACTGCTGCAATTGATGGAAAAGGAATTAACGATGTTCTGTATGCAGATTTAAATGGATTATTGGTTAATGATATGCTTCATAAAGTTGACTCAATGTCTATGCTTAATAGCTTAGAAGTGAGAGTACCTTTCTTAGACCACAGAGTAGTTGAGTTTGCAATGCGTTTACCTACCTCATATAAAATAAATGAGAACATGAAAAAACGTGTTTTACAAGATGCCTTTAAACCATTACTTCCAGAAGAACTTTATAAACGTCCGAAACATGGCTTTGAAGTACCCTTAATGAATGGTTATAAAACTGTACTTAGACCATGGATAAATGAACTATTAAACAAAGATTTTGTTATTGAGCAAGGAGTCTTTAATGTTGAATATACTGAAGCATTAAAACAACTAATCTTCAATTCATCAAATTATGATCAAAATCAAGTATGGTCTATTTTAACATTGCAACATTGGTGGAAAAAGTATAAACCAATGATTAATCAATAAAAAAAATCCATTTTATTAAAAAAAATTACTATAATTCGATTATATTATTGATATTATGTGAAGTGAATGAAATATGTCATTTTGAGTGTATCATACTCTCATAAAATTTTTTAATCTATTAGGATTTTATCCTACTTGAAGTTACCAACTACAAATTTTTTAGAAGGTGCGCATTAGAATAATCTTCAATCTCCGCAATAAGGGTGCAATACTACCCTTTCATCATCAGAAACTTGTTCAGAACATGCTTAAGATAGTATGTGCAAACAATGATGTTTTTGATAAAGCTAGTTTTACTTTCTCTGGTCTTAAAGGCCAGACTAAAGTTGGCCGTGAAGGCCTCCATTATTTTTCGAAAAAAGCTACAATAGTTCTTACTAGTCCAAATAAAGGATTTATAGATAAAATTGTTAAAGGGCTATTTCAAGAATCACACATTCTGTTAGGCAATTTAATGCTTCAGGCAGATTATGTTGAGGAAGAAGAAGTTCCTGAATTTAAGGAATCTATGAAATTCCTTTGTATCTCTCCAATCGTACCATTTCATATGATTGAAGGTTTAAACAATAAAATGTTTGTAAACCCTTTGAGTGATGATTTTTCGGACATGTTGTATGATTCAACAATGTTTAGAATGGAAAAATCTGGTAAATATACTCCAGAACAAATCTCATCTTTCTTTCGATTCCAAGTAATTCCTGACCAAGAGTATTTGGCTAGAATTAATAGGATGGACAAGAAATTTGCACGTATTTATTCTGTAATAAAGAATGGTGAAATCCAAGAAGCCCGTGGCTACACTTTACCTTTTGAGGTAATGGCAGCTCCTGAGGTTCAAGAATTCATCTATCATAATGGCTTTGGTGAGTTAACAACTCATGGTTTTGGAATGTTAGATATCCCTAATTTCAATCCAAAGAAATCTCCTTATGAAATATCTAAAGACACTGCTACTCAAGAATAAAAGGAGTAGGTGTAAAGCATAATATAAAAACAATTAAAGTGATGATACCAATGATTTTTCTCTTGGTGTCAACACTTTTTTTGTATAAAGCAGGTGGGTGATGTAAACCTAAAACCTTAGATAATAAAAACCCAAAGAGTAACCATCCTTGATAGCCAACAATACCTTCTGTAAAAGTTGAAACTACAAATTGTAATGTAAAAATTGCCATTGCAAAAAGAGCTACAGAGACTTTGTTCTCAAATAAATTCATAGAAACAAAGAACAGATAAGCTACATATAATGGAGCATAAGTAATTAATAAATCTGTAGAATCATAGGCTGAAAATAATCCTAGACCTCCCCAAAAAAGAAATATTGCAAAAGTAAATGGTAATAATCTATTAAACCATTTCATTCCAATAATACTATATAATGCATGTCCCCCATCTAACTGTCCAAATGGCAGTAAGTTTAACGCTGTAAAAAAACATGCTAAATACCCTGCAAATAGAAATGGATAATGCATCATTTCATGACCATTTGGAACTAATGATGCATCTGGAGCTACAAAATATCTAAAAAACTCAAATAATAGATTTGTACCTAAACTCAAACTTTCTCCCTCAGGTAAATTCTCATATGCATATTTTGCATAATCTAAACCCCATTTTTGATATTCTGGATGAATTTGAAAAATATATTCTGGAGGAGGTAAGTGCGTAAATCCATAGGCAAGAACACATAATGCAGCTACAAAGCCTGCTAGAGGACCAGAAACTCCAATATCAAAAAATTGAGTTCTTGTTTTTATAACACTCTTAATTTTTATAAAAGCTCCAAATGAGCCAATAGATGGTCCAATACTAAATAACCATACAGGAATATAATAAGGTAAGGTTACTTTTAATTTATAATACCTTGCTGTAAAATAATGACCAAATTCATGAACTGTTAAGATACCCAAGAAAGGTAAAGAATAAGACAACGACCCTATCCATTCTTCTGGAGTTAATTCACTCATTAGAAGTGATTTACCGTATATCCATTCCGCTCCAGCAAATGTACTTGCACAAACAGTTAACAAAAAAAGTAATAGATGTTTCCACCAAACCATACCAACAGTTGTTTTCTTAATTGGCTTTTCTTCAAGCTGAATATCTGATTCTGATTGATAAGAATCTTTATTTTCTTTCATATATCTTTTCTTAAAATAAGTTTTGCAAGTTAGCTTTGTATTATCGATCGAACAATAAAAATTTTATAATGATAGAAAAGAAACATCTCCACGAGGAATTCATAATACCAAAAGGAAGTAAAAGTACTCGTTTAGATCATTTTCTATCTTTACAACTTCCACAAAAAAGTAGGAATCTGATACAAAAACAGATTAAGGAAGCAATGGTTTTGGTAAATGAAAAAAAAACAAAATCTAGTTACGCAATCAAAGCAGATGATAAAATACAATGGTTCGAATCCTATCACAAAAGAATAGAATTAGTAGCTTATAATTTTCCACTACAAATTCTTTTAGAAGAAAGAGAATTTATAGTTATCAATAAACCATCAGGAATGCCCATGCACCCTGGACTAGGTCATTATGATACCACAATACAGAATGCTTTAAAGTATCATTACAACAACACTCAACAGCCTAATGCACTCGTTAAGGATTGTATTGTTCAACGCTTAGATAAAGACACAAGTGGTGTATTAGTATTAGCAAAAACTGAAGCTGCCAGAGAGTTTTTATCTAAGCAATTTCAGAAGATGAAACCTTACAGAATATATTATGCTTTAGTATGGGGTAGATTAAATAGTAAAGAAGGAACAATTGATGAGTTTATTGGACGAAATCCATTAAATGAAAGAAGTATTGAAGTAGCGAAAGATCATTCTTTTGGTAAAAAAGCAATCACCCATTACAAAGTAATAAAGGAATTTAATAAATACTCTTTAGTTGAATGTAAACTTGAAACAGGGAGAACACATCAAATCCGTGTCCATATGCAATATATTGGCCATCCATTAGTAGGAGATAAACGGTATGAAATTCCTTTTCTTGTAAATGATATTAAATTACAGAATACAATTGGCAGGCATTGCTTACATGCAAAAACATTACATTTTGTATCTCCAATAGATCAAGAAACTATTCTAAAATTCGATTCTGAATTACCTATTGAGATATCTAATCTTTTAAAATAAAAAAAGACAAGCTCTAAATCGAACTTGTCTTTTAATTTGTTGGCGGAACAGACGGGACTCGAACCCGCGACCCCCTGCGTGACAGGCAGGTATTCTAACCAACTGAACTACTGCTCCAGTCATCTAGTTTTTGAAAGTCTTGATGAAAGACTTGTTGGCGGAACAGACGGGACTCGAACCCGCGACCCCCTGCGTGACAGGCAGGTATTCTAACCAACTGAACTACTGCTCCAGTCATCTAGTTTTTGAAAGTCTTGATGAAAGACTTGTTGGCGGAACAGACGGGACTCGAACCCGCGACCCCCTGCGTGACAGGCAGGTATTCTAACCAACTGAACTACTGCTCCAGTCATCTAGTTTTGAAAGTCTTGATGAAAGACTTGTTGGCGGAACAGACGGGACTCGAACCCGCGACCCCCTGCGTGACAGGCAGGTATTCTAACCAACTGAACTACTGCTCCAGTCATCTAGTTTTGAAAGTCTTGATGAAAGACTTGTTGGCGGAACAGACGGGACTCGAACCCGCGACCCCCTGCGTGACAGGCAGGTATTCTAACCAACTGAACTACTGCTCCAGTCATCTAGTTTTGAAAGTCTTGATGAAAGACTTGTTGGCGGAACAGACGGGACTCGAACCCGCGACCCCCTGCGTGACAGGCAGGTATTCTAACCAACTGAACTACTGCTCCAGTCATCTAGTTTTTGAAAGTCTTGATGAAAGACTTGTTGGCGGAACAGACGGGACTCGAACCCGCGACCCCCTGCGTGACAGGCAGGTATTCTAACCAACTGAACTACTGCTCCAGTTGCTTTTAAACAGGTATTCCTCTTAAAAGCGATGCAAAGATGCACCCTTGATTTGGATAAAACAAGTCACAACCTCAATAAAAATTGTAATTTTATCTTAACAAAACCATAATATATTGATTTACAAGTATGAATCAATAGAAAACTATCAGATTAAAAAATGGAACATATCCTCATTTTCATTCAGTAGTTCAAATTTGTAACCTCTTTTTTCCATTCTGATCATTAATGCATCAAAATCTTCAGGAGATTTCACCTCAATTCCTACTATTGCTGGAGCCTTTTCTCTATTGACTTTCTTTGTGTACTCAAAATGACAAATATCATCATTTGGTCCTAAAATTTCAATCAAATACTCTCTTAAAGCTCCTGCTCTTTGTGGGAAACGGATCATGAAGTAATGTTTGTAACCTTCATATAAAAGAGACCTTTGTTTGATCTCTTCCATACGTCCAATATCATTATTAGAGCCACTTACAACACAAACTACCTTCTTACCCTTAATCTCGTCTTTAATCGCATCTAGTGCAGATATAGACAAAGCTCCTGCAGGTTCTACAACAATTGCGTCTTCGTTATACAACCTTAATATTGTAGAACATACTTTTCCTTCAGGTACTAATATTACATCCTCTAGAAATTGTTTTGCAATTCTAAATGTATTATCACCTACCCTTTGAACAGCAGCACCATCTACGAACTTCTCAATTTTATCTAGAGTTACTACTCTATCTTGAACAATTGATTCTTTCATTGCTGGAGCTCCTTCTGGTTCTACACCATAGATTTTTGTAGCAGGGCTTATTTGTTGAAAATAACTTCCTACTCCAGACGATAGACCACCTCCACCAATTGGCATTACTAGGTAATCTATTTCTTCTTTAGCATCTTCTAAAATCTCTAACCCAACAGTACCTTGACCTTCGATCACCTTAGGGTCATCAAAAGGATGAATAAAGACTCTGCTTTCCTCTTCACAACGTTTCATAGCTGCAGCGTAGGCATCATCAAAAGTATCACCAATAAGTACTACCTCTACTTTATCTTTGCCCCACATTCTAACCTGACTCACCTTTTGCTTAGGTGTTGGAGCAGGCATATAAATTACACCATGAATTCCCAATAGTTTACAAGAATATGCAACTCCTTGTGCATGATTACCAGCACTCGCACAAACAATACCTCTATGCTGCTCTTCTTCAGTTAAAGAAGAGATTTTATTATACGCACCTCTAAGCTTATATGAACGCACAATTTGCAAGTCCTCTCTCTTTAGCCAAATATCTGCTTGATATCTTTCTGATAAGTTCAAGTTCCTCATTAAAGGCGTTCGCGTAACGACATCCTTTAATTTTCTATGTGCTTTAACTATTGACTCAACGGTTGGTAAGTCTACAAATTCTTCTGTTTCTTGCATGGGAAATCACCTTATATCTTTATATATAATAAAGAGGGTTGATATTTCAATTGAATTAGATACATAAGAAAATCAAAAAGGGACAGCCTAAGCCATCCCTTTTCTATATAAAAAACTGAATTGCTTACGCTTCAGCTTCTACTTCTTGATTTTCTGGACGAAGTGCACGTACTGCTGCACCTGCTCTCCACATTTCAGACTCACGTAATACACGTAATTCTTCGTCTAATTTCTCACGGTAATCTGGTTGTGAGTTAGTATCGATAGAACGTTGTGCTTCTTCACCTGTAGCTACTGAACGATATAAATCTTCAACTACTGGACGAACTGCATCACGGAATTTATCTTTCCAATCTAATGCACCACGTTGTGCTGTAGTAGAACAGTTAGCATACATCCAATCCATACCATTTTTAGCAACTAATGGCATTAAAGATTGTGTTAACTCTTCAACAGTTTCGTTAAATGCTTCAGATGGAGAGTGACCGTTTTCTCTTAACACATCATATTGTGCTTCGAATAAACCTTGAATACCACCCATTAATGATCCACGCTCACCTGTAAGGTCAGAGAATACTTCTTTTTTGAAGTCAGTTGGGAATAAATATCCAGCACCAACACCAATACCTAAAGAAATAGTTCTGTTATAAGCGTTTCCTGTAGCATCTTGGTAGATAGCATAAGAAGAGTTCAAACCACGACCTTCTAAGAACATTGTTCTTAAAGAAGTACCTGATCCTTTAGGAGCTACTAAAATTACATCAATATCCTTTGGAGGAACGATGTTAGTACGCTCATGGTAAGTTACACCAAATCCGTGAGAGAAATAAAGTGCTTTACCTGGAGTTAATTTCTCTTTTAATTGTGGCCATACAGCAATTTGAGCTGCATCAGAAAGAAGGTAACAGATAATAGAACCTTTTTCAGCTGCTTCACCGATTTCGAAAAGTGTTTCACCTGGTACCCAACCGTCAGCAACAGCTTTGTCCCATGAAGCACCACCTTTACGTTGACCTACGATTACATTAAGACCATTATCACGCATGTTTTGTGCTTGACTTGGACCTTGTACACCGTATCCGATAACTGCAATAGTTTCTTCTTTTAAAATTCCCTGTGCTTTTGTTAATGGAAATTCTTCACGCATTACTACGTTCTCAACTACTCCTCCGAAATTAATCTCTGCCATAATAAAAAAAATAAATTTGTGATTCCTTAGTTTGAAAGTTTTCTTTTTTAAAGGTCCTTCGACCTTACACAATCGCATCCTCTTGTTCGAACTCTGCTAGTAACGTACTAATTTCTTGACGTTCTTTAGAGAGTGCAATTCTACCTGAACGGCCAAACTGCAATAGACCAAAAGGTTTTAATGCTTCATATAATGCTTGAGTGTCTTCTTCATGACCAGTTTTTTCAATGACCATAAAATCAGCTTTTGCCGCTAATATTCTAGCATGACTCTTACGAACAATATTTTCTACTGCATCAGAGTCTGTTAAATTATCAACGCCTACTTTATATAAAGCTACTTCTTGATATATCATTTCCTTGTCTTCGTAAAGAAAGCAACGAACTACATCAATTTGTTTTTCTATTTGTAATGAAAGCTTTTGCGCTGCACCTACCGTTGCATTAAATACAATTGTAAAACGGTGAATGTGCTCTACTTCTGAAGCAGATGTAGTTAAGCTTTCAATGTTTAATTTTCTTCTTGAAAAGATAATAGAGATACGGTTTGTTAAACCTACTACGTTCTCTGTAAATATCGATAATGTAAATCTTTGCTTTTCCATAATCTTAATCTTTTATTTCAAGCGAACTTCTGATACTGAAGCTCCTGTTTGTATCATAGGGAATACATTTGATTCCTGCTCTACAACAACTTCTAAGAAAGATGGACCATCTGAAGCTAACCATTCGTCCATTTTATCGCTTAACGACTCTCTCGTTTCTGCTTTATCAGCTTTGATATAATATGACTCTGCTAATTTCACAAAATCTGGATTTACCATTTCTGTAAAAGAATAGCGTCTATCAAAGAATAATTCCTGCCATTGACGTACCATTCCTAAGAAGCTATTATTCAATACTAAAATCTTTACAGGGATTTTATATTGGAAAATAGTACCCAATTCTTGTACTGTCATTTGGTAACCTCCATCTCCAGAAATAGAAACTACTGTTCTATCGGGTGCTCCAACCTTTGCTCCAATAGCTGCCGGTAATGCAAAACCCATAGTTCCTAAACCTCCTGAACTTACAATACTATCAGTTTTTTTAAACTCATAATATCTTGAAGCTTCCATTTGATGTTGTCCAACATCAGTTACTACAACAGCTTCGCCTTTAGTTTTATCAGATAACATTCTGATTACTTCAGACATTTTCACTTTTTCTGTAGATGAACCTAATGCGTAATCAAGAACTTCTTCTTTTTCTATTTTATCACAAGCATGGAATTCTGCAACCCACTTTACATGTTCTCTCTTTTCTATTTTTGGTAGAATACGTTCAAGAGCCGTTTTAGCATCAGAAATGACAGCTACTTCAGTTTTTACATTTTTATCAACCTCAGAAGGGTCAATCTCAAAATGTATTACTTTAGCCTGCTTAGCATAACGAGATAAATCTCCTGTAACACGATCATCAAAACGCATACCTATTGCTATCAAAACATCACATTCGTTTGTTTTGATATTAGCACCATAATTACCATGCATTCCCAAGTATCCAACATATAATGGATGGTCTACAGGAACTGCTGATAACCCTAAAAGGGTTGACGCCATTGGAATACCTGATTTTTCAGCGAATGCAATTAATTCTTCTTCTGCTTTAGAAAGCATCACACCATGTCCAACAAGGATATAAGGCTTTTTTGCTTGATTGATTAATGCTGCTGCTGCATCTATAGATTCTTCTGTAGCTGTAGGAACTGGTCTATAGCTACGAATATTTTCACAACGCTTATATTCAAAATCAAACTCTTCGAATTGAGCATCTTTTGTAATATCTATTAATACAGGACCTGGTCTACCACTTTTTGCAATAAAAAATGCTTTCGCTAATGCTTCTGGAATTTCTGAAGCTTTAGTTACTTGATAATTCCATTTTGTAACAGGAGTTGAAATACCTACTACATCAGTTTCCTGAAAAGCATCAGTCCCTAATAAATGAGATGCTACTTGACCTGTAATTGCTACCATAGGTGTTGAATCTATCATAGCATCTGCCAAACCTGTAATTAAGTTTGTAGCTCCAGGACCTGAAGTTGCAATACAGACGCCCACTTTATGATTGACTCGAGCGTAACCTTGAGCCGCATGTGTTGCACCTTGCTCATGACGCACTAAGTAGTGCTTAATCTTGTCTTCATAATGGTAGAGTTTATCATAAAATGGCATGATAGCCCCACCTGGATAACCAAAAAGTGTATCTACTCCCTCTTCTAAGAATGCCATAAGCACTGCTTCTGCTCCACTTACCCTTTTTGTCGTCTGGCCAACTACTTGTTCTTCATTGGACATCTCTTTTGTCGCTGTACTCATATTGAAACAATTTGTCGTACTAATTTTATAACAATGAACTATTAAAATTCATCTGTTACACATCCCTCAGATGCTGAAGAAACTGTCTTTATATACTTATATAAAATACCTTTTTTGAATTTTGGTTCCGGAGCAACCCAATTTTTTCTTCTTTCGGCTAATTCTTCATCAGAAACACCTACAGAAATTTGGTTGGTAATTGCATCAATTGTAATAATATCACCATCATTTACTAATGCGATATTACCACCAACAGCTGCTTCTGGAGTAATATGCCCCACAACAAAACCGTGAGTACCTCCTGAGAAACGTCCATCTGTAATTAATGCGACTTCTTTACCTAAGCCGACACCCATAATTGCTGATGTTGGTTTAAGCATTTCTGGCATACCAGGACCTCCTTTAGGACCTTCGTAACGGATAACTACTACATCACCCTTACTTACTTCACCTGCCTGAATACCTGCTATTACTGCAAACTCATCATTATACACTTTTGCAGGACCAACAAATTTCTCACCTTCTTTACCAGTAATCTTAGCTACAGAACCTTCCGTTGCCAAGTTTCCATAAAGAATTTGTAAGTGACCTGTTGATTTAATTGGATTATCTTGAGGGCGTAATAAATCTTGTTCGCCACCTAAAGGTTTAACATCTGCTAAGTTCTCAGCAATTGTTTTACCTGTAACGGTCATACAAGTTCCATCAATTAGGCCCCAATCTAATAATGTTCTCATTACTGCAGGAATACCTCCTACTGCAAAAACATCTTCCATTAAATATTTACCTGAAGGCTTAAGATCTGCTAAGAATGGCACTTTATCAGAAACTCTTTGAATATCATCCAAAGTTAATTTGATATCTGCTGCTTTAGCGATAGCTAACATATGCAACGTTGCATTTGTAGAACCACCTAATGCCATGATTACCGTTAAAGCATTGTCAAAAGATGCTTTTGTAAGTATATCTGATGGCTTAAGATCTAATTTTAATATATGATGCATTGAAGCACCTAAATTTTTACATTCTGCTCTCTTCTCTGCACTAACTGCAGGGTTTGATGAAGAATAAGGTAAACTCATACCCATAGCTTCAATTGCTGAAGCCATTGTATTAGCTGTATACATACCTCCACATGCTCCTGCACCTGGAATAGCATTTTTTATTACCCCTTTATAATCTTCGTCAGATATTGTTCCTGCAATTCTTTCACCCAAGGCTTCAAATGCTGATACAATATTTAATTTTTTATTTTTAAAACATCCTGATGCAATAGTACCACCATACAACATAATTGTTGGACGGTTAATACGACACATTGCCATCATTGCTCCAGGCATATTTTTATCACAACCAACAACAGTAATTAAGCCATCGTAAAATTGACCGTTTACTACAGTTTCAACAGAGTCTGCAATAATATCTCTTGATGGAAGTGAGTAACGCATACCTATTGTACCGTTTGTAATACCGTCACTTACACCAATAGTATTAAAAATCAAGCCTACTAAACCCTCTTTCTGAACACCTACTTTAACAATAGCTGCTAGATCATTTAGATGCATGTTACAAGTATTTCCTTCATAACCAGTACTTGCAATACCAATTTGAGGTTTTTTCATATCATCATCTGTAAGACCAATACCATAAAGCATTGCTTGAGCAGCAGGCTGTGTATCGTCTTGAGTAATAGTACGGCTGTGTTTGTTTAACTCCTCTGCCATTGTCTTATATTGTTTGTCTGTATAGTTTCTTAAATAATTGAGTAATTGTCATACTCACTTTGTGTTACAAATTGTCTGTACTTTTCAAATACTTCACATCCAATGGTATCATCCCAATCTTTTTTCATTGCTCTACCATCAATGCTACTAATACCTGTAATCTGAGCTGCAGTACCTGTAAAGAAAGCTCCATCAATATCGTTAAGATCTTCTGGTTTGTATTGCCCTTCTACCACTTCAACTCCAAGACTTTTTGCAATACCAAATACTACTTCACGAGTAATACCTGGATAGATATGTCCTTTTTGAGAAGTATATAACTTACCACCTTTTTCAAAAAAGAAATTAGCACCAGTTCCTTCTGCAACATATCCTTCAACATCTAATAAGATTGCATCATCAAAACCTCTTTCTTTAGCTTCTGCAATAGAAACAATTGAATTAATATAGTGACCAGAAATTTTAGCTTCTACATTAAAAGAATATGGGCTAGGACGAGTATATGTTGAAATTGTTATATCTAATAAATCTTTACCCAAAAATTTATCCCATCTCCACGCTGCAATAAAAATATTGTTCGTTTTAGTAGGTGTTAGATCCATATTTGCACTTGCGTAAACCAATGGTCTAACGTATGCATCCTTGAATCCATTTTCTTCAAGTAATTGGTATGTTATTCCTACAAGCTCATCAACAGAATAATCTAGGTTCAAGTGCATTGTTTTTGCCGCTTCAACAAATCTAGTATAATGTTGTCTTGCTTTGAATATATGTGGACCTAAAGCAGTATCATAAGCTCTTACCGCATCAAAAACTCCGTTACCGTAGTGTAAAGACTGCGAAAAAAGATCTGCTTTTGCCTCTTCAGCCTTGATAAATTCTCCGTTATGGAAAATTACTGTATCCTTATCATAATATTTTAACATACCTGAAGAGTTTATAGATGTTTTAAACAATTAAATCAACTTTGAAACAAAAATGTTTTAATAAAAAAACCACTGTCATAATTTTTATTCAATCTGACAATGGCCTGTATTTATTTCTTGTATTCACAAAATATATATCCCGACCATTATCTTTCCTTCAGCAGGACGACAATCGTTTTTCTAATAATTAGGACAATATTTTGCGTTTTATTCAACATATCTGATCATTGTTTACATCAAATATAAAGATCTTCCGTTTTAATTTGCAAAAAAATAAGAGTGAACCTCGTTTACTTTTTATAAATAATTACGAATCCTAACATAATATATCGTTTACAATGTCTATTTAAATACAAATAAGCACCATTTTAACAGAATAATAAATATCATTCCTAAGCCAAAAAGTATTAACTATATTTGTATATATAATAAATAGATCAGAACTCAATGATTCAAAGAGTAGGCAGTTTTGTAAGAAACAAGATGTTTCCAAGCTTAACTTGGAAAAAAGAAAAAGGTGAACATCCTAGTATATATCTTACTTTTGATGATGGTCCTATCCCAGAAATTACTCCATGGGTTTTAGACCTTTTGAAAGAGTACAATGCTAAAGCAACTTTCTTTTGTGTTGGTGATAATATCAAGAAATACCCTGATACATATAATAAAGTTTTAGAAGAAGGCCACACAGTAGGTAACCATACTTTTAATCATCTTCAATATTGGAAAAATGGTTTATCGAAATACCTTAAAAATATTGATGAGTGCGAAAAGTGGCTAAATTCTAATAATAAGTTTATTGAAAAGAAACCTCGAAAACTTTTTAGACCTCCACATGGGCAAATTGGCAAAAAACTTTTACAAAAAGTCTTACCTGATTATGAGATTATCATGTGGCATGTTTTAACAAGAGATTACAATAAAAACTACAACGAAGAGACTTGTTTAAAAACAGCAATTAAGCTAACAGAAGACGGGTCAATCGTTGTTTTTCATGATAGTTTAAAAGCAGAAAAGAATTTAAAATACGTTTTACCTCGTTTTTTAGCATTTTTTTCGAAAAAAGGGTACAAATTTAAATCTCTTTAAATAAAGAAAATACATTTTTTAATAGTACATTATTAAAAAAACTATATTTGTGTTTACAAGAAATTTTAGAGAAGAGACACAATGGGTAAGATAATCGCAGTAGCCAACCAAAAAGGCGGCGTTGGCAAGACCACAACTGCTGTAAACTTAGCAGCTAGTTTTGCTGCTATGGAGTATAATGCATTACTAGTTGATGCCGATCCTCAAGCAAATTCAACTTCTGGATTAAACCTTGATCCTAAAGAAGAACGAAAAAGCATTTATAACTGCATGGTGGAAGACATCAATGTAGAAGATATAATCGTAAATTCTGATTTTGATTATTTGGATATCATTCCTTCTCACATCGACTTAGTTGGTGCTGAAATTGAAATGATTGATATTGAAGACAGAGAAATGCGAATGCTAAGGGCTTTAGAACAAATTAAAGATAAATACGATTTTGTAATTGTAGATTGTTCTCCATCTCTTGGTTTAATTACAGTAAATGCCTTAACAGCTGCAGATTCAGTTATTGTACCAGTACAATGTGAGTTTTATGCATTAGAAGGCTTAGATAAATTATTAAATACTGTAAAACTTATTCAATCACGATTAAATCCTAACTTATTAATAGAAGGGATTTTAATGACAATGTATGATACTCGTTTACGTTTATCAAACCAAGTGGTTGAAGAGGTTAAGAAACACCTTGGTGACTTAGTTTTTGATGTTATCATTCCAAGAAACATTAAATTAAGCGAAGCTCCAAGTTTTGGTGTACCTGTAATTGCTCATGATGCAGTGAGTAAAGGAGCTGTATGTTACCTAAATTTAGCACAAGAAATTTTGACTAAAAACAAAATGACTGCTAAAGTTTAAAGTATACATCTCTATAAATACTATTAATTAACCTATTTGAGCGCGGCGAGATTATGCCTGATAATTCAGAAAAGAAAACATTAAAAAGAAGGAATGCACTCGGTAAAGGTCTAGGAGCCTTACTTGGTGATCCTAAAAAAACAGAAACAGCTGCCACAACAGAACCTGCTGAAGCTGTTAGTGTAAATATTGTAGAAAAATTAGATGAGATTTCTATTGATCATATTGAAAGAAATCCTTTTCAACCTCGCCTCGAATTTAAAGATGAAGCATTAAAAGAACTTGCTGATTCTATTCGTGTTCAAGGTATCATTCAACCCATCACTGTACGTCGATTAACAGAAAATCAATTCCAAATCATTTCTGGAGAAAGACGATGGAGAGCTTCTAAAATGGCAGGATTAGAAAAAATACCTGCTTACATTAGAGGAGCTAACGATGCTCAGATGCTAGAAATGGCATTAATTGAAAATATTCAAAGGGAAGATCTTAACCCTATAGAAGTTGCTATCTCCTACCAAAGGCTAATTGCTGAATGCGATTTAAAGCAAGAAGAACTAGGAGATAGAGTTGGTAAAAAAAGATCAACTGTTGCTAACTATTTACGCTTACTTAAATTACCGCCAGAAATTCAGACAGGATTACGCAACGGAATGATAACAATGGGCCATGCTCGTGCCCTTGTAAATGTAAATAGTATTGAAGTACAATTGACACTTTTTGATACAATTGTAAAAGATGAATTATCGGTACGTAAAACCGAAAATTTAGTACGTGATATTATTCAAGGAAAGGACCCTTTAACGGCCAAGTCTAAAAATAAAAACGAACCTCTTGATTTCGAATTTAGTAGACTACAAAGAGATTTATCTTCGCATTTTGGAACTCAGATTAAAATTAAAAATTCTGATGAAGGAAAAGGAGAAATTAAAATCCCTTATCAATCTGTTGAAGACCTTAACCGTATTTTAGACATTCTAAAAACTCACTGATGCTGCGTTTACGCAATCATATATTTTATCTATTCATTTTTGTTTTTTGCTTTTCTTTTTTCAATGGATTTTCTTCATTTGCTCAAACAGAGCCAATACCGGATACAACCGAAGATGAAGAAATTTCTGAAGCAGAAAGAAACCAAAGATCTATGGACTCGCTTACAACAATAAAAGCGATTCCAAACCATATTGATCAAAAAGAAAAAAAGCGGAAACAAAAAATACAATATGAGAACTTAACAGAACCTACTAAGGCTTCTTTTTATTCTATTGTAATACCTGGTTTAGGCCAGATTCATAACAATAAAGTATGGAAAGTGCCTATTCTTTATGGTGGGTTTGCAGTGTTTGGCTACTTTATCAAATTTAATCATTCTAATTATATACAAAGTAGTCATTGGTTAGCGTATAAGGCAGATTCTGATCCTCTAAATGATAACTTAATTCCTGAGATTTATAGAAATTTAACCGTCGAAAATCTTAGAAACAGAAGCGATAACTTTAGACGTGATAGAGACTTTATGATTATTGTTACTTGCATGTGGTATATGTTAGGAGCTTTAGATGCTGCAGTAGATCAACATTTAAAGTATTATGACATAAGTGATGACCTATCTTTTAAAGTTTCTCCCGCAGCAATTCCAGATCCCTTAACAGGTTTACCAGCTGTAGGTATGACACTCTCACTAAAATTAAACTCTAAATAATATAACAAATGAATTTTTTATTAATTGGCTACGGTAAAATGGGTCAGACCATTGAAGGTATTTTAAAAGAAAGAGGACATAATGTTGTTGGAATTATTGACAAAGACAACCGTTCTGATTTAGATACCATTAACCCGTCTACAGTTGATGTTGCAATTGAATTTACTCAACCAAGTTCTGCATACGATAATATCAAAACATGTTTAGATAAAGGTATTCGTATTGTTTCTGGAACTACTGGTTGGTTAGATAAAAAAGATATTATAGAGGCTTCTACTCAAGATAATAATACAGCATTCTTTTATGCTTCAAATTATAGTTTAGGTGTTAATATCTTTTTTGAATTAAATAAGAAATTAGCCAAAATGATGAGTGCATTTAATGCCGAATACAAATCATCTATGGTTGAAATTCATCATACACAAAAATTAGATGCTCCTTCTGGAACTGCTATAACTTTAGCTGAAGGTGTTATCGAAAATTTTGAAGGTGTTGATAAGTGGACATTGCAAGGAGAAGATAAAGCTGTTGATAATGGTATTGAAATAGAAGCTGTTCGTGAACCAAATGTACCTGGTACTCATGAAATATCTTATACTTCTGAAATTGACAGAATAGATATTAAACACACTGCTTTTACAAGAAAAGGTTTTGCTTTAGGAGCTGTACTTGCAGGTGAATGGTTACACAAAAAAGAAGGTATTTTTGGCATGCAAGATATGCTATCTTTATAAGATAAAATTATATTGAAAGAATAATGAGTAAAAAAGATAAAAAACTAAAATCAGGTAGTAAAGAATGGACTGACGCTCTCATTTTTGCAATAATAGCTGCAACTTTAATTCGTTGGGCTGCATTTGAGGCATTTACAATCCCTACTTCATCTATGGAAAAATCGTTATTAGTTGGCGATTACCTTTTTGTAAGTAAAGTTCATTACGGACCTCGTACACCAAAAACAATTTTGCAATTACCTTTAACGCATCAAACAATTTGGGGTACACAAATACCTTCCTTCTTGGATTGGGTTCAACTAAAGTCACATAGAATCCCTGGTTTTACATCTGTAAAAAATAATGATGTAGTTGTCTTTAATTATCCTGCGGAAAAAGGATTCCCATCGGATATGAAGTTAAACTATATCAAACGTTGTATCGCTATTGCTGGTGATACATTACAGATTAAAGACCAAGAAGTTTTTATAAATGGTAAAAGAGCTGAAACTCCATCAGAGAGCCAAACACAATATACTATTGTATCTAAAACTCAAATTGGTAAAAGAACTCTAGAAAAATACAATGTTTACGCATATGACTATAATAATATAGCTCATTACAGGTTAAACATGGTTCCAGGACCTGAAGGTAAATTTACGTATACAGCAATGTTACCTAAACATAGTGCTGATGATTTAAGAAAGTTAGATTTTATAGAATCTGTTGATAGGATTTACGCTAGAGAAGATAATGATGTCTTCCCACAAAAAGCAAGTAATAATTGGTCTATTGATAATTTTGGACCACTTTATATTCCTAAGGAAGGTGATGTAGTTAAAATTACAGCAGACAACTGGTCGCAATATAAAGCGATTACAGAAGAATATGAAGTAGATTATAATGATGGTAAAATAGGTACATTTAAGGATGGTAAATTCTATTTAGGAGACGAAGTTCAAGAATCGTATACCGTAAAGCAGAATTACTATTTTATGATGGGAGATAACCGTCACAATTCATTAGATTCAAGATATTGGGGATATGTTCCGTTCGACCACGTAATAGGTAAAGCTGTTATGGTCTGGATGTCTAAAGACAATAATCCTGATGCAGAAAATAGTATTAGATACGACCGCATTGGTCTTCTAATTGGTAGCGATACACAAATTCCTAGTTGGATTAAAATCGTTATTGGCATCTTACTACTAGCATTCTTTGGTTATTTCAGCTTCGTTAAAAAGAAAGACGAGGACAATAATCAAATTAAATAATAAAAATACTAAAGACGTTTTTACGTCATCATAGCCGGAGTTGACATTGTTGACTTCGGCTATTTTTTCAAACCATAATTACCATATATTAATCACATAGTAGAAATGAAAAAATTCTTACACATCGTTTTAATTTCATTTGTGCTTACACCATTTTCGGTATTTGCACATGAGGGAATGTGGCTTCCTTCCCTTCTTCAACAATTAAATGAAGAAGATATGCAGGCAAATGGATTTAAGCTAACAGCTGAAGACATTTATTCTGTCAATAAATCAAGTATGAAAGACGCAGTTGTATGGTTTGGTAGAGGCTGTACAGGTGAAGTTGTTTCTGATAAAGGTTTAATTTTAACTAACCACCATTGTGGATACGGACAAATCCAATCTCATTCAACAGTAGAAAATGATCTACTAACTAATGGTTTTGCTGCACAATCTTTTGGAGAAGAACTTAAAAGTAATGGTTTAACGGTCAGCTTTGTTGTGCGTATTGAAGATGTATCTAAAGCAATTCTTGATGGTGTAACAGATGACCTAAAAGAAGAAGAACGTCAAAAAATCATTAAAGAGAACATCGCTAAAGTTGGTGATAATGCTATTAAAGATACACATTACGAATACATCATTAAACCTTTCTTTTACGGTAATGAGTATTATATGTTTGTTATGGAAACATTCACAGATATTAGATTGGTATTTGCTCCGCCTTCATCAATTGGTAAATTTGGAGGAGATACTGATAACTGGATGTGGCCAAGACACACAGGTGACTTTTCAATTTTTAGAATCTATGCTGATAAAGATGGAAAACCTGCTGAATATTCAGAAGATAATATTCCTTACAAACCTAAGTACCATTTTCCTATCACATTAAATGGTGTGAAACCTAACGATTTTACAATGGTTTATGGTTTCCCCGGTCGCACAAAACAATATTTACCATCAGAAGGTATTGAATATACTGTAGATAAATCAAACCCTATTAAAATTGCAATGCGTGAAAAAACAATTGCAATTTATGATAAAAATATGGCCGCTGATGACAATGTCCGTATTAAATATTCAGCAAAAAAAGCGAGAGTTGCCAATGCTTACAAAAAATGGATTGGCGAAAGTAAAGGTTTAAAACGTCTTGATGCTATTGATAAAAAAGTAGAACAAGAAAAAATGTTTGCTGATGCCGTAAAGAATAAACCTGAATATGCTTCTTTACTTGCAGATTTTAAACAAGAGTTTAAGGAAATTGAAAAGTATCAGTTAGCAAGAGATCTTTATGTAGAAGAATTGTATTACGGACCAGAGATACTCCGATTTGCTTTAGGGTTTGAAAAATTGAACAATGCAAACGCAGGTAACCCTGAAACGATGAAAACTATTGCAAAACTGAAAAACTCTACAAATAGTTTTTTCAAAAACTATGATAAAGCAACAGATCAAGAAGTCTTTGTATCTGCATCAACTTTATATTCAGAAGCAATTGACTCTAGTTTCTTACCATCCGCTTTTTCGAAAGCAAAGGATAAAGACGCTTTCAATAAACTTGCTGCTACGGTATATAAAAAGAGTATTTTCTGTAATCAAGATAAATTAGATGCTTTATTAAATGGTCCAGAAGATGCTATTTACAGTAAAATAGTAAAAGACCCTGCCTTTATTATTGCTAAAGAGATACATGATACATTCACTATAAAAGTACAACCAGAGTACAGTAAATTGTCGGAGAGTATAGATTTATCTATGCGTACATATGTGAAGGCATTACAAGAAGTATTTCCTAATAGAGAATATGTTGCCAACGTAAAAGGTGCTAGTAAGCAATATTGGTCTGATGCTAACAGTACGCTAAGAGTAACTTATGGTAAAATTGAAGGGTCTGAACCACGTGATGGTGTAGATTTTAAATATTATACCACTCTAGAAGGTGTTATGGAAAAAAGATTAGTTGATGTTCCTAATACTCATGAGTTCTATGTTCCAAAAAAACTTATTGACTTATATAAGGATAAAGACTACGGTCAGTACGCAGAAGATGGTAAAATGGTGGTTTGTATAACAGGCTCAAACCATACAACTGGTGGAAACTCCGGGTCACCTGTAATCAATGCAGAAGGACAACTTATAGGTATCAATTTTGATAGAACTTGGGAATCAACAATGTCAGACTTAATGTTTGATCCCGTAAAATGTAGAAATATCATTGTTGATATTCGTTACGTCTTATTTGTTGTTGATAAATACGGTGAATGTAGTCGATTGATTGATGAAATGACAATCGTGAAAAACTAATTCAGGACGAGACACAATACATAAAAAAAAGCCTTATTTCAAATTCGAAATAAGGCTTTTTTTTTACATTTCATCTAATTGATATAATTTATATTTTTCAATTAAATCAATAATTTTTTTACTGTATTCTGGATCTGTTGCGTAACCACATTTTGATAATCCCTTTGCCCATGCTTCATAATCATAAATTGGAAGCTCAAAAAGTGATTCATACCATTTTCTAGCAGTTAGAAACTCTCCATGATCAAAATAAGAATCTAATACTGAATTGTATACCCGGAAGCATTCAGCATCTGCATCATCATCATGAGTTGTTGTTTCTCCTTTCCATTGAGCATGACATTTAATACCAAAATGATTATTTGATTTCATTGCCAATTCTCCCTCTCCAAAACCTGATTCCAAAATACCTTGAGCAATCGTTATACTTGCTGGTACTTGGTACTTCTTCATAGTTTGTACAGCATAGTATCCATATTTTTCTATGTATGCTGTAACTCTATCTTCTGCGGGTTTAATAAAAGAAAAACATGATGAAAGGTTAAAGAATAAAATCGTTAATAAAAGGAATAATTTAATTTTCATGTTTTAGGTTCGACTATACTTATAAGGTTATTTGTATTAATAGTAATACAGTTTAAAGTACATATAAGTCGAAATAATTATTCCTTATTAACAAGATAAAATTATTCTTCTAATTTTAATCTTTCCGTTATTTCTGCTATCGCCTTCTCTTCATCATCATTAATTCCTTCAGAAGCTTCTGCAAACAAAGTTAGAATATCAAGTATATCTTCTTTTTCATCATCATTTTCTTCCAAATAATTTGCTAAAGTATCTAAGAAAGGATCTTTCCACTGCTCAAGTGTTTTTATCAAATACTCTAGCTCATTAAAATATACTTTTTGTAAATTTTCTAATTCAGATCTTGTTAAAGAGCTTTTATAGCCTTCTGCCATAAATTTTGATAAGTATTTTACAAATACCCACTCTTCTTCATCTACAATACCATCAGAAGCAACAATTAGCAAACAAGGGAAATAGGTAAATAAAGTTTGAAAATGTAAACGCGATAATTCTATCTGATTTGATGCGTTATATTTTTTGTAAAGTTCTTCTGTATTAAGATGCAAACTCATAGTTATTTTTTAAAATTCAATCAATGTCAGTTAATGCTTTCTTATTTTTCTAGGGCATTCGCTTCAAGTAATGTAATTTTGTTCTTTAAAGTCAAAGAACAAAAAAATGAGCGGAATAATCCTAGCTATAGAATCATCTTGCGATGAAACATCAGCATCAGTAGTTAAAAATGGTACTGTTTTAAGTAATATAGTTTCTACACAAGAAGTACACCAAAAATATGGAGGTGTAGTTCCTGAATTAGCATCTAGGGCGCATCAAAAAAATATTTTACCCGTAGTTAGCGAAGCATTAAAAGGTGCAGGAATAAAAAAAACTGATCTTGATGCTGTAGCTTTTACTAAAGGACCTGGACTGTTAGGTGCATTGTTGGTAGGTACTTCTTTTGCTAAAGGTATGGCTATGGCATTAGATATTCCATTAATTGGAGTAAACCACATGCAAGCTCATATTCTTGCTCACTTTATTGAAAGTCCAAAACCTAAGTTTCCATTTTTATGCTTAACTGTAAGTGGAGGACACACACAGTTAGTTGTTGTGAAATCTCCCCTTGAAATGGAAGTTATTGGTGAGACTATTGATGATGCTGTTGGTGAAGCCTTTGATAAAACAGCTAAAATTATGGGTTTAGATTATCCTGGAGGACCACTCATAGATAAATTTGCTAAAGATGGTGATCCATTAAAATTTAAATTCCCAAATGTCAATATTCCAGATTATAATTTCTCTTTTAGCGGTATAAAAACTGCTTTTTTAAATTTCCTTAGAAAAGAAACACAAAAAGATGCCGATTTTATTGAAAAGAATAAAGCTGATTTATGTGCTAGTATTCAATTTACGCTGATACGTATTTTAATGAAAAAGCTTACCAAGGCAGCCAATGAATTAAATATAAAAGAAATTGGTATTGCAGGTGGTGTTTCTGCGAACTCTGGCTTAAGAAGTACGTTAAAAGAAGAAGGTGAAAAATTGGGTTGGAATGTGTTTGTTCCAGAATTTGAACATTGTACAGATAACGCAGCAATGATTGCAATGGCTGCACATTACCAATATGAGGGTAAAGATTTTGAAAAACTTTCTACCTCTCCAAATCCTCGTTTAAAATTTACTGGATCAAGATAAAACAAATTTCTCTATGGGTCTAATTGTTGTTGCTCTCGCATTTATTACTGCCATTGGATTGGGTATATTCTTTAGTGTTCAATCTAAAAATAAAGGTATTGATACATCTAACCGTTCCTTTTTAACTGACGCTAATGTTATAAAGTTAGCATCAGAAAAAAAAGAAGGAATAAGTGTTGCAGCTCTTTGTCTTCATTCAAATGCCAACGCAAAAGATGCTAAACAGAAATTAGAAGACCTTAGAGAACAAGGAATTCTCTATTTAAGTATAGAAGAAAATGGAACAGAAAAATATTTAATAAGTGACATATCACTTTTAGATCATAAAAAATAAACCTTCTTAGGGGTTAACTTTTGTTAAACCTTTTGTTGAGATATTTACTATACAAATAAATTATATTGATATAAGGTATTAAATGGAGTTTTTATCTCCTTTAGTCCATATATGAAAATGAAAAATGGAAAGTCTTTTGAATACAATTTCAAAAGACTTTTTTGTTTACAAAAGCATTTTACATATTTGTGCTATGGAATCAATACTAGCATTTATACATTGGGATGTCAACCCAGAAATACTTCCAGGAATACTTCCTGTAAGATGGTATGGTTTACTTTTTTCATTAGGGTTTTTTATTGGTACATGGATAATGGCCAAAATCTTCGTGAATGAGAACCGACCAGAATCTGACGCAGATGCCATTTTAATTTATATGGTTGTTGCTACAATAATAGGAGCACGATTAGGGCATGTTTTATTTTATCAACCTGATTATTATTTACAACATCCACTTGAAGTTCTTCAAATTTGGAAAGGAGGATTAGCAAGTCACGGTGGTGCAATTGGTATTATCATCGCTCTTTATTTATATAGTAGTAAGAGACCTGACCAGCCTTGGTTATGGATATTAGACCGTATTGTAATTCCTGTAGCTTTAGCAGGTTGTTTTATACGTTTTGGTAACCTAATGAACTCAGAAATTATTGGAAGACCAACTGATGTACCTTGGGCATTTATTTTTGAACGTGCTTATGTTGCAGATCCGTTGACACCTCGTCATCCTGCTCAGTTGTATGAATCTATCACATACCTTATAATATTCTTTATTCTAGGTACTATTTATAAAAAGAAGGGACACAAGTTACCTCAAGGTATATTATTCGGACTATTCTTAATATTAGTATTCGGAATGCGCTTTGTTTGGGAATTCTTTAAAGAAGATCAAGTAGCATTCGAAGCAACTATGGAATTAAATATGGGGCAATGGTTGAGTATTCCTGCTGTATTAGGAGGACTCTTCTTCTTTGTTAGATCACTAGGAAAAGCAGGTACTCCACCTCCATTTCCAGAAGTTAATCCCAACGAAGATAAACTGAAGAAATAAAAAAAATCCTTGATTAATAAATTCATTAATCAAGGATTTTTTCTTTATAAACGATTAGTCATTTAAAATCTATTTTTCAATATCAATATTAAATAACTCCGAAATCATTTGCCCCATTTTCTCCCCTTCCTTTTTGTCTGCACTTGCAGATGCTTTTAATTGAAGCACAGGAACTTTCATTATCTTATTTAATAAGTTCTTTGTAATCTTATCAACTTGTTTCTGTTCCTTCAAACTTAGTTGCCCTTGATATTTTAGAACTTCTTTTTCTCTTATTGATTCAAGTGTATTCTTTAATCCTTTAATTATAGGAGAATACTCCATTTCTTTAGAACGCTTATTGAATTCAACTAAAGAATCTTGAATTATAGCTTCTACCTTAGGAATAGAATTTAATCTACGCTCTAACGCTTTATCGGCTCTTGCATTTATATCGTCTACTGTGTAAACTAATACACCAGGAATTTTATCTACATCTTCTGCTACAGACCTAGGTACAGAAAGATCTAAGAAACATTTAAAAGCTAGAATATCTAAATCTTTAACATTATCAACATTAAAGTAATCTGCTATTGGTAGAGAAGATATAATCACGTCTGCTTCTTTTGCAGCATGCCATAACTCCTCAAAAGCTCTAATATTATACCCTGTGTCTTCTGCTAGTTCTTCTGCAACACTTAATGTTCTATTCATTATCGTTACATCAGAAATATCTGTATTCTGAAGGTTCCTAACAGCGTCTGTTCCAATTTCTCCAAGCCCAACAACTAAAACCTTCGGGTCAGTTATATCAAGCGTTAGCTCATCAATCATTTCTACTGCAGCATAAGAAACAGAAGCCGCTCCATCTCTAAATTCAGTTTCTATCTGAACACGCTTATTTGCATTGAAAATTGTATGCATTAAACGATGCAGATACTGACCAGCCATATTATAGTCGGCCGTCCATTGGTAAGCTCTTTTAACTTGATTCGAGATTTGAATATCACCTACAACTTGAGCTTCTAAACCAAGTGCAACACGAAATAAATGATTCTGCACTTGAAGAGGATCGCAATCAGACTCAAAATACTTTACGGCTTCCTTGATGTCAACACCTTTCTTATTACTTATTTTCTGAATAATATCAACAGACATGTCCTCATCAGATACATAAAATGCTTCTGTTCTGTTACAAGTCGACACAAATAATAACTCATTAATACGATCATCCGATTGATAATCTTTCAATAACTCTTCACATTCTTGCTGAGTTAATGAAAACTTACCACGGACGTCTATTGGCGTATTTTTATATGATAATCTTACTTCTTTGAAATCTTTCATCGTATTATTCAGAAAGTAAATAGATGAGATAGTGTTAATCTCCTAAATACAAATGTACAACTGTTTTTAAGAAAATGGTAACTCCTTAAATTTGATTACCAATTTATATTATAAATCAAGCTGTTAGGGTAAAAATCTAAGGCTATAAATGCAAAACTTTGTTTAGACATTAGCTGTTTTAATTGTTGACCTTTTAAAGATCCATCAACACAAAGTCCATTAAAATTCCATGTCGATTTTGTTTGTTCATCAATAAAATGATTGCCTTCTGAAGAAAATGTTAATAGTCTCCCATCATGAAATGAAGAATACGCAGCCATTGAACCCGATTTGTCATTATTTTTAATTTCTCTACCTCCTAGCATTGCAGTTGAGTTCCCTTCATAAAAAACCACAACATACATATCCATCGGTAAATCATTGAGTACTTTACGTTGTTGTAAATCTTCTAAAGGATAAATTATATGGTTTCCACGTAATTCAACTAATACAACTGTTTCCATTGGCATTAGCTTTTCGCTAGGCATATAATTTAAATAAAGAGGCTTTTCTGTTAAAACATTATCATATTTATAATAAGGATTGATACCATAAGGTAATTGCTCATCTTTTACATTATCTCTGATAACCAAACCATACTTACAGTTTTCGTAAAAGTCTCCCATTGTCATTCTAAGAGAAGGTATTTGTTTTAACTCTGTTCCTAAAAAATGACCAACTTTAGCCGTACCATTATATTGTTGCCACCACGATTCCGTTTGCTGATCATAAAGAATAATATTACTCTTTCTAATCATGCCAGAAGGTTTAAGTAACAATTCTCTTTGTACCCCTCTATGTGTAAAACGGCGTTCATAAACTATTACTGCATCTGTAAAGGGACAGTAGGTAACTGCTATTGGCATTCCTCCAATTCTATCATTAATTACTTGATGGAATATTAGAAACTCTAGAGGGTATGCCTTGTACTCTCTACCAGCACTTACAACAACAACATTTTCGTTATTATTATAATATTCTTTTGACGTTTCTTCGTTATAAAAACGAGGGTTATCTATACTCTGAAAAGCTGATCTAGGCGTTAAGGCCTCAAACTCATAAAGTGAAATTGTTGTTCTGTTCAAGTCAGTAGTCCAATCATCTTTCACCCCAACTCTACTCAGCTGCGCATAGCCTTGTAACACAAACCCTATTACTAATACCGAGAGACTGATTATTCTCTTCATTATTTCCTTTTATCAAAAAATTATTAGGTTCTCTTAAACAGCATAAATTTAAGAAAAAGAACTCACTTTATATTGTTTATCTTATTCTATTTGGTGTTTCTCTTCCTTTAACAATTGGTTCGATACCAACTATAATACCTTTCGTTACCTCAACAACATTATTATAATTAATAGTTGATGGTTCATCATTAACGGTATGGTAAAAAGAATCAAAATCTATATCTGTAGAAGATACTGTATGAGCTGGTACTCCCTTTGCTGCAAAAGGTGCATTATCTGAACGCATAAAAAGATTGAGATCTTCATAAGGATCAGCAAAAAACTTAAATTTCACTTTCCTATTTGCCAATACATTACCTGACATTATTTTACCCAATGATGATTTATTATAACCTGTTATATATGCCTTTCTTTTACCATTTGCAGAAGTTTTACCTATCATTTCAATATTGACCATTGCAACAATATTCTTTAACTCCTCTTCAGTCATTTTACTAGCCATATAAGTGGACCCTACTAAACCAAGCTCTTCTGCTGTGAATGTTGTAAACAGTAAAGTTCTTTTATTAATATTTTTTCTTTTCGCAAAATAAGATGCTATTTGGATTACTGCAGATACGCCAGATGCATTATCATCTGCTCCATTTGCTATTGAATCTCCTTGGATAGTTTTTAAAATTCCTAAATGATCATGGTGTGCTGAAATCATTACCGTTTGCTCTGTGGCTCCTTTCAACTTAGCCATAACATTTCTCATTTCGACTTTTTCAACATCCTGAGAAAAATCAATAACTATTTTCTTAAATTTTGCTCTAATTGTTGGATTATCTTTTACCCAAATAATTCTTTGAGGAGAAGCAATACTTTCTTGATAAGGTTTTCTTACTTCCGATGCAATCAACTGAGATAATGATATTAGATGTTCCTTAGATTTTACCCAAACGAATGTCAATTGATCTGAAGAAATAAGTTGTTTTCTAAATTCTTGAAAAGATGTTCCTTCTGGGATTTCTTTTACAGCAATATCCTTAAGTTTCTTAGAATAGATAGATTCTACATTTGTATCAACAAAAAAATCACCTTCGCTAATTGGTAATTTATTTAATGATAATGCGTTCTTTTCAACAACTTTAGAATATTTAGTCAATACTTGGAAATAAGTTCCATTATCTCCTGCAGGTGTTAAGCCTAACTTTTTAAATTCATTACTGATAAAATCTGTTGCTATATGTTCCCCTTCACTCCCTGCAAGGCGACCTCTTAAAATATCACTTGAAAGAGAATCAATTATATATTTTGTTGTTTGAACTGATATTTGAGCATAAACATTAGAATTTGAAATGCTTATCAAAACAATAAAAAGCAATACGAAAGTTTGTACTATTCTCATGAACTATGAAGATATGTTTAGAAATTCCCTAATGATTTCAATTATTAGAAACTTTTTAAGGGGGTTTATGTATTTAAGTAGTGTGACACAATTCGGCTATGAATTGCTTTTAATGATAAAAGTAAAATAATTTTTACTGAAAATCTAAGTCTACAACTATGAAAGAAAACACTACAGAAGTGGAAAATCTTTTTAATCAATTAAAAGATGCCACTGATAAAGATACAATATTAGATATAGAAAATTCAATATTACAGTTATGGCAAAAAACTGATGATCCATTTTTAAATGATATCATTGCCTTAGGTGTTGAACAAATGTCTAACGAAAGATACAAGGACGCTATTGCAACTTTTTCTCATGCTTTGATATTTAATAAAGAGTGTGCTGAAATTTTTAATAAAAGAGCAATTTCTTATTACATGCGTGGTGAATTTAATAACGCCATCAAAGATCTTAAAAAGGTACTAGAATTAGAACCTAGGCACTTTGCTGCTATGTCTGGACTTTCAACAATTTATAAAGAATTGAAATTAGAAAAGCATACATTGGCAATGTTACACAAACTGTTATTGATTGTTCCTAATAAGAAAGGGTTAACATCTCAGGCAAAAAGTCTAAGAAAAAAAATTAAGAGTAACTAATTTACAAATTGTAAATCTCTTTTTCTTTGACTTGGATCTGGAGCTTCTGGTGGTAATATAAATACGCCTGGAGGTAGATCTAAATCAGGGTCTTTAGGTTCTTGAGGCCAACCTCCGTTATTATCGTTATCGTCATCATCTTTATCGAATGTAGAACTACCTGGATTGTCTGTTATTAGAAATGTTTTATAAAAAGACCAAATAGCTAGTCCTATAGATAAATACATAAGTAACAGTAAGATATGGATATTCTGCATGACAATGATAGTTGATAATTTATAAAGAGTATTATTTGTACTTAATTTAAAAATAAAAATAATTCGTTATATAAACAAAGAGGTACCCACATGAGTACCTCTTTTTTAATGTATTTTATTTTAAATAGAATCTTTTTTCTTCTATATATTCATTTAATTTGTCGAGTTCTTCTTTTACGGTAATCTCTTCTAAGTTTTCTTCTACTAAAGATGCTCCAACTCGTTTATCAATAACTTTTAGTACTTTATATTTTCTCCAAATTGGTGTTTTTTTCACATCAATTACATCCCTTTCTGTTACTTTTTGAGAAGGTTTTGGCATTTTTCCGTTTAAAAGTACTTCTTCTTTTTTACAAGCATCTGTGGCTAGAGATCTCGTTTTAAAAACTCTAACGCACCATAAATATTTATCTATTCTCATCTCATTTTAGGTTAAATTAATTTGGATACTTAACTTCTAATAGAGTGCCTTTCTCATAAATTTCTTCTCTCTCCAATACTCCATTTTTATCAAAATATTTCCAAGAATTTAATTTCTTGTCTTTGTATTGTTTCCCTGAAGCTCTTAACTGACCATTATCATAGTATTGTTTTACAACTCCATAAATATAGCCTTTATCATAAGGTGTTTCTTTCAAAGTAGTTTTACCATCTTCAAAATATTCTATTCTAATTCCAACAAGGCGTCCTTTTCTATATCGTTCTTTTGTTAGAATAATACCATCATGATTATAAATAAAAGCCTCACCTTCTTCAAAACCATTACTGTATTGCTTCTTGGTTTTAACTTTTCCATCAGAATAATATGTTTTCCAAGTTCCTGATTTTAACTTTTTAGCATACTGTCCTTCTACTTTCAATACTTTGGTATCAAAAAATTCTTTAAATGTATAAGCTGAAGGATTTTTAGCATAAACCTCTAAAATCTCCAACGTTTCACCATCAGTAAAGAACGTTTTTTGTTCGCCCTTTTTCAGTCCTTTTTGATAATTAAAAAACTCCTTCAAATTACCATTATCGTAAAATACTTTAGTAATACCATGCATTTTACCAGATTGCATATGCCCTTCTTTTAAAAGAGTTCCACTTTCATTAAACTCTCTAAATATCCCTTTTTGCTCTTTACCTAAAGCCGTAATCATTTCAGCTTTTAATTGACCTGATTCGTAATAATTTTTATAATTTCCAGTATTCTTACCTTCAATCATTTTTACTTCAGACATCAATTTTGAATTTCTATAATATTCTTTTCTTAACCCATGTTCTAGGTTATGCTGAAAAGGAATTAAAAGTTTTAGTGTTCCATCTTCAAAATATTCTTTTGATTCTCCCTCTAGAACTCCATTTATAAATAGGCTTTCTTTCTTTGTTTTACCACTTGATGCATAATAAGTTGTATAGCTTCCATCAATTAAACCATCGAGGTAATTCCCTTTTTGAACAAGATTTCCTTTTTCATCAAATACTTCAGTAATTCCATTACGCTTTTCACCTAACATTTGTGATTTCGACATTACAATTCCCGAAGGGTAATACTCTGTCCACATATTAGTTTTGGTATTATGTTCTAACTGAATTTCTCCAGATTGATAATACTTTTTCATCGTACCAACCATCACATCATTTTTAAAATGTGCTTCCGTCTTTTTCATACCTTCTACATAAAAAGAGGTATATTTTCCAGATTGGATTCCGTTCTTGTAATGGGTTATAAAATGAACCTGACCGTTCTCAAAGAATTCTTGAAATATTCCATTTAACTCTCCATCCTTATAATGTGATTTCACAATTAAATTGTCACTACCGGGAAAGTACCTTTTATATTCTCCATCAATTCTATTTGAATCGCCATCAATTACATAAAACTCTTCGGCAACAATCCCTGCCCAATCATCATAAAATGTTTTGATAACTGTTCTATTTTTTGTTTGAGCAAAAGCTGATAAAGAAAAAATAGTAAACAGACTAATTAGAAATGTATATTTGAGTGTCTTAATTTTTGTATTCATTAGGTATATATCATTATTCTAAGGTACAAAGATCAATTATCATTCCTACAATGACAACTAAGTAGTAAGTTTTTAAGATTTAAATCGATTCTTTATGTATTTACATATCGCTGGAAAGGAATTCAAAATCAATGATCTACGCAATGGAAACTTTCAAATGTATGGAGAGGAATATATTGATAATGTTCTAATTTTCTGTTTTGAATGGTTAAATGGTAAAGAAGAATTTACCATGCAGTCATCGGGTTCTACCGGAATGCCTAAAGCTATACTTGTAAAAAGAAGTCAGATGGAAGCTAGTGCAAAAGCAACTGCCAAAATATTAGCAATACAAGAAAATGATAAGGCATTAATCTGTATAAATACAGAATACATTGGAGGTAGAATGATGCTCGTAAGAGCTTTAGAATTTAAACTAAATACATGGATTATACCACCTACTTCTCACCCATTTAGTAAAGTTCCTAGAGATATCGAATTTGATTTTATTGCAATGGTTCCTTTACAAGTCCAATCATCAATTGACAATGAATTGGAGCAAATACAAAAAGTAAAGAAAATTATTATTGGAGGTGCACCTATTAGTAACCTTTTAAGTAATTCAATTCAGCAAAACCTACATCATACCGCTATCTATATGACTTATGGCATGACTGAGACGGTCTCTCATATTGCACTTAAAAAAATTAGCTATACAACTGATGGTTTATATCATACACTAGATGGGGTCTCAATAAATGTAGATGAACGCAATTGTCTGAATATTATAGCCCCAATGTCTGACTATAAAAAAGTACAAACTAATGATGTGGTAAAATTACACAGTTCAACATCGTTTGAATGGTTAGGAAGAGCAGATAATATAATTAATTCTGGAGGTGTTAAAATACAAGCAGAAAAAGTTGAAACTCATATCTTAAAAATACTATCCGATATGGGGTACTCTTCTGTAAGTTTATTTATAGGAGGCATTCCACATTCCTTATTAGGGGAACAAGCAATTTTATTTATTGAAGGAATTAGTTTAACTATTGATGATCAAAAAACACTTCTCCAAAATCTTTCTAAAAAAGTAGGTAAATTTGAAGTACCAAAACAGATTCATTCTATTGGTAGTTTTATAAAAACAGACACAATGAAAGTTAGAAGGAAAGAAACTATCAATAAATTCTTAGAAACTCAATAATGAAGATTAGTGTTATTACAGCTGTTTATAACTCTATTGATTATTTAGAAAAATAGTTACTTTCCTACTAAAATTTATTTAAAGGATAATATATAGTCTTGAAGGTTCTGACTACTTTCTAATACCAATTTTTTCTTTAAGCGATAACGTGATGTTTTGATACTATCTTGAGAGATACCTAAAAGATTAGCACATTCATATAACCCTAAATTCAATCTTATCAATGCACAATGCCTAAGATCATGTGCTGTTAAATTAGGGTGATTTTCTTTTAATTTTTGATTAAAATCGGTGTGAATACCATCAAAATACAATTGAAATTCTTCCCAATCTTTGTCTGTTTTATCACTTTGTTCTATCGTCTTATTTAATTTATTAAGTGATGTTGCTAATTCAGGATGGTTGTTTACAGTCTTTTTTATTTGGTCTTGTAAGGTATGTAGGAAATTATTTTTCTCTACAATATTTAAAGTAACAGCAGTTAATCTACCATTCTTCTGATCAATAATCTCTTGTAACTGTTCTTCTCTCCATTGAGAGTTCTTTAATTCTACTTCAGCAATAGATTTTTCATTCTCAATAATTCTTTGCTTTTTATTAAAAAGATCTTGTTGCTGCTCCATTATTTGTGTCCGTTGAGTAGCTATTTCTTTTGCTCTCATTTCAACAAGGTATTCTAACCTTTTCCCTTTCGCTCTTAGATTTTTATTATAAAGTCTTATCGCTATAAAAAGTAGAAAAATAGAACAAACTACTACTGTTATATAAAACCATAACTGTCTGAACCAAGGTGTAATTACATTAAATGTAATAGAAGAAATAGCACTAATTAATTTGCCTTTTTCTTGCGATCTAACTTCAATTGTATAATTCCCTCCTTCAACATTTAAAATACTAATCTTACCCGTATTTTCCATTTCTGACCAAATGGTATCTTGAGAAAGAATACGGTATTGGTACCTCGTATTGATTAAAGGAAAAGAATGAGATGAGTAACTAATCTCCACATTAGAAGAATAAGGAATTTCTGTTGTTGAGTCCCATATTTTTTTCTCTCCATTATTACCAGAATAAACAACTTTTATAGATTGTATTTCTGTAGCTTTTGGTAGTGATTTATCTTCCGAATAAAATAACAATCCTTTTTCTGTTACAATCCAAAGTTCCTTTTGATTGTCTTTTACTAAACCACCAATTTTAATTGCATTAGAAGGTAAACCATTTGTCTTATCGAATAGTTGAGCTTTACCATTTTCTATTCTATATACACCTTTAAAAGAAGCAAGCCACAAAATATTATTTGCTCTTGAAATAGCTTTTAAATTGGCATTTTTTTCTAAACCTAAAGCCGATATTTCCTTTAAACTAATAGAAGAAGAAGTACCTCTAACAAAAGAAAAGCAACCATCAGAAGTTGCTAAGAATACATTTTCGGCATCAATTAATATATCTCTGATAATAATATCTTCTCTTACTGTTCTTGGAAATTTTAATTTGAGGTTTTCAAACAGCTGATCTGTATAATTATAACGTTGTAATAAATAACCTTTATGAGCTGTTCCTACATAGAAAGCCCCATCAGCAATACCTTTGATAACTTGAACATCTTTTAAATTATCACTTGATAAGTATGAAAGTTTATGCTCTTTTGTGTATTTATAAATTCCATCTTGATACTCTCCAGTAATCCATAAATTATTTTCATCGTCTACAAAAAATGATGTTATAGACTGTGTGAATTTAATTCCCTCTAGTTTTGTATAATTATTAGAATTTGGAGAAACAAAAAAGATATCTCCAACATAACTACCAAAAACCAACTGTCCTTCAAATTCACCAATTGATCTAATACGATCAGGAAATGAATAAACATGTTGTTGTCTCCATTTCTCCTCTTTTTTGATAAACTGACGAACACTATCACCCTCAGAAAAAAGTAATGAGCCATCTTTAGCTATATATGCACTTTCTACTAGCACATGGTTATTAAGTAAGTCTAATCTATTAAAGGGTATCTCTTTGAGTAAACCAATACTCTCTGTACTACCAATCCAAATACCTTTTCCTTGTTGATAGTCTATTGACAATACATCTTCGTTACCTTGTAGATTAATTTTACTATAGGTAGAGTGATTTTCAAGTAAATCAACAAAGTAAGCTCCATTATTCCATGTACCTAGAATTAATTTATTTTTTGAAAGGATTTCTCCTACAGAAATATCAGGTAAATTGACTCTTTTCTTCCATTTGATTAACTGACCTAATCGATTTACTTCCATTTCGAATAGTCCTTGTTTACATCCCACAAAAAATGATTTAAAGCCATTCTTTTTTACCCACGAAATCTCATTAATATCAATTGGTAATCTGATAGATAAAAATCTATCTTTTTCTTTGTCATATCTAAAAATATTACCAGAAAAACTAAAGACCCAAGGGTTTTTAAAACCATCAACATCAAATAAAATAGACCGTACGTAGTGTGGAGATTGAGAACGTAATTTAAGGTGGTATCTCTTTAAAGATTGCCCCTTTTTATAAAGTACAATAGAAGAATCTTCTCCTATCCAATATTCCTTATTATTTGTTGCAAAAATACTTTTAGGATAGAATAATTTATTTCTATCAAATTCATGTGTGCCTTCAATAAAGTCTTCAAACTGATAATTATTTCCCTTTGAAATAATTTTACCTACACCTAGATCATGAACAACTAATATGTCGCCATTCTTCTCTTTGGTAAAAGACTTAATATAATTACTAGAAAAAGCAGAAGGGAAATATTTTGTTGATTCTCCATTAAAACGCATGACCCCATTATCAGAAGCGCCCCAAAGTATTCCATCACCAGTATTGTTTATTGCTTTTAGTTGTCCTGATATTAGGCTAGCATCAACAGGATAATATATAAAATTTGATGATTGTGCATAAATAGAATATTTACCAACAATTAGTAGAGAGATAATAAATACAATAGTTAATAATCGCTTCATATTCTTAGCTTAAAAGAATTTACTAAAATATAAACAATCAGATTTGTTTACAAATACACAATTGTTGATAACTTTCTGATTTTATCACTTTATATCAGAAAGTTATCAACAATTATATTACTCCTCTATTTTCTGAGGCCCTATGATCGGTAATATAATTGTGAACGAAGTACCTTTTCCTACCTCTGAATCAACTTTAATATCACCTTTATGATCTTGAATAATACCAAACGAAATAGACATGCCTAATCCTGTACCTAACCCCACTGGTTTGGTTGTAAAGAAAGGATCAAAGATTTTATTTACAGTTTCTTTATCCATTCCACCACCATCATCAGTGATTCTTATGTAGACCATCTTCTCATCGCTCCAAGTTTTTATAGATAAGTTTCCTTCACCTTTAATAGCTTGTTCCGCGTTGTTAAGAATGTTCATAAATACTTGGTTAACTTTACTCTCATTACAGTTAACCAATGGGATATTTCCATAGTCTTTATGGACTTCTACTCTGTTTTTAAGTTTATTATTTAAAAGTGTGAGAGAGGTATCAATACCTTCTTCAAGATTGGCTTCTTTAAATTGAGCGGAGTCCATTCTTGCAAAAGTTTTCAAGTCCATTACAATTTGAGTAGTTCTATTTGCTCCTTCTTCAACACCTTTTAAGAGATCGTTTATTTCTTGAATTACAAACGTGATATCGTAATTTTCTTCAATCTCATTTATCGTTTCTTGTTTTACAAACTTCTTGAGTTCATTAAAAGCTTGAATCAAATCTTCTATATCATCTTTTAGAGGAAGAACATTATTCGCCACAAAATTTATTGGGTTATTAATTTCATGAGCAATACCTGCTGTCAATTGTCCAATCGAGGCTAATTTTTCTGAGCTAACAAGTTGATCTTGCATCTCTTTTAGTTGAGATAAAGCACTTTCCGTATCCATTAGAGAATCGTGCATTGCAATATTTTTTGATGCAATCTCGTCATTCTTGTGTTCGAGCGTTAAATTAGACTCTCTGATTTCATCATGTGCAACTCTTAATTTCTCAGACTGAGTTCTTAAAGCTTCATTCTGACGTTCAATGTGCTTCGTTCTTTTCTCTACTAAAAGTTCTAGATGGTTTTTATGCACTTCTAGTTGCTTCTGTGCATCTTTTAATTCTGTAACATCAACCAAGAAACTTGTTACACCAATAATTTCTCCTTGAGTATTTCTAAACGGGTTAAAAAACTGTTCGAAATAGTACCCTTTAAATTTATCTACAACTACTAAGTCTTCTCCTTTTATACAACGATCAAAATATTCTCTTTCAAAAATATTCTTGTTGTTCTCTTTTATACTATCAAAAATATCTAACAAATAGACGCCTTTTTCTAGACGGACACCTGTAAGCATTTCTGTTATTTTCATAAACTTATTATTACAACTCAGTAAACGTTTATCACGATCTAAAGTATACATCATGATATGGTCTGAGTTGTCTAATATATTTCTTAATAGTTCATTGGTCTTCTTATATTCTTCAACAACAACTTTACGTTGTCCTAATTCACTTTTCCATTTACTTACCATAAATGTTAAAGATGAAGTAATGATTACCCATAACAAGAATACCAATGCCATTGTAAAATTACGCGACTGAATTGAGCTTCTTAATACAGCCTCAAGTGGTACTCTAGTAGTAATAACCCAAGGTTCTGTCATTCCTTGAATTTTAATAGGAAACAACATTTCATAGTAGCTTTCGTCGGTTTCGCTGTTTTCTACTATTCTACTTACCTTTTGATCGTTTCTTAATGATGCAAATAAGTAAGCAGGAATACCATCATTCTTTCCAATATCAGAAGGGTTTACAGAACCTACTATCTGACCATTTGGAGCGGCAATACATACATATCTTTTATCATCTCCATCAGTATCTTTTATAAAGTTTTGAAAAAATGATAAGCGAATTGCAGAACCAACTGCTCCAATAAATTTATCACTTTCAGAAAAGAAAGGCAATACTACATGTACAGCAAATAAATTATTACTACCATTCTGTATATGCTTCGGTAACGTTACAAAAGACTCTCTTGATGCCAAGATTCTTTCTTTCAAGAAGAACTCGTTCCAGTCTAATGTTCCTTTTTTTATTTCATGATTAATTGCTCCATCTGCGTTCATAGATTCATTATCATAAAATATAGGATTGTAAAAGGCATTGTCTGTAGAATTACTATCTACAAGTACCATCCACATATATTCAATATTAGTATATTGTATAACAGTATTATCTAGAAGTCCCTCAAGGATTTCATCTGTATTCCCCTGGTCTTCAGCAATAATTTGCATAGTATTACTTATCAACCTCATTTCGCTCAATAAGGTTTGTAATCTAGACTCGATAGTTTCTCCATATCTAACCGCACGTTCTTTAGTAACCTCGAATGCTAATTTTCTAGAGTTACTTCCGCCGTTTTCATAGACTTTATATCCTATTATTAAGAAACAAAAGGTAGTGAGGGTTATTACCCACCATATAGATCTTGATTGTGAATTCAATTCTTAAAGATGATATTAATATTATTGGCCATTATATTCAGTTACTCACAAAGTTACATTGCAATTTTACCAATGACCACCTTGTTAAGTTTTTTTTACGAATTATTGCAAATAACATAAAAATGTTATTAAAAATATGGATCGAAACGGGTTGCAATCATTTGTTAACAAAATGATGCATTTTTAGTTCGGTGAATTAACTAAGAAAATTGTAGATTAGATAACACACTGTCAATATAAGTTCTATTTCAGTACAAACGTTTTGAAATAATAAGTATGAAAAAAGATTCAAAGCTACTCAAAATCCTTGATTTCTTAGAAGCAAATGAAGCCAAAGAAACTAGAGATTATTATGTGCCTTCATTATGGCTAGGGCAGGAACAAGGCGCTTCCTATCCCGTAAAAACAAACCCAATGACGTTCTTCAAGGAGTCGATTCAAGAAATCACTGCTCCTACAGATAGAAATGTCAACTATAATCATTCCCTTTCTCAATTAAGAAACGAAGTACACGGTTACGGTGGTGATTGGACTTACGTATCTAGTTTCTATAATTTATTTCCACGCTTAACAACCGCATACGACCACGATAACAACGGTCATGTTGGTTCTGGAAATAGAATGGACATTACAAGTAGCGATAATGGATTTAGAGAGACTGGAACATTATTAAAATGTATTTCTATGCTTAAGTACATAAGAGACTTAGGCTGTAATACTGTATATATGTTACCTCTTACTAGTATTGGTGAAGACGGTAACAGAGGAGATTTAGGTTCTCCATATGCTATTAAAGATCAATATAAACTTGATCCCAATTTAGCAGATCCACTTATTCCTTTTACTGTAGAAGAGCAGTTCGAAGCTTTTGTTGAAGCTGCTCACATGATGGGAATGCGTGTTATTATGGAGTTTGTTTTACGTACATCTTCTTTAGGAGGAGATTGGGTAAAAATAAACCCTGAGTGGTTCTATTGGATAGATAGAAAAAGAGCTCATGAATACCATAGCCCTGAATTCCCTGCCAATGAATTAGCTGCAATTAAGCAAATTCCTGAAGGTGGAGGATATCACTTTGCACCAAGTAGAGAATACCGTTCTTTATTTAAAAAGCCACCTACTCCAGAACAAATTAAAATTGAAGACGGAAAGTTTGTAGCTTATACTGATGAAGGTGAATTAATTATTCCTGGTGCTTTTGCAGATTGGCCACCAGATGATATTCAACCAGCATGGTCTGATGTTACGTATTTACGTATGTACAATTTTCCTTATGATCATGAACCAAATGATTATAATTACATTGCATACGATACTATACGTTTTTACAATCCTGAATTAGCTCAACCAACACACGTAAATAGACCTTTATGGGATAAAATAAGTGGTGTTATACCTCACTACCAATCATTTGGTATTGATGGAGTTATGATTGATATGGGACATGCTTTACCTCAACCTCTTATGGAAGAGATAATTGATGGAGCACGCAGAAATGATAGAGATTTTGCTTTCTGTGAAGAAAACTTTGATGTTACTCAGAAAAGTAGAAATGCAGGTTTTAATGCTGTACTAGGCCACGAATGGAGAGTTACTTCTCGTGATAAACGCCAAGGTATACAAAGAATTGTCGAAGATTCTAATGATTACCTTGCCTTGCCATATTATGGTACACCAGAAACGCACAATACGCCTAGAGCTATGATGCGTGGTGGAGAACCACATTGTAAGGTTACTTATGTTTTAAATAAGTTCTTACCTAACTCTATTCCTTTTATACATCAAGGTTTTGAGCTTTTAGAAGAATGGCCCGTTAATACTGGTTTAAATTTCTTACAATCAGAAACAGATTTTTATAGCCAACAAAGATTACCGTTGTTCTATAAATCTGCTTTGCGTTGGAACAACGATCACAACTTAATAGGGTATATTAAATATATCAATAACATTTACAATCACTTTGGTTGGTTATTGAACAATGATCACTTACGTGGCAATGAAGAGTCTATGACAATTCATTACCCAGAAACTGCTTTTGAAAGTGTTATTGCTTTTGAACGTTTTGATCCGTGGCACCCAGAACATTCTCTTCTTGTAGTTGCTAATACAGATTACAATAATTCTCAAGACTTTTTCTTAAATATTCCAGGTACTAACAATGGTGCTTATTGGGATTTTGCAGGAAAGAAAGAGTATAAATTTGTTGATAATTGGATGTCTGCAACTTTAGAAGCTGGCCAATGTTTAATAATTGAAATTAGAAAATTGATCTAAGTATCAATTCGATCATATACTTATTTAGACTGTGTATTTAACAATGCACAGTCTTTTTTTTACTTAAAAATTAACCCATTAAATATTATAAAAATTAGTTAAATATCATTATCAAAAAATATTTATAAAGTTTGACATTAAACTATAGTTTGCACCAAAATGAAAAAAGTATTTTAATATTAATGATATGAAATTTGTAAAAGTGCAACTATTAATTATTTGCTCGTTTTTAGCATTAACAACTTCAAATGTATTTGCTCAAGAAGTAAAAGAAACAGTAAATCACAATCAATATGTAGAAAGTTATAAAGACAACTATACTAAAAAAGAACACCATGTAGAAGGTCTAGAGCATGATGGGGAGCATGAAAAAATGAAAAGACATAAAGTTTCGTTCTATTTAGGATATGCTTTTATTCCTCAAGAAATTTCTTCCCACGAAGGATTGTTAGTACCTAGTTTTGGACTTGATTATACTTTTAGGATCTCTAAAAAATTCTCTATCGGGTTAGTAAACGATATGGAAATTGCACAATACATGATTGAAGTTCCCGGTGAAGGACATGGAGAGAATGGAGGAACTGAAGAACTAGAAAGAGAGTATGCATATGTTGGTGCATTAATGTTATTCTACAGTCCTATTAAAGGATGGAATGTTGGTGTAGGTCCTGGTATTGAGTTAGAGAAAAATCAAAACTTTGCTGTTTGTAAATTTATGATTGAAAAAGAATTTGAATTACCTGGAGAATGGTGTATCTCTCCAAATTTCTCTTACGACATTAAAGGAAATGTATACGATACGTGGAGTTTTGGGGTAGCTTTTGGTAAAAGTTTCTAATTAAATGTATTCATAAAGACTGTTTAATGTCCCTTCTCTTGTATCTTTACACATATGTGTGATAAATAACAAGTGGCGAACATTGAAAAAAATTTTAAAAATATCG